>DJIE01000201.1:0-9758 GCA_002433465.1 Salinisphaera sp. UBA6602
TGCAGATCGATCGCCAGGCTCTGGCGCGAACGTCCGGCGATAATGGGCACGAGCAGGCTGTAGGCCAGTGCGGCGAGCATCGGCCAGCCCGGCCAGTCCGGCAATGGCTGTGACCAAAGCGTGCCTAATGCCGGATGCTTGAGCACGATCAGGCCGCGCAGCGCGACATAAAGCAGATACAGGCCCATCGCCGAAAGGGCCAGGGCGCCGCTCAGGAATGCAATGGTGCCGGCACGATAGAAACCGTAGGGAAAGCGTGGCGTCGGCCGCAGGTTCTCGACCCGGCAGGCGACAATAAAAGCGAGCGGTGGCAACAGCGCCCACAGGCTTTTCAGCCAGATCGCGGTCAGCGCCTGGGCCGTACCCAAGGCCGCGTAGAGCGCGGCGACCACGCTCATACGCAGTATCAGGGTCAGCCATTCGATACGCAGGGCGCGTTGCAGTGCCCGGTGCTTGTGCGCGGGCAGGCTGCTCGGCGTGCGCGGCTGATGCGGGGTCATGCGTGGCTGCGGGCGTGATCGACCAGCGCGTTCAATCCGGCTACGGATAGATATGAATACGGGTGCCGTCGTAGACGCGGTCCCAGATCGTATCGATCGCCTGATTGGATACGGCGATACAGCCGTTGGTCCAGTCGCCCTCGCGCTCGCGGTCGTCATAGTCCGGCTGGCCGTGGATCATGATCAGATCGCCGGGGTCTACGCCGCGGGCGTCGGCGTCCTCGCGATCGCGCGCGTTCGGGTAGGAGATATGGATCGAGCGGTGAAAGATGCTGTCCGGATTGCGCCAGTCCAGGTAATACAGCCCTTCGGGCGTGCGATTGTCGCCGCGCTTGCGTTTGGTGCCGATCGGGTTCTTGCCGAGGGCGATGGGGAACTGCTCGACCATCTCGCCGTTGGCATAGAGATACATCACCCGGTTGGCCTTCATGACCACCACCAGATCGACCGGCGGTTTGAAGTCGTCGTCGAATTCGTCCTGGGCCAGGGCCACGGCCGGCGCCACGAGCGCGAGCAGCACGAGCGTACAAAGCAGCAGACGAATATGAGAAGTCGCGTTCAAGCGCATGGTCGGCTCGTGTTGGTAATCGAATTGCGCGCCGTGGCGCGCCCTACGACGCAATTCTGCCGCGCGCTGCGTACGGGTGCCAGTCATTACGTGGCCATGCCCGACGGCGATGCGGTGCTAGGATGAGGTCAGCAGGAGGCCGAGTCCACAGCTATGGGCCGCGCCCCGATATTTTCCAAGCTTAGAGGATTCGCCATGAGCAAAACGCCGGTCACAGTCATCAAGGGCGACGGTATCGGCCCGGATATCGTCAATGCCGCGCTGCGGGTACTCGACCGCCTGGATACCGGGTTCGAGTACGAGGAAGTCATCGTGGGCCAGGCGGCGCTCGACGCGGGCGAGTCCGACGTGATGCCGGAGTCGGCGCTGAAATCGATCGAACGCACCGGCCTGGTGCTCAAGGGCCCGGTCACCACCCCCTCCGGCAAGGGCTATCGCTCGGTCAATGTGGCCATGCGCAAGCATTTCGACCTGTATGCCAACGTTCGGCCCACGCTGTCGATGCCCGGTACGCAGTCGCGCTACAACAACCTCGATATCATCACCGTGCGCGAGAACACCGGCGGCATGTATTCCGGTCAGGGCCAGAAGGTCTCGGAAGACGGCAACCGTGCCGAGGCGCTGTCGGTGATCACCCGCTCCGAATGCGAGCGCATCATTCGCTTCGCCTTCGATATGGCGCGGGCGCGCGGCCGTCGCAAGGTCACGCTGGCGCACAAGGCCAACATCATGAAATCGACCTCCGGGCTGTTTCTGGAGGTGGGGCGCCAGATATCGGAGGAATACGACGATATCGAACACGACGAGGTGATCGTCGACGCCTGTGCGATGAAGTTGGTCATGCACCCCGAGCGCTTCGACGTCATCGTCACCACCAATCTGTTCGGGGATATTCTCTCCGATCTGTGTGCCGGTCTGATCGGCGGGCTCGGGCTCGCGCCCGGCGCGAATATCGGTGAAACCTGTGCCATGTTCGAAGCCGTGCACGGCAGTGCGCCGGATATCGCGGGTAAGGGCATTGCCAATCCGACGTCCGTCATTCTCGCCGCCGCGCTCATGCTCGAACACGTAGACCAGGCCGAGAACGCCAACCGGCTGCGCCGCGCCGTGCGCTCGGTGGTTGCCGAGCACGATCGCGTGACGCCCGACCTGGGCGGCAATGCCACCACCGAGCGCTTTACCGATGCGGTGATTGAACGGCTCGGATAATCGCGCCGCGGCCGGTGCCGGTACGCCGCTGTGGCTGGCCGGCGTTACGCACACGCGGCACCGGCTGCGATCGGTTCGGGTCTGTCAGCCCGGCACCAGAACAGCCGGCTGCGTCGGCTGTTCTCTACACCATAGAAAATAGACGACGGCATCTGTGCGTGGTTTCGTCCAGCGGCTTGGCGGCCGCTGGACGCGGCGCCAACGCTTGCGTATGGGCGTGTTAGCAACCCAGACAGAAGATTCTGATGCCGGGTTGATCCGATCGGCGTAGCCGGGATCGTTACAACGCGAGTAAGCTGTTTTTAAAACAAGCCGGCCTACGTCGGGCTCGACGCCGGGCGCATGGGAAGGCAGATAAAGGCGGTACCGGCAACGACCCGCTGCGACCGACATTCTATGCGACAGCTGAGCGGGGAGCGCATGAGCGATTTTCATTATCTCGCCGGGCACAGCCCGGCTGCGCTCGTGCTCGCGAAGATGGCCGGTGAGATCATCGAGGCCAACGACTCGGCCTGCCGCTTGCTGGGGCGAACGCGTCAACAGCTGGCAGAAGTGGCCGGCGAGGATTGGTTGCAACGCGCCGGTGACACGCTTTCCCGCATGACCGGCGATGCATGCGCGGCGGTCGAGGTGATGTTGCGGCATCACGACGGCTTCGTGTTCAGCGCGCAGATGGCCGGGCACGTTTTCGATCATCCCGTACATGGTCAAATCGCGAGCCTGGTGCTGCGTTCGAGCGTGACGCTCGCAGACGGTGCGGGCATCGCCCAGGCGGCGCTGGATCACATCGAGGAGGCGGCGGTTCTGCTCGACGCCGAGGCACGCATTCGTGCGCTGAACCCGGCCTACAGCCGGATCACCGGCTACGACGATGTCGAGGCGTTGGGCGCACCGATCCAGCTTGGCGAAACAGACGAGGCGCAGGCGTTCGCGCGCGGTCTGGTCGAACGGCTCGAGCCTGGCCAGCGATGGAGTGGCGAGGTGCGCTGTCGGCGTCGCGACGGTGAACCGTATCCCGCATACGTCAAGATCACGGCGCTGTTGCCGGGCAGCGGTGAGGATACGGCCCGATTCGTGGTGATCTTTCGCGACCTGTCCGTGAAGGAGGCCTACGAGGCGCGCATCGATTATCTGGCCCATTACGATACGCTGACCGGGCTGGCCAACCGAACGCTGATCGAAAAACGTGCCGAGCTGGCGCGTATCGAAGTCGAACGCGACGGGCGCCATCTGGCGCTGATGTTTCTCGACCTTGACGGCTTCAAGGCGGTCAACGACTCGCTGGGCCATGCGGTTGGCGACGAGCTGCTGTGCCATGTGGCAGAACGCCTGCGCGCCGCGGTGGGCGCCAGCGATGTGGTCGCGCGTCAGGGCGGTGATGAATTCGTCATTCTGCTCGATTCCATCGCCAGACCGGAGGATGCGGCACAGGTGGCCACCCGGATTCAGGAAATGCTGCGGGTGCCGCTCACGCTCAACGACCAGGCCGTGTTCACCACCGCCAGTATCGGGATCAGTTGTTACCCCGACGACAGTCGAGATCTGCACACCCTGTTGCGCAACGCCGATCTTGCGATGTATCGGGCCAAGCGTCAGGGGCATGGACGTTATGTGTTCTATCGCCCCGAAATGGATGCCAACGCGCACTGGATGCTGCAGCTGCGCAATAACCTGCACCGGGCGCTCGAACGCCGCGAGTTCCATGTCTACTACCAGCCGTTCGTCGATGTGGACACGGGGGCGGTGACCGGTATCGAGGCATTGCTTCGCTGGCAGAACGCCGAACTGGGCATGGTTTCGCCCGCGGACTTCATACCGATTGCCGAGGAGATCGGTCTCATTGTCGAAATTGGCCAGTGGGTACTGCGCGAGGCTTGTCATGAGCTGCAGCGCCTGCATGAGCGCGGCTACGATCATCTGCGCGTGGCGGTAAACCTGTCCGCGCGCCAGTTTCGCCAAACTGATCTGGTGGAGCAGATCGCGGCCGTGCTCGAGGAGACCGGGCTGGCGGGCCGTCATCTCGAGCTCGAAATAACCGAAACCGTGCTCATGGAACAGGCCGGCGCCACCCTGGACACGCTCCATGCGCTGCAGGCCCTGGGGGTGGCGGTGGCGCTCGACGACTTCGGGACCGGCTACTCGTCGCTGAGCTATCTACGCCAGTTTCCAATCACCTATCTCAAAGTGGACAAGTCCTTCGTCGACGGCATCCCTGCCGAAAAGGGCGACCTGACCATCACCCGCACGATCGTGGCGATGGCGCGCAGCCTTGATATCCGGGTGACCGCGGAAGGCGTGGAAACGCCGGCGCAGCGCAAATGGTTGCGCCACTGGCACTGTGAAGAGGCGCAAGGCTATCTCTACAGCCTGCCGCTCGCAGCAGGGGATCTTGAGTGGCTGCTCTACAACCACGACTTGTTGCCCGTGGATGGTGAAACCGGCAATCTGACAGACGATCCGTCGTCCGTACTCGAGGAATAGGCCCTTTGTCCATGCCAGAAGTGTCTGCCACGTCCCGTTTGCCGACCGGGGTAGAGGGGCTGGATGCCCTGCTCGGTGGCGGCCTGCCCGACCGGCGTTTGACCCTTGTGTATGGCGGCACCGGCGTGGGCAAGACCGTGCTCGCGTTGGAAATACTGGTTCACAACGCCCATGCGGGACGGCCTGGAATCGTGGTGGGCTTCGAAGAAGGCCCCGACGAGCTGATCGAGAATCACGTGTCTTTCGAGTGGGGCTTCGCCGAGGCAGCGGCCGACAGTATTCACCTGATGTCGGCGCGGGTCGAGGACGAGTTCCAGAACGCCGGTGCATTCGATATTTCCGGGCTGCTGGCGTCGATCCAGGCCAAGATCCAGCAGACCGGCGCGCGTTGGGTACTGATCGACGGCCTCGACGCGCTGCTGGGTACGCTGGGCGATCGCGTCGCGGCGATGCGCGAGCTGTTTCGCCTCAAGCATTGGCTTACCGACTGCGGCGTTGCGGTGATCATGACCGCCAAGCTCGACGAGTACGACAGCACGGGCACGACACATTTTCGCGACATGCCCTACGTCGCCGACTGCGTGATTCGTCTGCGCAACATTCCGCACAAGCGCACGTTCGCGCGCACCCTGCGCGTGGTGAAACTGCGCGGCGGTGAAAGCAGCGGCGCCGAGATGCCGTTCGTGATTCGCAACAGCGGCGTACTGGTGGCCGAGCGGGAAAATCATCCGCTGACCGCCAAGGTTTTCGAAGAGCGTATCGCCAGCGGTATCGAGCGGCTCGACACCATGCTTCGAGGCGGGCTGATCCGCGGCAGCAGCGTGCTTGTGTCGGGCCCGCCGGGTGCGGCCAAAACCAGCCTCGCCGCCTGTTTTGCCCGCCAGATGGCCAAAAAAGGCGAGCGCGTTCTCTATATCAGCTTCGATGAAGCCGGTGAGCAGATCGTCGAGGATCTCAAGTCGGTCAGCATCGATCTGCGGCCGTACGTGGAGAGCGGTCTGCTGCAGATGCACGGGGTGCTTGCCGGGGCCACCAGCGCGGAAGCCCACTATATCGATATCCATCACGCGATCCGCGAGTTCGCACCCGACCACGTGGTCATCGACCCCATTTCGGCACTGGTGAAGTCCGGTGGCCTGGACATGGCCGTGGATGTTTCGGATCGGCTGCTGGATCTGGCCAAGGCGAGCGGAATCACGCTCTATCTCACCGCGCTGTCCTCGAAGCAGACATTTGTGGTCGACATGGAAAGCCATCTGGCCAACATCGTGGATGTGTGGGTGGGGGTGAGCTATCGCGTCGACGAAGGCGAGCGCAACCGTGCGCTGTCGGTGATCAAGGCCCGCGGTATCA
This sequence comes from Salinisphaera sp. UBA6602, assembly GCA_002433465.1. GTDB lineage: Bacteria > Pseudomonadota > Gammaproteobacteria > Nevskiales > Salinisphaeraceae > Salinisphaera. The sequence goes on from DJIE01000201.1 coordinate 6,112, forward strand.
ATCATTCGAACCAGATGCGCGAACTCACGCTCGCCGATGACGGGCCGGAGCTGGCCGATGTCTATATCGCAAGCGGCGAGATGTTGATGGGGTCCGCGCGGCTGCGTCAGGAGCAGGAGTCGGAGGCGGCCCGGCGTCAGGAGCAGCAGGCCTACGAGCGCGACCGGCAGCGCATGTACACGCATATCCAACAGACCCAGGAGCAGATCGCGACGTTGAGCAGCCAGCTCGAGCAGCAGCGCTCCGAACTCGAACAGCTCGAGCGCCAGAAGCGCGACCATGTCCAACGGCGTGCCGACGATCGCGGCCAGTTGTTGCGCAGCCGCGGCGCGGACGCCAACGACCACCGTCTTTCCGATGAGTCGTCACGATGAACGAAGTCGAGCCCGAAGACAGCGGGATGAACGATGAAAAGACGCGCGATTCGCTGCGCGTACGTCTGTTCGTCGCGGGGGATTCACCCAGCTCCCGGCGTGCGCGGCGTGCGATCGAGTCACTGCTTGGCGTGCGCGAAAACGCCGACGAAGCCCGCTTTGAAGTGGTCGACGTGTTGCGCGAGCCGGCACGTGCGCTCGAGTCCCGGCTGCTGGCCACGCCCACACTGATCATCGAGCAAGGCACCGTCGTGAGCCGCTATGTCGGCGATCTGTACGAACGCGAGGATGTCGCCCAGGAACTGGCCCAGGCGCTGGATCGTCTTTGAGGCCGTTGCGCCCGCGCAGGTACTAGGCGCAGGCGACAGCGTCCGGGCGCACGGCCCGGGTCACCCGGTCGTTGTGGCCGAGGTCGACGAGCGTTTCGACCCGTGCCCAGTCCCGAAGCAGGCTGCGCACGGCTGGGCCCTGTTCGGCCCCGTGCTCAAGGTATAGACAGCCGCCCGCGCCGAGATGGCGCGGCGCAGCGGCAACAATATGCTGCAGGTCCGCGAGCCCGTTGTCGGGGGCGACCAGCGCCGCCTGTGGCTCGTGCTTGAGTTCGGGCGCGCCCAGGTGGGCGTCGTCGGCGTCGATATAGGGCGGATTCGACACGATGATATCGAAGCGACCGTCGCCAACGGCCTGAAACCAGGGCCCCAGGGCGAACTCGACGCGGGTCAGGCCCAGCCGGGCCGCGTTGCTGCGGGCGCAGGCCAGGGCCTGTGGGCTCGCATCGGTGGCGGTGATCGCCCAGGCCGGGCGTTCAGCGGCCAGGGCCAGGGCGATGGCGCCGCTGCCGGTGCCCAGATCGAGTAGCCGACGCGGCGCGGCGTCGTGCTCTTCAAGCACGGCCTCGACCAGTGTTTCGGTATCCGGTCGCGGGATGAGCACATCCGGCGTGACGCTCAGCTCGAGCGTCCAGAAGCCGATTGAGCCGATGATATAGGCCAGCGGCTCGCCTGCTGCCCGGCGTTCGACGAGCGCGTCGAAACGCTGGCGCGCGGCGGGTGGCACCACGTCCTGCCCATGCATGACGAGCCAGCTATGGTTAACCCCCAGCACATGTTCGAGTAACAGCCGGGCATCCAGCGCCGGGCTGTCGCCGTGTGCTGACAAACGCGCGAGCGCGGCACGGCGCAGCGCATCGACGGTAGCGCTCACGACGGCGCGATCAGGCCGCGCCCATTTCGGCGAGCAGGTCGGCCTGATGTTCACTGGTCAGCGCGTCCACGATCTCTTCGAGGTTGCCCGCCATGACGTCGTCGAGCTTGTAGAGGGTGAGATTGATGCGATGGTCGGTAACCCGTCCCTGCGGGAAATTGTAGGTGCGGATTCGCTCGGACCGGTCGCCGCTACCGACGAGTTTCTTACGGGTGGCGGCCTGTTCGCTGGCCTGCTTGTCCTGTTCGGCAGTCAGCAGCTTGGTCTGCAACAGGCTCATGGCCCGGGCACGGTTCTTGTGCTGTGAGCGCTCCTGCTGACATTCGACCACCACGCCGGTGGGAATATGGGTGATACGGATCGCCGAATCGGTCTTGTTGATGTGCTGGCCACCCGCGCCCTGGGCGCGAAAGGTATCGACCCGGATATCGTTCGGGCTGATATCGATGGCGCCGACTTCATCCTGTTCGGGCAACACCGCCACGGTACACGCCGAGGTGTGGATACGCCCTTGTGATTCGGTCGCCGGCACGCGCTGGACGCGATGCGCGCCGGACTCGAACTTCAGCCGTGAGAAGGCGCCGGTGCCGATCAGACGCGAAATCACTTCCTTGTAGCCGCCGTGTTCGCCTTCACTGGCCGACAGGATCTCGACCTGCCAACCCTGCTTCTCGGCATAGCTGGAATACATGCGCAACAGGTCGCCGGCGAACAGCGCGGCTTCGTCGCCGCCGGTGCCGGCACGGATTTCCAGATAGAGATTGGCGTTGTCGTTCGGGTCACGCGGGATCAGGTGCTTGCGCAACGCGGCTTCGAGGCCGACGAGGCGTTCACGGGCATCGTCGAGCTCGGCTTCGGCCATTTCGCGCAGCTCGGCCTCGTCGGAGTTCTCCATCTCTTCCAGATCGGCTATTTCGTCGACCAGCGCCCGCCAGGCGCGATAGTCCGCCGCCAGTGATTCGAGCTGGGCGTACTCCTGGGACATGCGGCGGAACTTGTCCTGATCGCCGATGACCTCCGGATCGGATAGCGAGTGCGCGAGGTCCTCGTGGCGTTCGACCAGTTCCTCGAGTTTGGCGCGCAGAGAGTCTTTCATTCGTTATCTTCTATGTTCGTCTTGGAAAGCGGATTGCGGCGTTTTTCGGCATGCGTTTCGCTGTCGAGCTGGAACAGATGCCGGGCGCTGCTGAGCAGCTCCTGCTGATGTGCACCGCGTGCCTTGCGCAGTGTGGCACTGGGCTGGTGCATGAGCTTGTTGGTGAGCGTGCGTGCCAGATAGGTCAGTACGTCGTCGGCGTTCTCGCCGCGCGCCAACCGCCGCCTGGCCTTGGTCAGCACATCTTCGCGTGTCGCGTCGGCCTGGCCACGCAAGTCGCGAATGGTATCGATCGCCTGGCGTGAATCCAGCCAGTCGATATATTCCTCGATACGGACATCGAGCATGCCGTCGGCGAGCGTGGCCGCCTTTTCGCGCGAGCGGCGATTATCGTCGATGACGCTCTGCAGGTCATCCACCGAGTACAGATAGATATCCTCGAGCTTGCCGGCCGCGGGATCGATATCGCGCGGCACGGCCAGGTCGAGGGCGAACATGGGCTTGCGTCGGCGCTGTCGAACCGCGTCGCGCAGTTCGTCGAAGCTCACCAGATAGCCGGGCGCGGCGGTCGACGAGATCAGCATGTCGGCTTCGGCCAGATGCGCGCTGATGTCCGCCAGGGCAATCGCATAGCCGTGATAGCGGGTGGCCAGCTCCTGGGCGCGCTCAACGCTGCGATTGGCGAAGATCATGCGTTGTACTCCGGCCTCGGCGAGATAGCGGGCCGCGAGATCGACCGTTTCGCCGGCGCCGATGAACATGGCCGCGGTTTCCGAGAGGTCGGCAAAGATCTGGCGCGCCAGGCTTACACCGGCATAGGCCACCGACACCGGGTTGGCGCCAATATCGGTCTGGCTGCGAATTTGTTTGGCGACCGCGAAGCTGTGTTCGAAAAGTCGGGTGAGCAACGGTCCGGCGCCGCGCGCGGCACGGGCGCTGCGGTAGGCGTTTTTCATCTGGCCGAGGATCTGCGG
>DJIE01000201.1:9936-20366 GCA_002433465.1 Salinisphaera sp. UBA6602
GACACCGGGTTCTCGCCGATGGCGGTATCGGTCCGCACGCGTTTGGCAATCGAGAAGGTCTGGCTGAACAGGCGGCCCAGTTCAGAACCTACGGTGCCGGCTTCCTGCGCCACAGCAAAGGCGGATTTCATCTGCCCCAGAATCTGCGGCTCGCCCAGGATCATCGAATCCAGCCCCGCGGCCACACGCAAACTGTGGCGTACCGTTTCGCGGTCGCGATGGATATAGAAGTAGGGCGCCATATCGTCGTCGTTGAGCCCGCGCTGTTCGCACAGCCAATGCCGCAGCGCGCCGTCGCCCGGCGCGTCGGTCACGGCATAGAGTTCGGTGCGGTTGCAGGTTGACAGGATGGCGCCTTCATACACATGCGGCAGGCGCAGAAAATCGTCCAGCGCGGCATCGAACTGCTCGGGCGGAAACGCAGCGGTCTCACGGACCGATAGCGGGGCGGTGATATGGTTCAGACCGACGGTGAGCAGCGTCATGGCGTTATTCTACCGCGCTACCGTCGCTTGCGCGGTGCGGTTTGCGTAGCCGCTGCTCGGATCGTCGCGCTATGATTGAGTTATGCATACTATTAACCCGGCAAGAAAACAGCTCATGCGGAGCTGTTTTTCACCGCCTTCGAAAACGAAAGCCGGCGCCTTGCCGTCTTTTGTTTGCAAAGGCCTTGCGGCCAGCGGCCGCCGCGAGGATGCTGTCGCACTGCCGTGTGATCAACCCGGCACGCCGGCTGTTTGCTGCCTTCGCGCCGATAATTTGAATGATGCGGGCCGGCAAAGCCGTCGCCCGCGCTCGTTTGCAACCGCCCTGTTGTTGGCAGGTGTTGCGGTGTTGGCGGCTGGTTGCGCGGGGCAACCGGGGACGTCGCCCGTCGGCACGGATATGCGTATCGACGCCAACGCCGTGCAGCCCAGCCCGGTCAGCCGGCGGGAGGCCTACGAATACCATGTGCTGGCCGGCGAAATGGCCATCCAGCGTGGCAATCGCGATCTGGCTGCACGGCAATATGTGGCCGCGCTCGAATATTCCAACGATCCGGCCCTGGCCAAGCGGGCGACGCGGATCGCGCTGTTCGCCGAGCAGCCCGACCTGGCCTACAAAGCCGCGAAAATCTGGGCGCGCAATGAACCCGATTCGCTGGATGCGCAGCGTACGGCCACGCGCATGGCCGTGGCCAACGAGGACGCAGAGGGTCTTGCGAATTACGCCCCCGCGCTGGTGACCGCTGCGGCTTCTCCGGATATCGGCTACCGGCTGCTGGCCGATGTGGTCAGCGGCGCACCGAATGCCACCGACATGGTGATCGACACTCTCAGCGATATGGCACAGGCCGATAGCGCCAGCGCGCCGGCCCAATATGCCCTGGGCGTGGTCGCGCTGCGCTATGACCGAAGCGAGGTGGCCGCGCGCGCGGCCGAACGCGCGCTCGCTCTCGATCCGAACTGGAACGATGCCGTGCTGTTGCAGTCCGGGGTATGGATTGAAAGCGGCGAGACCTCTAAAGCCCGTGCGCTGGTGGCCGGGCTGCCCGGCAATGCGGCCAGCCGGGCGCAGTATCATCTTGCGCTCGCCCGTTTGCTGATCGAAGCCGATCATGAGGACGCCGCGCTCGGCGAGTTCGAGCAGGCCATCGAACTGCAGCCGGACAACACCGACGCACGCTATGGCCTGGCCATTCTGTCGCTGAGCCTTGGCCAGCTCGATCGCGCACAAACGGCGCTGACCCGGTTGTACGACAACAACGAACGGGCCGACGATGCCGCCTTCTATCTCGGCACCATCGCCGAAGAGCGCGAAAACTATGCCGAGGCCCAGCGCTGGTACCAGCGCGTCGAAAACGGCGGACACGCCTTCGAAGGGCAGGTGCGCGGCGCGCGCATGATTTTCATGCAGGGCGATCTGCCCGCGGCCCAGCGTCGCTTGAGCGAACTGCGTGACAGCTATCCCGATCTGAGCGAACAGCTGTATGCGGCCGAAGGCCAGCTCCTCTATGAAGCCGACGAACCGCGCGCGGCCCTGGATATTTACAATCATGGCCTGGACGAGATACCCGACAGCACCGAGCTGCGGTACGGGCGTTCCATGGCCCATGAGCGGCTGGGCGACATACAGGCGGCCAAGCAGGATCTGGAAACCGTGCTCGACCGCGAGCCGGACGACGCGCGTGCGCTCAACGCGTTGGGCTATCTGATCGCCAACCACGGCAGCGACTATGACCGCGCCGCGAGTTATATCCAGCGCGCGCTCGAAACCGAGCCGGACAATCCGGCCATTCTGGATAGCATGGGGTGGGTGGAGTACCGTCGCGGCAATCTGGACGCCGCACGACACTACCTCGAACGGGCGTATAGAGATTTCGCGGACGCCGAAGTCGCCGCGCATCTGGGCGAAGTGCTATGGCAGCAAGGCCAGCACGAAGCAGCGCGGCGTATCTGGCAGGATGCCATGGCCGACAGCGCTGACCATCCCGTGCTCACTGAAACCGTGGAACGTCTCGACCCATGAAGAAACTGCTGATTCTGATCGTCGCGGCTGCCGTATTGTCCGGCTGCGCAATCATTCGCAAGCCCGCCGAAACCGAAGCCGGTGTCGTCGATACAGCCGCCTGGGCAGCGCACAAGAAGGAACTGGCCGATTTCAACGTCTGGTCATTGCAGGGGCGCGTGGCCACCGGGCAGTTGCTCGGCTGGACAGGCAACCTGAGCTGGCGGCAGCAGGGCGACGCTTTCGATGTGCGTCTGTCGGGCCCGCTGGGCGCGGGCGGTTTTCGTGCGCAGGGGGCGCTCGACGACGCGGTGGTCATCCAAACCAAGGACGAGCGGTTCGTCACGACCGAGCCGGATGCGCTGGTCGAACGCACGCTGGGCTGGACTTTCCCGCTCGAGCCGCTGCGTTTCTGGGCGCGCGGGCTGCCCGCGCCCGGCGACTACGACCGCATCAGCGTTAACGCCCAGGGGCGCATGATCTCGCTCGAACAGAACGGTTGGGCCTTGTCATTCCCCGATTATGTCGAGCCTGAAAACATGCCTGCCGTGCCGCGTCGCATCGTGCTCGACAATGGCGAAACACGGATCCGCCTCGTGGTCGATCGCTGGTTCGACGTCGACGGCGTGTCCGGCGCGAATTGACACCGACCGAAGCAGTCAAGAAAATACGCGGCCTTCGCGCGGGCCGAAAAGATTTCGGTCATCGCGTGCAGGTTCGAATTCAGCCGCGCAGCGGCAGGATTCGAAGGAACGAAGACGACATAGGTTAGATGGGGCGTAGCCAAGCGGTAAGGCATCGGGTTTTGATCCCGTGTACCGCAGGTTCGAATCCTGCCGCCCCAGCCATATAATCGTCCGCGCAAGCGGACACGAAGGACAGCCAGGGCGGCTGGATGAGGACCTGCCAGGTTCGACGCAGCGCGCGAAGCGCGCAAGAATCGTGACGCGCAGCGGCACGAGCCCGCAGGGCGAGGCATCGCGAGATGCCGAGTTATCCTGCCGCCCCAGCCATACAAGCGTGACGCGCAAGCGGACACGAAAGACAGCTTGAAAGCTGGATGAAATCGACGCAGCGCGCGGTCCCGCTCCGGGTTACGCGCCGCGCGGCGAGCATGGCTGAACCGTATGGGCAACCGTGCGTGTTCTGTATTTCATCCTGATTACCGTCCGCAGCGCGGACCGCTCATCTTCAATTGACAGCACGGCAGCACGAACCCATGGCGGATTCTAGGTTGATGGTCTTTACCGGCAACGCCAATCCGGCGTTGGCCAAGGATGTGGCCGGTTACCTCAAGTTGCCCGTGGGCAAGGCGAATGTCGGCAAGTTCTCGGACGGCGAGATCACGGTCGAGATCGAGGAGAACGTACGCGGGCGCGACGTGTTCGTGGTCCAGCCGACCTGCCGGCCTACCAACGACAACGTCATGGAGCTGCTGATGCTCATCGATGCGCTGCATCGCGCATCGGCCGGGCGTATCACCGCCGTGGTTCCGTATTTCGGTTATGCCCGCCAGGATCGACGCCCGCGCAGCGCGCGCGTGCCGATTTCGGCCAAGGTGGTGGCCAGCATGCTCGGCGCGGTCGGCACCGATCGCGTGCTCACCGTCGATCTGCACGCCGACCAGATCCAGGGCTTTTTCGATATGCCCGTGGACAACGTCTATGCATCGCCTGTGCTGCTTGGCGATATCTGGCGTCAAAAGGACGAAAAGCTGATTGTCGTTTCGCCCGACGTCGGCGGCGTAGTGCGCGCGCGGGCACTGGCCAAGCGTCTCGAAGATGCCGATCTCGCGATCATCGACAAGCGTCGACCCAAGGCCAACGAAGCCAAGGTGATGAATATCATCGGTGATGTCAGCGGCAAGACCTGCATCATGGTCGACGACCTTGTCGATACCGCGGGCACGCTCTGTCAGGCCGCCGATGCGCTCAAGAACCAGGGCGCAACCAAGGTCAAGGCCTACGTCACGCATCCGGTGCTTTCGGGCAAGGCGATCGAAAACATCAGCAACTCCCGCCTGGACGAGCTGGTGGTCACGGACACCATTCCGCTATCGCCGGATGCGGCGGCCTGCGGCAAGATTCGCCAGCTGCATATCGCCGCGCTGCTGGCCGAAACCATCCGCCGGGTGAGCAACGAGGAGTCCGTGTCCACGCTGTACGTGGACTAGGCGCAAGCGGCGCTGGGCGGGTCGCGCTCGCGGGTCGTGCATTTGCTGCCCAAGCGCGTATACTACGCGGTCTTTTGAAGTCGGTGGGCGGCGGCCCGCCATAAAACACAACGATCGAGCGGTCGACGGAACCTCCGGCGGCCGTCCTTATTATTGGAGCGAATCGATATGGAAGCTTTCGAGCTGAATGCGGAAAAACGTACCGCGAAGGGCCGCGCCGAGAACCGTCGCCTGCGTCGCAACGGCCGTGTGCCGGCGATCATCTACGGTGGCAACGGCGAACCGGTGATGCTGACCCTGGAGCATAACGACCTCGACCATCATCTGGACAACGAGGCGTTCTTCTCCCACATCATCAAGATTCACGTCGACGGCGGCAGCACCGAGGAAGTGGTTCTGCGTGACCTGCAGCGCCATCCGGCCAAGCCGTTCATCGAGCACGCCGACTTTCTGCGCATCGTCGCCGGTGAAGCGCTGCGCATGAGCGTGCCGCTGCACTTCGTAGGCGAAGAGGAATGCCCGGGCGTGGCCGACGAGGACGGCGTTGTTCAGCACAACATGAACGACATCGAAATCGAATGTCTGCCGCGCAATCTGCCGGAATACATCGAGGTCGACTGCTCGAAGCTGCATCTGCACGATTCGGTTCACCTGAGCGAGCTGGTGCTGCCGGAAGGCGTCCAGATCGTCGAGCTGATGGGAGACGAGGAAGATCAGACCGACCGCACCGTCGTGTCCGTACAGGTTCCGCGTGCCGCCATCGAGCTGGAAGCCGAAGAAGAGGCCGAAGCCGAAGCAGCCGCTGCCGAGGAAGCCGAGGCCGAGGACGCAGAGGACGGCGAATCCGAAGGCGACGAGGCGGACGACGCCTCCGGCGAAGACGAAGACAAGTAGTCTTCGTCGCGCTCGATCAAGCTTGCGCGAATACACACGGCACTCAGCGTGAGTGATTCGATTCGCGCGCTGGTGGCGCTGGGCAATCCCGGCGCCGACCATGCCAGCGATCGGCATAACGTCGGTTTCTGGCTGGCCGATCGTCTGGCTGAACGTTGGCGCCTGAGCTTCTCGCCGGAACGCAAGTTCAAGGGCGAGCTGGCACGATATGGCTCGGGCGATGCCAGCGTTTGGTTGCTCAAGCCTACGACCTTCATGAATCGCAGCGGCGACGCGGCACAGCCGCTGTGTGCCTTTCACAAGATCCCGCCCGAGAGCGTGCTGGTCGTGCACGACGAGCTCGATCTGCCGGCGGGGACTGCGCGTTTCAAGCAGTCGGGTGGCCACGGCGGCCATAACGGGCTGCGCGACATCACGCGGGTGATCGGGACGCAGTACAAGCGCTTGCGTATCGGCATCGGTCATCCGGGCGATCGATCGCTGGTACTGTCCTATGTGCTGGGCACCCCGTCGCCGGACGATCGAATTGCCATCGACAATGCCATCGACGCCGGTATCGACGCATTCGAGCTGGCTCTCGACAAGGGCTGGGACCACGGCGCGCAGCGATTGAACTCGCGCAAGGCGCCGGCCAGCGATTAATCCACCGCGAACGCTGCGATCTCGCGGGCCGGTCGCTAACACGTCATCGCGATGCGCCTGCGTTGGCGCTGCACCACACGCCATCAGAGGTTGTTCACATGGCTCTTCAGGTCGGGATCGTCGGTTTGCCCAACGTGGGCAAGTCCACACTTTTCAACGCGCTCACCGCGGCCGAAATACCGGCCGAGAACTACCCCTTTTGCACCATCGACCCGAACGTGGGTGTGGTGAGCGTGCCGGACCCGCGCCTGACCGCGCTTGCCGGCATTGCCAGCCCCGAAAAGACCATTCCTACGGCAATCGAGTTCGTCGATATCGCCGGTCTGGTCGCCGGTGCCTCGACCGGCGAGGGGCTGGGCAACCAGTTTCTGGCCAATATTCGGGAAACAGACGCCATCCTGCACGTGGTGCGTTGTTTCGACGACGATGACGTCATGCACGTCTCGGGCCGGGTCGACCCGATCGCGGATATCGAAACCATCGATACCGAGCTGGCGCTGGCCGATCTGACCACGGTCACGCGTGCGGCCGAGCGTACGGCAAAGGCCGCCAAGTCCGGCGACAAGACCGCCAAGCGCAACTTCGAGTTGTTCGAGCGGGTGCGCGACCACCTGGACACGGGCGCGCCGGTGCGGGCGATGGAATTCAGCGACGACGAGCGCCTGGCGCTGCGCGAGCTGCATCTGATCACGGCCAAACCGGCCCTGTTCGTGGCCAACGTGGACGAGAACGGCTTCGAGAACAATCCGCTGCTCGATCGCGTGGCCGAGCATGCCGCGGCCCAGAATGCGCCGGTGGTGGCGGTGTGCGCCGCGCTGGAAGGCGAACTCGCCCAGCTCGACGGCGACGACAAGAACGAATTCCTGGCCGATCTGGGGCTTGATGAGCCCGGCCTGGATCGGGTCATTCGTGCGGCCTACGAACTGCTAGGCCTGCAGACCTTTTTTACCGTCGGGCCCAAGGAAGTAAGAGCCTGGACGGTGCGCCGCGGCGCGACCGCGCCCCAGGCCGCCGGCGTGATTCATACCGACTTCGAACGCGGCTTTATTCGTGCCGAAGTCATCGGCTACGACGACTACGTCACCCTCAAAGGCGAGAAAGGGGCCAAGGAAGCCGGTCGCCAACGCCTGGAGGGCAAGGAATACGTGATGGTCGAGGGCGACGTCGTGCACTTTCGTTTCAATGTCTGAAACCGGTGTGTCCGGGGTGCTATCGCAGCCAACGATTAAAGGGTTGACACAACGGGCCTCGGCGAAGAAACTACGCGGCTTTCCGGCTATGTAGCTCAGGGGTTAGAGCATCGCATTCATAATGCGAGAGTCGGTGGTTCAAATCCACCCATAGCCACCAGGCGACGTGCACCTTCGATTATTCGAAGGTTGGAAAGGGATCCGGCAGGCGCCGGATCCCTTTTTTTATGCGCCGCGTGTGGCCGCGGATATCGGTATCGATCCCCATCCGGCCAGCGCTGGCGACCTGATAGACTTCGACCTTTATCCAGCGTTCGACATGACGTATGGCCTTCAAGTCCGACCGTAAAGACCGCAAGCCGCTCAAGCTCAAGACGGGCTCCTTCGACCGTAATGCCGCCATGGCCCGTATGGGCGTGATGGCCGGGGCGTCGTTCGCCGGTCATACGCTGGGGAACATGTTTCGCAGCAAGGAAGACCGGGAACGACGCAACCGCGAGTTCTACGTCAAACAGGCGGAGTTCCTGGCCGACGAGCTGGGCCAGCTCAAGGGCAGCGTAATGAAGGTCGGCCAGATGCTGTCGGTGTACGGGCAGTATTTCATGCCGCCCGAAGCCATCGAGGTGCTGCGCAGCCTTCAGGACGACAGCCCGCCGGTGGCCTGGGAAGACCTCGAGCCGGTGGTGGTGGAGCGCCTGGGCAAAAAGCGTCTGGCCGAGCTGGAAATCGACCCGGAGCCGATGGCAGCCGCCTCGCTGGGCCAGGTCCATCGCGCCACGCGCAAGTCGGACGGCCTGGAACTGTGCGTGAAGATCCAGTATCCGCGCCTGGCTGATGCCATCGACAGCGATATCCGCACGCTGACCCAGATCGTGCGTCTGGCCCGGCTTGTGCCCAAGGGCATGGAGCTGAACGCGATCATGGAAGAAGTACGCGAGATGATCTACCGCGAGGTGGATTACGATCGCGAGCTGCGCATGACGCGCGAGTTTTCCACCCGGCTCGAAGGCGACGAGCGCTACGTGGTGCCCCAGGTCTTCCCGGAATACTCCACCGAAACCGTGCTGGTGACTTCCTACGAAGCCGCGCACCACGTACAGAGCGAAGCGGTACAGGATCTCGACCAGGCGCGCCGCAACGAGATCGGTCGCAGCGCGCTGGACCTGTTCTTCCGCGAGTTCTTTGTGTGGGGCATCGTGCAGACGGACCCGCATTTCGGCAACTACAAGATTCGCCTGCGCGAGGACGGACCGGACCAGATGGTACTGCTGGATTTCGGCGCCACGCGCGAATTCGCACCGCGTTTTCTCGGCTCCTACTACGATGTGGTCACCGGTGCCTTCGAAAAGGACGCCAAGCGGCTGATCGACGGCGCCATCGGCATCAACCTGCTACGCCGCGATTCACCCCAGCACGTGTTCGATGCCTTCGCCAAGGTCGGCATGCTCATGATCGAGCCGTTCGCCGACGACGCGCCCGACGAATTGACCACGCCGGACGGGGCCTACCGCTGGGGCGAGTCGGACCTACCGTTTCGGGTGTCGCGGGCGGTTTCCGACGCCGCGATCTCCCGGTGGTTCCGAATCCCGCCGCGCGAGATCGTTTTCCTGCACCGCCGGATGGGCGGCGTGTTCGTACTGCTGGCCGTGCTCGATGCCGAAGTCGACGCCCACGGTATGCTCGCCTCTTATCTGTATCGCGACGACGGCTCGCCGTCCGCCAACGGCATGGACCGCCCGGCCGAGTGAGCGGCCCCGGCTTTCATCGTCACCCCCAAGCACAAGGAACGCGCTGAATGAAGTTCGAAGAAACCTATGATTTCGATTATCCCGTGGACGTCATCATGACGATGTTCGGTGACGAGTCGTACTACCTGCGCAAGTACGAGCGCCTGGATGGGCGCAGCGCCGAACATATCGCTACCACCCAGGGTAAGGACGAGTTCGAAATCACCGTGCGCTACGGCTTCGGTACGGAAGAAATGAACCTGCCCGACATGATCCGTTCGCGCATGCCCAAGAAGGTGGACATGCTGCAGACGGATCGCTGGGATCTGGCCGCCAATCACGGTCGAATCGATATCGACTTCGAGAAAACGCCTGCGAACGTGGCCATCGACATGCGCCTGAAGGACAATGGCGGCAAGGCCCGTATGACGCTCGGCTTCAATATCAAGGTCGAGGTACCCATGTTGGGCGGGCGCGTAGAAAAAGCCATTTCCGGGCCGCTTACGCGCCGTGTCTGGCGCGATCTGGATATCAGCAACGAAATGGCGGAAGAGTACGCCGCCAAATAGCCGTGAAAAACGCTGACCACAACAATGACAGCAAGGATGTGCCGGCGCGGGAAAGCCGACGGCCGCCCACGCTATGGCAGAGCTGGATGAGCGTGATGGCGGCGTTCTTCGGCGTGCAGTCGAGCGAGAATCGCGAGCGCGATTTCACCCGCGGTCGAGCCAGTCATTTCATACTGCTAGGCTTGGTGGCCACGGTGCTGCTCGTAATGCTGCTGGTGGGCCTGGTCAAACTCGCCACTTCCATGGCGTGACCCACCCGAGCGCGACCCGCACGCTCACTGCGGGTCGGTTTGGCTGGCCATGCGCTTGAGCCGGTAAAGCAGTTCCAGCGCCTCGCGCGGGGTGAGGTCGTCGCAGTCGAGTTCGGCCAGCGCGTCGTGCACCGGGTCCGGCTCGGCGGGCTTGTCCTCAACCGGTGCGGCCTCGAACAGGCCGAGCTGCGGGCCGGACTGTTCGCGCGACTGGGCTTCCAGCTCGGCCAGGTGTTTTTCAGCCTGGCGGATAACGGCCCGCGGTACGCCCGCCAACGAGGCCACCTGCAGCCCGAAGCTGCGCGATGCGGGCCCGGGCCGGATGGCATGCAGAAACACCAGCTTCTGCTCGCCGCCGCTGTTGTAGTCGGCCACTTCGAAATGGGCATTACGGCTCGCCGGCCAGTCCTCGGCGAGCTGGGTGAGTTCGAAATAGTGGGTGGCGAACAGCGTATAGGCCCGGTTGTGGCGGGCCAGGCGTTCGGCCACCGCGCGCG
>DJIE01000052.1 GCA_002433465.1 Salinisphaera sp. UBA6602
GGATGAATAGATCAGAGGTTCCTTTACTCGATGGCGTTGAAAACGGCTGATCCAGTCGGCTGTTTGGGTCGCGGCTCAACAACCGGCCGGCAGGTGTTCGAACACGGCCAGGGCATGGCCGGCACAGATACGGGTATCGACGGTTTCGCCTTCTTCGAAGCGGTCTTCGTGATTGGTGCGTACCAGCAGCTGGGCGCCCGCGTTAAGCTGCACGCCGTGCAGCCGTGTTTCGCCCTCGTATCGACTCCATTCGATACGGCTGTTGCCGTCGTTCGCTCGCTTGAGCGAGAGATCGTCGGGCCGAACCAGCACGTCCACGCGATCGCCTTCGGCATGTGTCGTGTCTTCCAGCGGCGCATTGCCCAGATCGGTGTGCACCTGCCGAGCGCCGACGCGTCCCGGCACGAAGGCTGCATCGCCCAGAAAACCGGCGACAAAACGGGTACGGGGTTTGCGAAAACAGATGTCGGCACTGCCCAGCTGTTCGAGCCGGCCCGCGCGCATCACCCCCATGCGATCACCCACGGACAGGGCTTCGGTTTGGTCATGCGTAACCCATATCGCGGGCACCCGTGCTGCTTTGAGCGCCTGGCGAATCTGCCAGCGCAGTTCCGCCTTGAGGGCGGCATCCAGGCTGGCCAGCGGTTCGTCGAGCAGTAGCACCGCCGGCGCGTGGGCCAGGGCCCGGGCGAGTGCGACCCGTTGTTTCTGCCCGCCGGACAGGGTGTCCGGCATGGCGTGGCGATGCGTTGCCATGCCCAGCGTATGCAGCCAGTGCTCGGCTGGCGCGCGGTCCTTCAGCCGAAAGGCGACGTTGTCTTCGACGTTTAGATGGGGAAACAGCGCGAAATCCTGAAACACCAGCCCCACGCCGCGCTTTTCCGGGGCGACATGGTGCTTGGCGTCGATGCGATGCGCCCCGATACGAATCTCGCCGGCCGAAGGCGCGACCAGGCCCGCCACTGCGCGCAGTACGCTGGTCTTGCCGCAGCCGGTGGGCCCGACGAGGGTGACGATCTCGTCGGCGCCCAGCGTCAGGCTGAAGTCTTCGACCGCGGCGGCGTTATCGTAACGGATCGACAGTTTGTCGATTTCTAGCATGACCTGTGTTCCTGTCTACACCCCGAGCGTGCGCCGGCGGCGTGCTTCGCCGGATAGCATCAGCACGAGTGCAATCGCGGACACGCCGATCAGCGCCAGAGCGGGCAAGGCACCACGCCCGAGGTAGCCGGCTTCGTATACGCGCCATAAATAGGTCGCTAGGGTATCGAATTCGTTCGGCCGTAGCAGCAGGGTGGCAGGCAGTTCGCGCATGGCTTCCAGAAAAACCAGCGCGGCGGCGGCGATGATGCCCGGCAGTATGAGCGGCAGGCTTACCCGCCGGAACGCCTCGGCCGGCGTCGCGCCGAGGCTGCGCGCGGCGCCGATCAGGGTCGATTCCACGCGCTCGGTACTCGATCTCACGCTGCCCACCGCCAGTGGTAGAAAACGCAGCGTCAGCCCGGCCACCATCAGCGCGAGCGTCTGATAGAGCAACGGCACTCGCAGGCCGAGATAGACCAGAGCCGTGCCCATCACGATGCCCGGGATGCCGAAGCCGAGATAACTTGCCCGTTCGCAGAGCTTGCCGAACCAGCCGGTACTGGCGGCATAGGCCAACGGCAGTGCGACCACGACTGCAGCCGCGGCGACCAGCGCAGCCGCATAGGCCGAATTGAGCGCATAGCGCAGTTCGAACCCGGCACCGCCTTCGCGCAGCAGCCACAGGGTGAAGATCCCGATCGGCAGCGCCAGCGCGGCGGCGATCACCACCGCCGCCAGGGTGATGGCGAGCAGGCGCAGCGGCCAGCCAAGCGATAGGTGCAATATGCGCCCCGGGCGCTCGCGGCGCACACGAATACGCGCTTCAACGACGAGCACGGCGATCACGAGCGCCAGCAGCTGCAATGACATCAGCGCCGCGCGATCCAGGCCGAAGGCGTTGTACTCCACGTAGATCATGCGGGTGAAGGTATCCAGATGCATGATTTCCGGCGTAGCGAAGTCCGACAGCGTATACAGCGCCACCAGCAGCGCGCCGGCGGCAATGCCGTTGGCTGCGCGCGGCAGCACGATACGCAGTAGCGCAGCCGGCAGTGGTAGCCCGAGCGTGCGAGCTGCATCCACGACGTTCGCGTCCAACGTTTGTAGTGCCGCGCGCGTGGCGATGAACACGAATGGATAGGTATAAAGCGTCATCACCGCACAGGCGCCGAGCAGGCCCTCGGCACGCGGGGTGGCGATGCCGGTCAGTATCTCGATTTCACCGCCGGGCCCGAAGGCCGCAAAGAAAGCGAACGCGCCGAGGTAGCTCGGAATGGCCAGCGGTGCTGCGAGCAGGGCGATCCAGAGTCGGCGCAGCGGCAATGCGGTATAGGTGGTGACGATCGCAAGCGGCACGCCGACAACGATCGCACCGCCAACGGTAATGAGCGTCAGCACGATGGTGTTGAGCAGTATTTCGGCACTGCGGCCGTCGAAGATCGCCTCGGCGCCGAGGCTCATCAGGATCAACACCACGACCGGGGCCAACGCTGCCGCCGCGATCGCCGCGGCCGGCAGCCACAGCAGTGGCGCGCGTTTCATAGCACGCGCGTTTCGCGCAGCAACTCGAGGGTGGGTTTCAGATCGCTGAGCTGGGTCAGATCGATCTTTGGCGGGTGGATCTTGTCGGGCAGCCCATCGGGCAGGTCAATGCCGGCGGCCATGGGAATTTCATAGGCCTGGCTGGCTAGAAACGACTGCACTTCGCGACTCAACAGGTAGCGCACGAAGTTGCCAGCCAGTGGATTGTCGTCGAGTAGCAGTACGCCGGACGAGTTCACCAGGCTGCCGGCATCGTTTTCGGTCAGCGCGAGCGCCACGTTGGCGTCCGGCTGTCCTTTTTTGAGCCGCAGGGTGTAGTAGTGATTGGCAAAACCTACATCCACTTCGCCGCGTGCCACCGCCATCACCACGCCCAGCTCGCCTGCATAGCTCTTGGCCTGCCGTTTCACCCCCTGCAACCACGCCCGCGTTCGGTCTTCGCCTTCGAGCAGCCGCATGGCGGTTACGAAAGACTGGAACGCGCCGTAGGCAGGTGCCCAGCCGATCTTGAGATCGGTTTTGGCGAAATCCATGATTCGCGTGGGCAGCTGCGCGGCCTGGATTCGGTCGGGGTTGTACGCCACCGTGCGCAAGCGCCCGGAGATCGCTGCCCACTGGTCGTAGCGAAACGCGGGCTTGATATGACGCTGTATCGAAGCGGGGATCGGCCGGCTCTTGCCCTGTGCGGCGACGACGCCGAGCGAACTCGCGTCGATGGACCAGAACAGGTCGGCACGCTTTACGCCCGCGCGTGATTCGGCGATCAGCGTGTTCGCCAGCGCCGCCGATGGCCCGCGCCGGATCCTGAGGTCGAGATCCGGGTTGCGTTTGCGTATGGCGGCGACGATATCATCGTACAGACCGCCTTCACCGCGACCCAGATAGACCGTGAGAGTGCCGGCGAGCGGCGGCAGGTCGTCGGCCGATTCCGCCTCGGCCGTGGGAGTATCGGCGGCCCACAGCGCGCCCGGACCGACAAGCCCGAGCGCGAGTGCGCTCTTGAGCAGGCTGCGACGATCAAGCATCAGAATACCGACGGCTTGTTCTTGGCCGCCTCGTCCAGAATCGTCTGGGCGCGGTCCAGCTTGGCGTTCATCGATTTCACTTCGGCGGCCAGCTTGTCGGCAGATGCCGAGCGCTCGATCAGCAGCGGCAGCGTGGCATTGAAATCTTTCTCCAGGTCCGTGACCAGATCGGCGTCGCTCTCGATCAACGTGCCTTCAATACCTTCGAAGCGCTGCATATAGGTCTGGTGAATCAGCGCGCTCGCGCCTTCGCTGTCGCCGGCGCGGTAGCGTTCCACGACCTTGGCGAGATTTTCCTTGATGATCTCTATGGTCGGCTCGTCGCTTTGGTGCGAGGTCGCTGCCTTGTCGTGGCCGTGCGCCGCGGATGCGGGCGCGGGCTGGGATGCCACCAGCTTGAGCGCGCCCACGCCTTCCTGCAGGGCGTTGTTGAGGCGCATCTGCCAGGCGGCAACCTTGTCGCTGGCATTGGCTTCGTCCACCGCCTCGCGCAGGCCGCCGAGCGCGGTCCAGATCGGCGGATAGAGAACCATCGCATGGGTTTCCACCGCCTCGTGGAACTCGACTTCTTCCCAGGTTTCGACCAGGGCATCGACCCGCTTGCCCACATCCTCGCCCTTGTCGTAATCGGCGACAATCGCGGACGTCGTGTTGCGCATATCCGCGATCTCACTTTCGTAATCGCTTATATGTTCCTTGACTTCCGCAACGCCGGGCGCGTCGCCGCTGTGTGCGAACGCAGATTGGGCGCATAGAACGAGGGCGCCAAGCAGCAGCGACCTGGAAAGATGGATAGAGGGCTTCATGGCGGGACAGGCAGCGGATGGATGGCGGCATCAAATCTAACTGATAATCATTCCTGTTCCAAGTGTTTCGCCGATCATGGATAGAGAATCCGGGTGCCACGGATGCCCATCCAGACAGTGAGAAAGTTGACGCCAGGCATGCAGGGCGTCGGCATACCCGTCTGCCGGGTCTCGAGTGGTTTGAGCGGTTCGTTGGTCTTGGCGGCAAAGCGTAACCACCGGTTGCGCAGGGTTCGCTCTCAAATACGACACCGCCGCGTTGCCGAGCGCTGCCTGCCTACAGGACAGGCGCTGCGCTCGGGCGCGGCAGCTACGTATTTCAGAGCCGGGGCGCCACCCCACAGGCCCTAGTTGTCGGTCATGCGCTCGAACATCTGCATGGCCTTGCGGGTGAAGATTGGCCCGGCTGCACCGGCAATCAGCGCCCGCGTGCGCGGGCTCGCCGCGATGACAACGCCCGCGGTCAGCGCACCGGCAATGGCGAGGCCGCTGTTTCGTTTCGCCCAGTCGGTGGCCTGGTTGCCGAGAATCGGCCTTAGCTGATGCTCGATCGCGTTATCCGGCGTTGAGTTCACCGGTTTCTTCTCGCTCGCGGCGGCCGGCGCGGTTGCCGGCTTGCGGCGCGATGACAACAGCACGCAGATCAAAAGCAGGGCCACCACGCCCACCAAGCCGCCGCCGGACAGCAGCAGCGCTTCGACCTGGGAATAGTGCTGGCCCAGCCACAGATAAATGCCTGCGGTACACATCAGCAGGCCGCTGAAAACCAGCAGCATGAGCAGCCACAGCACGACATTCAGGCTCAGCACCCGAATGATCTTTTCCTTGATGCTGCCCATGGCCTAGCGGCCGATCAGCTTGCCCAGAACGAGGCCGATACCGAACGCCGCGAGAACGCTGGTGAAAGGACGGGCCTCGATTTCGCTACCGACATCCTGGGCATGGCGACCGGCTTCGCGGCGCAGTTCGTCGTATTTGCCGCGCGCCGCGTCCAGCCCGGCCTGGGCCTGGTTCTCGCCGGAGGCTTTGTAGCTCTTGGCCAGGGCAGCGAGATCGTTACGCAGCTGTTCGATGTCTTTCTTGAGGGTTTCGGTTTCGGCGCTCTGGCTCATGAGAATCTCTGGATTCGGAATGGATTCGACAGCATAACGGCTTTCGCGGTGTTGCGACCATCCGTACTACTGCTTGATCAACGGGGAGCGTCGAGGCCGAAGAATCGTGCCGCGTTGGCGTGGGTCAGCGTTGCCACTTGTTCTACCGACTGGCCGCGCGCCGCTGCGATCGTGTCCACCACCCAGGGCAGGTTGGCCGGCTCGTTGCGACGGGTCTTGGGTTTCGGACGGATCGTGCGGGGCATTAGATACGGACAATCGGTTTCGATCATGAGCCGGTCATCGGGAATGCGGGCGACGTTTTCGTAGAGATCGCGTCCACGGCGTTCATCGCATACCCAGCCGGTAATGCCGATATGACAGCCGGCTTCCAGGTAGTCGTCGAGGGCATCGCGGCTGTCGGTAAAGCAGTGCACCACGGCACGCGGCAACGCGGGCAGGTACTCGCGCAGAATCGGAAGGAAGCGCGCATGGGCCTCGCGCTGGTGCAGAAACACCGGCATGTCGTGCTCGCAGGCGATGGCGAGCTGAGCGGCGAACGCCTTTTCCTGGGCGGCACGCGGTGCGATATCACGAAAGAAGTCGAGCCCGGTTTCACCGACCGCGACCAGTTGCCGGGCTGCGGCACTGTCGCGGATGAGCTGTTCGAGCTCGCTGCACCAGTCTTCGGCATGATGTGGATGCAGGCCGGCGGTGGCGAAGCACAGCCCGGGATAGCGCTCGGCCAGCGATATGGCATGCCGATTGCTGTGCAAATCACTGCCGGTTACCACCAGCCGGCTCACGCCCGCGGCTTGAGCCCGGCTGAGCACGGCGTCCAGATCCTCGGCGAAGCTTTCGTGCGCGAGATTCGCGCCGATATCGGTCAATTCCATGTAGCTCAAGCAGAAAAGAGGGTAGGGTTAGTCTAGCGATCGGTCGCGCACAATGCAGTCAGAAAAGCCGCCTGGCAATGGGCCGGTCGGCCCCTTTAAAAAGAGCGTCGAAGACCACGGCGTGTTTGCTACACTCGGGCGCTGGCCGCCCGCCACGCCCGCAAGCCGTGCGCGGTGATTGCGTGCCGAAGCTTGAACGACTGTAACCAGAATCGAAGAAAGGCCTCTCATGCGTTATCAAACCGGGCTGCTCGCCGCCCTTGTCGGCATTATGCTCTTCAGCGGTGTTGCAACGGCGGCAACGCGCTATGTCAGCGATGAATTGTCGATCAACATGCGCCGCGGTCCGGGCACGGGCTATCGCATCAGCGAACTGGTCAAGGCCGGTGATCGGCTGACCACCCTGTCGGAGGCCAACGGCTGGACCCAGGTGCGCACCAGCGATGGAACCACGGGCTACGTGCTGACGCGTTTTCTCTCCGACGAGCCGGCGGCACGCACGCGTATTGCCGCGATGCAGGAACAGACCGAGAAGTTCAAGCAGGAAAACGAACAGCTCAAGGAGCAGCTCGCGGAAGTACGCAGCGGCTCGCAGGAGCTCACCGAAACCAAGAGCACGCTGGAAAACGAAAATCAGGAGCTGTCGCAACGCCTTCAGCAGCTGCGCGAAACCTCGGCCGACGCGGTCCGTATCAGCAATGAAAACGAAAAATATCGCGAAGAGCTGTTGTCCATGCGCAGCGACAACGAACGCCTGCGGCATGAGAACGCAGGCCTGCAAAGCCGTCGCGACGGTATGAAGATCGGCGCGCTCATTCTGATTGGCGGCGTGATTATCGGCCTTGTGCTGCCGCTGTTCCGGCGCCAGAAGAAGGGCAGCAGCTGGGACTCGCTCTGAGCATCACGCTAGCGACTACCAACCGTATCCAACAATCGCCGGCCCGTGGCTGCTGGCTATGGTTTTTCCACTCGACTGGTGAGCGAGCCCGTGTCGCCTAGCGAAGGTTAATGGAACATCATCTTTCTCTGATCCTGATCTCGATCGTCGCGCTGGGCGTGTTCTCGCAGTGGATCGCCTGGTGGCTGCGGATGCCGGCGATCGTGCTCTTTCTTGTCAGCGGCGTGCTGGCCGGACCGGTATTTGGCGTGGTCAACCCGACCGAGGATATCGGCGATGTGCTGTCGCCGATGGTGGGCCTCGCGGTCGCGGTCATCCTGTTCGAGGGCGGGTTGAGTCTGCGCCTGCATGAGTTCAAGGAAGCCGCATCGGGCGTGAAACGACTGGTGTCCGTGGGTGCCGTGCTTTCCTGGGCCCTGTATACCGCGGCGGCCTACTACATCGGCCAGCTGTCGATGGCGGTATCGCTTCTTTTCGGCGCGATTCTGATCGTGACCGGGCCCACCGTGATCATTCCCATGCTGCGCCAGGCCGGCCTGAACCGGCGGACGGCCTCCTATCTGAAATGGGAAGGCATCATCAACGACCCCATCGGGGCACTGCTGGCGGTGCTGGTTTTCCAGTATTTCGTCTTTGCCGGCGCCGATGCCGCCGACGGGGCGCAGGTATTTATCGACCTCGGCTGGGCGATCCTGATTTCCTTCGTGCTCGGTGGCGGCGTGGCCCTGGCCCTGGGGTGGGCGTTCAACCACACCTGGGTGCCGGAATATCTCAAGGCACCGTTGACCTTCGCGTTCGTGCTGGTGATCTACGGCGTGGCCAGCGAGTTCTTTGCCGAAGCAGGGCTGCTCGCGGTGACCGTCATGGGCATGGTCATGGGCAATCTGTCCATTGCCGGTATGGCCGAGCTGAGGCGATTCAAGGAATACATCACCATCCTGCTGGTTTCGACCGTGTTCATCGTGCTCACGGCCGATCTCGACCCGAACGTGCTGCTGCATCTGGACTGGCATGCCGCGGCGCTGGTGTTTGCGGTGCTGTTCGTGGTGCGTCCGGTCGCGATCTTTCTGGCCACCGCCTTCACCGACATGAACTGGCGCGATCGTACCCTGGTCGCCTGGATTGCGCCGCGCGGTATCGTGGCCGCAGCTGTGGCCGGTGTGTTCGGCCCGCGCATGGTCGAAGCCGGCTATGGCGGTGCCGAGCAGCTGTTGCCGCTGATCTTCGCCATCGTGTTCTCGACGGTCATCCTGCACGGCTTTTCGATCGGGCGCGTATCGCGCTGGCTGCGTTTGTCGGCCGAGCCCAACGGCGTGCTCATCGTGGGCGCGTCGCCCTGGTCGACCGAGCTCGCGCGAGCGCTTACCAACGAGCTCAATATCCAGGTGCTGCTGGTCGACTCGTCCTGGCACCGACTGCGTACCGCGCGCCTGGCCGGGGTGCGCGTGCTCTATGGCGAAGTGCTGTCGGACCAGATCCAGCAGTCGCTGGAGCTCAACGAGATTTCCTGCCTGCTCGCCGCGACCAGCAACGATGCCTACAACGCGCTGGTGTGCTCGCATTTCGTGACCAGCCTCGAGCACGACCGCGTGTTCCAGCTGCCCATGTATGCGGCCGACGAGGATAACGAGTCCAAGGTGGTGGCCCGTCCGCTGCGCGGCCGCCCGGCCTTCCACGAAAATGCGCAGTACGAAGAACTCTGGCGCAAGCATTTCCAGAGCTGGCAGTTCTACAAGACGCGGCTGACAGAAGGCTATACGCGCGAAGATTTCCGTCGCGACTGCCCGCCGGATGCCGTGATTATTGCCACGCTCTACGCCGACGACACGGTGCTGTTCCATGCCGCTGGCGCCACCCCGCGCCCCGAAGAGGGCGATACGGTGATCTACTACGCGCCCAAGAAGAGTGCGACCGAACGTCGCCGTGCCCGTGCCGAGCGCGCCGAAGCGGTCAGCGAACGTGCGGCCGCGGCCCAGCTCGCCGCCGACGAGTCGGAGGCGCCCGACGGCGGCCCGGCCGGCAGCGGCGCGCAGCGCAACGACAGCCCCGACCCCACCTAACCCAACAGCGACTGGATTCCATGCTCGAATGGCCCCAAGCCGGCGATAGCGCCAGCGGACAGATCGATGGCCCCGCCGGCGAACTGCAGATCGATATCGATATGCCGGAGGACAGCGCACGCGGTATCGCGGTGATTTGTCACCCGCATCCGCAGCACGGCGGCACCAAAGACAACAAGGTGGTGTTCATGATCGCGCGGGCGGCCGTCATGGCCGGGCTGGCCGCGGTGCGGTTCAACTTCCGGGGCGTCGGCGCCAGCCAGGGCCGATACGACGAGGGCGTGGGCGAGGTCGACGACGCGGCGGCCGTTCGCGACTGGGCCCTCGAGGCCTCCGGCCTGCCGCTGGCCGCCCTGTGCGGTTTTTCTTTCGGCTCGGCGGTGGCGCTGCGGCTGGCCGATCGTGATGCGCCGCCCAAGTTGGTTACGGTGGGCTTTCCAAGCAGCTATTTCGACGAGGCGCTACCGCGCCCGACGAGTGAGTGGCTCGCGGTGTTCGGCGATGCCGACGATGTGATCGATGTGGATACCTCGATCGCCGCGGTGCGTGAACTCGAGCCGGCTGTCGATGTCCAGATTCTCGAAGGCGCCGGCCATTTCCTTCACGGCCGGCTCACCGAATTAAGAAAGCGCGTGGTCGCGCACCTGAACGAGAACGAGAGTGACTGATGGGATTGTTTGAACGGTTGAGCCAGGCGCTCAACCCGCAGGTCGACGAGCCGCGCGACGTGGAGCGCGCGCAGCGAATTGCGGCGGCCGTGCTGCTGCTGGAAATGGCGCATGCCGATCATCGTCACGACGATGCCGAATACGCCGAAATACGGCGCCAGTTACAGGGCCACTTCGCGCTTGATGCGGCCGAAACCGATGAACTTATCGCCGACGCCGCGCCGCGGGCCGAACAGTCGGTATCGCTCTACAAATACTTGAAAACCCTCAACGACGGGTTGACGGAGAGCGAGAAGCGCCAGGTCATGGAAATGCTCTGGCGGGTGGCCTACGCCGACCACCATATCGATGCGCATGAAGAGCATCTGCTGCGCGAACTCTCGGAACTGCTCTACCTGCCGCACGAGCAGTTCATACGCGCCAAGCTCGCCGTCACCGGCGAATGAGCGGTACGGGCATCGCGGGGCTGGCGCGTATAGCTAGCGCGTATAGAAGGTCTGATTGAAGCGGATCGGAACCGTGGCCCGGCCGTCGGCGGCGCGCACGTTCAGGTCGAAGGTCAGCGTCTGCTCATCGTCGATGGCCACCGGCGCCAGCGAATAGACGCTGCCGGCACTTTCCACGCGCTTGAAGGTCAGCGTCTTGCGTTCGCCCATGAGCGAACGGGCAGTGCCGGTGACGTTCGCTGGGACCGCGTTCAGGGGCGCGTCTGCCGTGGGTTTCTGCAGGGTAATCATGACGATGGCCGTATCGCCGGCGCGCTCGATACCGTTGGCCTTGGCTACCGCCTGCGGGATCTGCAGGCTGTTCACGGCGCTGTAGTGCACCACGTAGTCGCCGCTGTTGACGCTGCCGCCGGCCAGCGCCGGCAGGGCGAACAGCAGGGCCAGAATCGCGAAGGCGATCAGGCCGTGGCGTGATGGCGCAGCTGATACAGAGCGATTTCGCCCAGCAGGTTGGGGAAGGTGCGCATGCCGATATTGCTGCGATGCGCGTGATTGACCACGTGCCTGCGCACGATGTCCACCTGTTTTTGCCGACATAAGGTTTCGAAATCCCGCACGGTGCAAAGATGGATGTTCGGGGTATCGTACCACCGGTTCGGCAGCGAGCCGGACACCGGCATCAGCCCGCGCAGGCCCAGTGAGACACGCGGCTTCCAGTGGCCGAAGTTGGGAAAGGTCACGATCGAGTCGCGGCCGATCCGCAGCATTTCGTCGACGAGCTCGTCGGGGCGCCGTACTTCCTGCAGCGCGCTGCTCATCACCACGAAATCGAAGCTGTTGTCCTCGAACTGTTCCAGGCCGGCATCGAGGTCGAGCTGGAGCACGTTCACGCCGGCGGCCACGCATTCGATGACGTTGTCGGCGTCGATTTCCAGGCCATAGCCACTGACCTGCTTGTGCGCCTGCAGATGGGCCAGCAGCGCGCCGTCGCCGCAGCCCAGGTCCAGCACGCGCGCGCCGGGGGTGATCCAGTTGGAGATAAGGGCCAGGTCGTCGCGCAGGCCGTCGTGGCTGTCGGTGGTGTGCGTATTCATGCGCCGATCTCGACCGCTGCCCGGTTCAGATAGGCCCGCAGCGTGTTCACGTAGTGGGGCATGGTCAGCAGGAAGTCGTCGTGGCCCAGGTCGGAGGTGACTTCGGCATAGGAAACCTGCTTGCCGGCATCGACCAGTGCATCCACGATCTCGCGTGAACGCGCGGGGGCAAAGCGCCAGTCGGAGGTGAACGAGATCACCATGAAACGGGCGGTCACCGGCTCGAATGCGCGGGCCAGATCGCCGCCGTGGGCATGGGCCGGGTCGAAGTAATCCAGCGCCTTGGTCATCAGCAGATAGGTGTTGGCATCGAAGCGATCCACGAACGAGGCCCCCTGATAGCGCAGGTAGGACTCGACCTGGAACTCCACGTCGAAGCCGTAGGAGATCCGCCCGTCGCGCAGATCGCGGCCGAACTTGGCGCGCATGGCTTCGTCTGACAGATAGGTGATGTGCCCGAGCATGCGCGCGAGCATCAGCCCGCGGCGGGGCACCACGTTGTGTTCGTAGTAGCGCCCGCCGTGGAATTCCGGATCGGTCACGATGGCCTGACGCGCGATTTCGTTGAAGGCGATGTTCTGGGCCGACAGCTTCGGCGCAGCGGCGATAACGACGGCATGGCGCAGCCGGTCCGGGAAGTCGATCGACCACTGCATGACCTGCATACCGCCCAGGCTGCCGCCGATCACCGCACACCACTGCTCGATGCCGAGCGCGTCACGCAGGATGTCCTGCGAACGCACCCAGTCGCCCACGGTGACGACAGGGAAGTCGGGCCCGTAGTGGCGTCCGGTTTCCGGATGCGCGCTGTGCGGGCCGGTCGAGCCGTTGTAGCCGCCCAGATTCGCCGGGCAGACCACGAAGAAGCGATCGGTATCGATCATCTTGCCGGGGCCGATGCATTTATCCCACCAGCCGGGCTTGGGATCGGTGTCGTCGTGATAGCCCGCGGCGTGATGATTGCCCGACAGCGCGTGGCAGATCAGCACCGCGTTCGAAGCGTCGGCGTTGAGCGTGCCGTAGGTCTCGTAGACGAGCTCGAACTGCGAAAGCTTCTTGCCGCAGTCCAGCGGCATGGGGCCTTCGACATGCAGCGTGTGGGGCTCGACCAGGCCGACCGAGCCCGGAAAATCGGCGTGCGTGGCCATATCGCTAACGGAACAGGCCCGGCAGCGGCAGCAGGCGGCTGATCACCTGCAGGCCGATGATGACCACCAGCGGCGACAGGTCCAGCCCGCCGACCGCGGGTATGACGTTACGCACGGGGCGCAGCAGCGGCTCGTTGATGGTCCACAGAATCGCCGTGGCTGGCGAATGCTGGCCGGGCGAAATCCACGACATCAACGCTTGGATGAGGATGGTGAAGAAATAGAAGTTGCAGACCAGTACGGCCGCCTTGAGCACCGCCCACCACAGCGCCAGCAGCGGCTGGGGGCCGTATTGGGGGGCGGCCAGCGCCAGGTCGATCTCGATATTGATGAAGCACAGGATGACCGCGAATACGAGCGCGGGAATATCCAGATTGCGCCAGCGCGGGATGACCTTGCCGAGAATGCCCACGGGCATGCGCGTGGCCTGCCATACGAACTGCGAGATGGGGTTGCGAAAATCGGCATGCACCCACTGCAGCAGCACGCGCATGAGCACCACCACGATATACAGCGCAAAGACCGTATCGATGAGAAAAAGCAGGGCGTCGTTGGCGTTGTTGAGCATCGGTTCTACTTATCGAGCAATTCGGTGGCGAGGCTGTCGGCCCGGCCCGCGGCCGCCTGCATGGCACGAGCGACGAGGGCGTTCAGATCGCCGGCGGCATATTGTTCCAGCGCGGCGGCGGTGGTACCGCCCGGGGACGTGACTTTCTCGCGCAGAGTGGCCGGGTCGTCGCCGGATTCGATGGCCATGCGCGCGGCACCGAGCGCGGTATGCAGCACCAGCTGACGTGCCGTGGCTTCGTCGAGGCCGAGCTCGACCGCGCCCGCCTGCATGGCTTCCATGAACGCAAAGAAATAAGCCGGGCCGCTGCCGGACGTCGCGGTCACCGCATCCAGCAGCGATTCATCGGCCACCCAGGCGGTCATGCCGGCCGTTTCGAGAATGCTGTCGGCCAGGTCGCGCTGGGCGTCGGTCACGCCGTCCTCGGCATACAGGCCGGTCGCGCCGGCGCCGATCAGCGAGGGCGTATTGGGCATGCAGCGCACATAGGCATGCTCGGCGCCCAGCCACTGGCGAAGCCCGGCGATCGGCACCCCGGCCGCGATCGATACGATCAACGGCCTGCGATCGGCCAGCGGTTCCACCAGGCCTTGGCAGACCTCGCGCATCATCTGCGGCTTGACCGCCAGCACGATCACATCGGCATTCAGGCTCTGCGAATCGGCGTTTGAAACCGCGTTCACGCCGTAGTCCGCGCCCAGCTGCTGGCCCTTGGCTTCGTCGGGCTCGACCACGGTGATGCGCTCACCGGCCCAGTCGGCATTGCGCAGTCCGCTTATCAGGCTGGTGGCCATATTGCCGCCGCCCACGAAAACGATGCTGGTGTTCATTTCGACCCCGGTCGATTAACTGGCCGCATGATACGCGATGGCCCGTGCCTGTCGCGACCCATCGCGCCGGCAGCGCGGGCATCGCTGCGATGGTCTGGGAGCACGCAAGGGTTTAGCATTGCGGCTTGTCCTAACCCTTGCGATCCATGACCAGCAGCCTGAAACAGACCGCCGAATCGTCGTCCGCCTCGGCCGTGGATATCGGCGATGCCGATTATCTCAAGCGCATCAATACTGCGCGTGTCTACGACGTGGCCATTGAATCGCCGTTGATGCAGGCCAATCAGCTGAGCGCGCGTATCGGCAACGCCGTCTATCTCAAGCGCGAGGATCTGCAGCCGGTGCACTCGTTCAAGCTGCGCGGCGCATATAACAAGATCTCCCAGCTCACCCCGGAAGAGCGCGAACGCGGCGTGATCTGCGCCTCGGCCGGCAACCACGCCCAGGGC
>DJIE01000219.1 GCA_002433465.1 Salinisphaera sp. UBA6602
GTCTTGCCGACGCCGCCTTTCTGGTTGGCAATGGCGATGATGTTGCTCATGGCCGCTCAGTCTAATGGACTCGTGAAGCGCATGTTATGCGCAAGCCGGTTCCAGCGCATGACCTGCGGCCCGACCACACCGTTTCGCGCTGCGGACCGGGCCGGCGTGATCGAACGTTGGACACGCTCGCCGGGCGTTCAGATCAGCCCCGGCTCCAGAATGGCCAGGTGGCGATCCGCCTCGAGGCCGGGCACGCGCAGGGCCACCGTATCCACATGCCGGAAATCCAGCGGCAAGTCGGCCAGCTCTTCGGCCGGGTCGCGGCCTTTCATCAACAGAAATCGCCCGCCCGGCGCCACCAGATGACCCGCCAGCCGCGCACACTCGCCGGCAGCGGCAAACGCCCGGCAAATGACGGTATCGAATTTGTCGTCGGTTTCTACCGCTTCGACCCGCTCCTGTACCACGATCACGTTATCCAGCTCGAGACGCCGGCGCACGTGGCGCAAAAACGCCGCCTTCTTGCGGTTGGATTCGACCAGGGTGATGGTCATGCGCGGCCGCGTGATCGCAATGACCAGCCCCGGCAGCCCCGGGCCGCTGCCGATATCGGCCACCGACGCGCCGGAAACGAAATCCAGCACCGCCAGGCTGTCGAGCAGGTGCCGCGTGACCATCGCCAGCGGATCGCGCACCGCAGTGAGATTATAGGTCGCGTTCCATGTCGACAGCTCACGCAGATACGCAATCAGCTGCGCCTGCGGCGAGCGCCCCACGTCCACGCCGATGTCCTTGATCCCGTCCGCCAGACGCTGTTCGCAGGCGGCCCAATCCGTCATCGCCATGCTTGCCCCATCGTGGTCCTCCCCAATTCAGCCGTTCAGGATAGCGATTTTAGCCGTCCAGTTCGTCATCGCGACCGTGTCGCAGCTGCCAAAGACCTGTTTTAGGCTTCATGCTGCCGGATCGCCCCTCGTTTCAGCCAAGATCGTTCATGACCGATTTCCATACCACTACGCACGATAGCGCCCGCCCCGAGGCGGTGGCCAAGCGTCGTGCGCTGGGCAAACGCACCGCCCGCGAAAATATTGCCGACCTGTGCGACGACGACAGCTTTATCGAATATGGCGCGCTGGCCATCGCAGCCCAGCGCAGCCGGCGCGCGCTCGACGAGCTCAAGCGCGAGACGCCGGCCGACGGGCTGATCAGCGGCGTTGGCCGCGTTAACGGCGATGTTTTCGACGGCGCGCATGCACGCTGCGCGGTAATGAGCTACGACTACACCGTGCTCGCCGGCACCCAGGGCTATCAGAACCATCGCAAGACCGACCGCATGGTCGATATTGCGCGCCGCGAACGCCTGCCACTGGTTTTCTTCACCGAAGGCGGCGGTGGCCGCCCCGGCGATACCGACGCCGCGCTGGTGGTCAACTCGGGGCTGGAAGTCACCAGCTTCTACAGCTTCGCCCGGCTGAGCGGCGAGGTACCGCTTATCGGCATCAATGCCGGGCGCTGCTTTGCCGGCAACGCCGCCTTTTTCGGCTGCTGCGATATCACCATCGCCACCCGCGACGCCAATCTCGGCATGGCCGGCCCAGCCATGATCGCGGGCGGTGGCCTGGGCGAATACGCGCCCGAGGATATCGGCCCGGCCGAGCAGCAGGCCGCGATCGGGGTCGTCGATATCGTGGTCGCCGACGAAGTCGAGGCCGTGGCCACGGCCAAGCGCTGCCTGGCGTATTTTCAGGGCGCGATCGCCGACTTTGCGGCACCGGACAGCGCCCGGCTTGCCGAGCTCATGCCCGCCAACCGGCGCATGACCTACGACGTGCGCCGCATCGTCGCCGCACTCGCCGATATCGACTCGATGACCGAACTGGGTGCAGCCCATGCCCCCAACCTCGTAACCGCCTTCATCCGCATCGAGGGCAGACCCCTGGGCGTCATCGCCAACAACCCGCGCAGCCTGGCCGGCGCGATCGACAGCGCGGCAGCACGCAAGGCCGCCGATTTCATGCGCCTGTGCGACACCCACGGCATTGCGCTGCTCACGCTCTGCGATACGCCGGGCATCATGGTCGGCCCCGAGGCCGAGAAGACCGGCACGGTCGCGCACGCGTCGCAGCTGTTCATCGCCGGCGCCAAAGTGCAGGTGCCCTGGTATGGCATCGTGCTGCGCAAGGCCTACGGACTGGGCGCCCAGGCGATGCTCGGCGGCCACCTCAAACGACCGAACTTCACCGTGGCCTGGCCGCAGGGTGAATTCGGGCCGATGGGCGTCGAAGGTGCGGTCACGCTCGGGTTTCGACGCGAGCTCGAAGCCATCGAAGACGAATCCGAGCGCGCCGCCCGCTATCAACAGCTCGTGGATTCGATGTACGAACAGGGCAAGGCCGAAAACGTGGCCAGCTATTTCGAAATCGACGATGTGATCGACCCGGCCGATTCGCGGCGCTGGTTGGCCGCGGCGCTTGGCGGCTAGCAACGGCTAAAGTTCTGGCCCCGAAAACGAACGCGGATCAAGTCTCGGACCGGCTCTTGCGCCGGGGCAAGCCTGCGTTGCATTCACGTTCGTGTGTCGGGCTTTTTAAAGACAGGAATCGCAGATTTCGCAGATTGGTTATCAGCCGCTTAAAGCCCTGGTGACTTACGCGGCGATGGTGACAAATAGCCGCCCGAAGGGCTGGTTTGAATCAATCTGTGCAATCTGCGAAATCTGCGGTTCGCGTCAATGAACGAACCCCTGCACTCTAAGACTTGCCCGAATTCGCGTTTATCCGCGTTCGTTTGCGCACTCGTTTCACGAAATCGAAGCCCGTTACCCGTCGTCGGCCTCGATCTTGGCCCAGGTATCGCGTAGCGGCACGATTCGGTTGAACACCGGCTTGCCCGGGGCATGATCGTGGCGATCGGCCACGAAATAGCCGATACGCTCGAACTGAACCCGGTATTCCGGCTCGACCGTGGCCAGATCGGGCTCGATCGTGCAGTTTTCGTATACCGTGAGCGAATCGGGGTTGAGGTCGTCGAGCATGTCGCGATCGCCGCGGCCCGGATGTTCCGCCGCGAACAGGCGGTCGTACTGGCGCACCGTGGCTTTCTTGCCGTGGCTCGCCGATACCCAGTGGATAACGCCCTTGGGCTTGATGCCGTCCGCCGGATTGTCGCCGAGGGTGTCGGGGTCATAGGTGCAATGCACTGCCACGATCTCGCCGGCGTCGTTCTTGACCACATCGGTGGCTTCGATCACATAGGCATTGCGCAGGCGTACGCGCTTGCCCAGCACCAGGCGCTTGTATTTCTTGTTGGCCTCTTCGCGGAAATCCTCTTTCTCGATCAGGATTTCATGCGTGAACGGCAGCGTGCGCTCGCCCAGATCGTCGCGGTTGGGGTGCCCGGCGGCCACCAGCTGTTCGACGCCGTCTTCCGGGTAGTTGGTGATCACGATCTTGAGCGGATCGAGCACGCACATGGCCCGCGGCGCATTGTTGTTCAGGTCGTCGCGGATGGCGTGTTCGAGCATGGCCGCATCGACCACGCCGTCGCTGCGCGCTACGCCGATCGTTTCGCAAAAGTTGCGAATCGAGGCCGGCGTATAGCCGCGCCGACGAATGCCCGCCAGGGTGGGCATGCGCGGATCGTCCCAGCCGTCGACCACCTGCTCGTCGATCAGGCGCTTGAGCTTGCGCTTGCTGGTGACGGTGTAGTTGAGGTTGAGACGGCCGAACTCGGTCTGCACCGGACGGGCCGGCACCGGCAGATGTTCGATGAACCAGTCGTAGAGCGGGCGATGATCCTCGAATTCCAGGGTACAGATGGAATGGGTCACGCCTTCGATGGCGTCCGACTGGCCGTGGGCGAAATCGTAGGACGGATAGATACACCAGGCATCGCCGGTCTGGTGATGTGTCGCATGCCGGATGCGATAGATCACCGGGTCGCGCAGGTTCATGTTGCCCGCGGCCATATCGATCTTGGCGCGCAGCGAGGCCTGGCCTTCGCCGAACTCGCCGGCGCGCATCCTTTCGAAGGCGGCGAGGTTCTCTTCCGGCGTGCGATCGCGGTAGGGGCTGTTCGTGCCCGGCGTGTTCCAGTCGCCGCGGTATTCGCGTGCCTGCTCGGAGGTCAGCTCGTCGACATAGGCATCGCCGTTTTCGATCAGGTGCAGCGCGTATTCATAAAGCGTATCGAAATAATCCGAGGTGAAGCGGACGTGGCCATCCCAGTCGAAGCCGAGCCAGTGCACGTCTTCCTGGATGGAATCGATGAAGGCCTGTTCCTCTTTTTCCGGATTGGTGTCGTCGAAACGCAGCCGGCAGCGCCCGCCGAAGTGTTCGGCCAGGCCGAAGTTCAGGCAGATCGATTTCGCGTGGCCAATATGTAGAAAACCGTTCGGCTCGGGCGGAAAGCGTGTCACCACCTCGCCCACGTGATCGCCGCGTTCGATCTGCTCGGCGATCATGTTGCGTACGAAATTGTTGCCGGATTTGGACGTCGACGCTGCGTTATCGCTCATAAATGCCACCCGCGCTCGTGCCCGCAAGCCGAACGAAATACAAAAAACTCAGGTCGGAATTATAACGGCTTGGGCCTTCACTTTCGGCGCTGCGACATTGCGCGCCCGTATTCGGTAAGCGCTGCCGGCCCCGACCCACGCAGCTGGAGGGTACACCCCTGGCCGTGCCCGCGACGCCGGCAATACGTCGTCGATGACGGGGCCGGTGTATCCAGGCCAAAGAAAAGGCCGACCCCAAGGCCGGCCTTTTGTTTTGGTCAGAGCGTTGTGCGAATCAGCCGGTCGCGCTTTGCGTCGTCTTCTTGCGCCGCTTGGCGGTACTTTTTGACGTCGAAGACTTGTCATCGGCGACGGCCTCATCCTGGGCGGGCGTATCGCGATCGCCGTAGGTCTCGCGCAGTTCGTCCAACGTTTCGCCAGCATAAACGGCCAGCCGCTGCATCGACGGCAGGGTTTCCCGGCAGCCGATAAAGCCAAAGCCCAGCGTATCGCCGTAGCCGTGCACGGTGATATTGAGCGCCTGACCATGGGTGACCAACGAGGTCGGATAGAACGCCTCCATCTGCGCACCGTGGATATAGAGCGGGCCTTCCGGGCCGGGCAGATTCGATACCGTGACGTTGAACACCGGCCGCGTGCGCCCGCCCATGCCGGTGACCAGCGACAGGACATAGGGCGCCATCAGCGCGACCGTGTACTGGGTGATGGCTGCCGCCGAGAGTTTGCTCAGCTCGTTTTTTGCCCGCCGCGTCGAAAGCGCGACCGCCTGTAGCCGTTCCGGCGTCGATTCGATATCGGTTGCAAGATTGGCCACGATGAAGGTCAGCGCGTTGCCTTCGTCCTGGTCGTCGGCCGGGCGTACCGAGACCGGAATGCCGGCGGTCAGCGGCTTGCTCGGCAGTTCGCCGATCTCGCGCAGATACCGCCGCAGCGCGCCGCCGCAGATCGTGAGCACGATATCGTTGACCGTCACGCCGGCGTTGTGGGCCAGGCTGCGGCATTCGGCCAGCGAATAGAGCTGCGTGGCATAG
>DJIE01000060.1 GCA_002433465.1 Salinisphaera sp. UBA6602
TCGCCGATGGTGTAGTTGCGCACATGCCCCATATGCAGCTTGCCGCTGGGGTAAGGGAACATCGACAGGCAATAGAACTTCTCGCGCTCGTCGCGCTTGACTTCGAAGGCGCGGGCGTCACGCCAGCGGGCCTGTACATCGGTCTCGATCGCATCGAAACGGTAGGTGGAATCCATCGGCGGCTATCGATCGAAAAGCAAAAAACGGCCGCCTAGTGTACTCGATACGCTCGCGACCCTTCACCGCCCGGTACCGGCAGCCGCACGCCGGCCCAACCTCTGAGCCTGCGCCCGCCCCTCTGGCATGGCAGACGTACAGGCACAGCCTCGCACCATTGAAGAACCGCCCGCTTGAAATTGAATTTCGTTGCGTCAAATATAAATGCGAATCATTTGCATTTATAAACCGAATGCCTATCCTCCCTCGCAACTTCACGGGGGGACACCATGTACAGACTCTTGATTCTGCCGACCTTGTTGGGCGCGACATCCGCCGTCCATGCCGAACCGCCGCCAGTGGCCGCCAGCGGTGACGTAACGCGACAAGATGAAGCGCGCGGTGAAACCGCGGCCGCCGACCAGAAAAGCCTCAACGACGCCCTGTCTTTCGAGCTGCCGGCGCTCAACGAAATCCTGGTCGCAGCCGACCCGCTGGATGCCCAGATCCAGAAGCTGCCGGCCGCCTACATCCGCGGTTCGGCACGCTCGGATCTGGCCGAAGCGCTGTCGGTCATTCCCTCCGTACGGGTGGCAGAAGGGGCGAGTTCGAGCCGCCAGCAAGGCGATATCAAGCCCGCAGAGTTCTCGATTCGCGGGGCTTCGCCCTACCAGAACCGCTTCGTACTGGACGGCGCGGCGGTAGACAACCTCATCGACCCCGCCCAGAGCCAGCGGGCCGACAACTACGCGCGCGTGGCCGGCCATTCCCAAGGCCAGTTCATCGACACCCGTTTCTTACAGAACATCGAGGTCAGCGATACCAATATTTCGGCCCGGGAAGGCGGCTTCACGGGGGGCGTGGTCAAGGCCGAAACACGTGCCTATGCAGGCCGAAACGAAGCCCATGTGTCGTATCGGGGCACCAGCGACAGCCTGACCCACCTGCATATCGATAAAACCCAGGAACGCGAGTTCGAAAGCGCGGCGGCCCAGATGCCCAACGGCGTGCCCGGCGAGTTCCAGCCCGATTTTCGCAAGAGCGAATTCAGCCTGGACGGCGCCACCCGCCTGGGCGATATCGGCCTGTTCGCCGGCTATAGCGAAAAGCGCTCGACCATTAGCCAAAAACAGCTGCTCACGATGGATCTGGACAATTTTCTGGAGACCGGCCAGCTCTACACGCCCAGCCAGAGCCGCGAACTGGACAGTAAGTCACGCTATGGCGTTGTGCGCATGGACCTGCTCGACCGCGACTACGAGCTCAACGCCTCGCTGTCGTATACGAACTTCGATGAAGACAGCTTCCTGATCAACTATCTCGATTCCGATTTCGTCGGCGGCCACGAGGGCATCAATCTAAGCGTCAACTATGCAAACCACATCGGTGCTACGCATGTCGACGCCAACGTCAACGCGGGGCTCACCACCGATGAGCATCAATACGACAGCCATACGCTGACCAACTTCAAGAGCACGTCGCTATTCGACGGCAGCATCATCGGCGGCCTGGGCGACCTCCAGAACCGACAACGCAAGCTGGGCGGTTCCGTTACGTTCACCACGCCGATCAGCGCTATCTGGACGACCGATTACGGCGCAGAAATAGCCTATCTCGACTACGAACAGCATCGGGGCCAGGACTTCGTGGCCGAAGACTATCGCCTCGATTACAGCCAGACGCCGCTGCCCGACCCGATCGGCCCTGGCTCTTATGCGCCGTCGGATCAATACCTGAGCCGCGTGGCGACCTATCGCGCCGGCGATATCGCGTTCTCCAACACCAATGGCGCCGTGTTCGGCGAGATCGCGGCCGACGGCCACCGGTTTTTCGGTAGCGCCGGGCTACGGGTCGAACGCGACGGCCTGCTGGAAAACACCAACGCCGCGCCGCGAGTGAAGGCCGGTGTCTATCTCGACAACAGCCAGAACATGCGCCTGATCGCCGGCGCCAACCGCTATTACGGCAAGTCGTTCCTTTCCTACAAGCTGCGCGCCGAGGAACGACGGCTGGTCGAGGTACGCGAGCGCGTCAACCCGAACGATCCGCTCACCGCGGTCGAGGATCGAAGCGAATACGACTACCGCGATCTCGACACACCCTACGACGACGAATACTCGATCGGCATCGCCGGCACGCTCTGGCGCGGCGATATCGGCCTGACCTATGTGCGCCGCCAGGGCAAGGATCAGATCCGCACCAACTACGATGGCGGTAGCGAGTTGTACAACTACGACAACTCCGGGCGCAGCAGCACGGATCAGGTCGATCTCTACTGGCGCTCGCGGCCGTTTGCCTGGGTGGGCGCCAACTGGGGCGTCAATCTCGGGGTGTCGTGGATGGACAAGGAAACCGATGCCAGCTACGGCGACGATGAGAAGGGCTATAACGGTACGGTCGCCGACGAGGATGTGATCTTCGAAGGTCGTCGGGTGCGTCGCTCGGAACTGCCGGCACGCGATTTCGCCACCCCGGTCAGCGCCCAGGTTGACATCATCACCTCGGCTTTCAACGACCGCCTGCAGGTGCGTAACGCGCTGAGCTACACCGACGGGTACCGCTACCTGCTGCGCGACGGCAAGGACCCGGCCACGGGGCTGCAGCGCTACGACATCGAAAAACAGGACAATACCCTGCGCTGGGATCTGAGCACGCGGCTGCGGTTGTTGCCCGGCGATCACTCGCCCTATGTCGGCGTTGACGTGCTCAACGTTACCGACAGCCGCAATATCGTAAGCAACCAGGCAGGGGTCCAGCTGTTCGGCGTTGGCCGCCAGTACTGGCTGGAAGTCGGCTATGACTTCTGACTCGCCTTCCCGCGCCCATTGGCGCGGCCGCTCAGCGGGCTATGGCCCGACGCTCGGGCGAGCAGCGGCGCGGCCGTATCTGTTGTCTCTGGCGTGGCGCCGGTACGCCACGGCCGTCGCCGCGCTTCGAACGCCGCCCGATCCGTGGGGCAAGTGAATCCCGGCGGCGTCATCGCGCGGATCGGTTCACGGCTGGCGCGACGCGAATCGATCGTCTTCGTTGCCATCGCTGCAGCGACCGCTGCGTTCATCGCGCTTGTCTATGCGTTCGCCCCGGCCATCGAACGCGCACGACTGGTCGAGCGTTACCGCGGCCCGCAGTCGCAGTGGCCGGCACTGGAAACGCGCGCCGACCTGGATATAGAAGCGCTCGCGCCCCTGCCCGGGCGACCGGAGTTTCCAGCCGACAATCCCTTCAGCGAAGCAAAGGCCGCTCTGGGCAAACGGCTGTTCTTCGATCCGCGCCTGTCCGGTTCGAATCAGATCGCCTGTGCCTCCTGTCACGAGCCCAGCCTCGGCTGGGCAGACGGTCGCCACAAGGCCGTCGGTCACGATCGCCAGGTCGGGAATCTGAATACCCCCACGGTACTCAACGCCGGATTCAAGGATCGTATGTTCTGGGACGGCCGCGCCGCGGACCTGGAAACCCAGGTCGTCGCCAGCTGGTCGAACCCGATTGAAATGGCGGGCGTACCCGAACACCGGGCACGCCAGCTGGGCGAAGTGGCCGGCTACGCGCCGCTGTTCGCCGATGCCTACGGCGACCCGTCGGTCACGGTGGCACGCATAGCCCAGGCGATCGCAACGTTCATGCGTACCCTGAATACGCCGAATACCCGCTTCGATCGTTTCATGCGCGGCGAGCGCGATATCTTCACGGCCGCGGAAATTCGCGGGCTCGACCTGTTTCGCGGCCGGGCAAACTGTGTTCGCTGCCATCACGGCGCCCTGCTCTCGGACGGCGATTTTCATCACCTGGGCACATCGGTGCACGGCGTGGGCGATTATCTGGGCCGCTACCGTGAAACCGGCGCGCCGGAGGATGTCGGCGCGTTTGCCACGCCGGGGCTGCGCAATATTGCACGCACGGCGCCGTATATGCACAACGGCTTCGGCGACGGGATCGATATCGAATCACTGCTTGCGCTTTACAACATGGGGTGGTGGCAGAACGCGCCGCCGACCGAGAAAGTCAGCGATGTGCCGCTGGCACGACTTTCACCGCTGATCGAACCGCTCGGGCTTACCCCGGCCGAACTCGACGATCTGGCGGCATTTCTGCGAACGCTGGACGGCCATTCGCTCTACATGCCGCAACCCGACCTACCGTGACGCGCCGGCCTTGCTACGACGACGCGTGAGCAGCACGCTGCCCAGCAATGACAACAGCGTGACCGCTGCACTCGCCCACCACAATGGCCAATCGCCAATACGCATATAGGGCGTTTCGCCGCTGCGCGGCTGCACCTGCGATTCGATGTTGGCGATTTCGAACTCGGGCGTGGCCTCACGCACGCGCCCGTCATAGTCGATGATTGCCGAAATGCCGGTATTGGCCGCGCGCAGCATGGGCCGTCCCGCTTCCAGCGCGCGCATGCGCGCGATTTCCAGATGCTGGGCGGCCGCCGTGGTGCCGGCAAACCAGGCATCGTTGGTGACGTTCACCAGCATGCCGGCCTGCGGCAGCGCCTTGGCGATTTCGTAGCCAAAGGCATCCTCGAAACAGATCGACAGGCCAAGCTTGACCCCGTCGACCTCGATCAGCGCCTGGTCCTCGGCGCCAAAACCGAAATCGCTGTAGCGCATGTTCACGCCGTCGAGCAGCGTCTTGACGAACTCGGGGACCGGAAAATACTCGCCGAAGGGCACCAGATGGCGCTTGTAATAACGTCCCTCGCCCGCGCCGAGCGCCAGCACGGCATTGTAGTAGGGCGCGTTGTTGCTTTCGTGTACCAGCGTGCCGGCAAGAACGGTCTGGTTACGCCCCGCGGCCAGGGCGGCAATCTCGTCGAAGTAGGACGAAATCTGATGGGCCGGCGCCGGGATGGCCACTTCCGGCCAGACCACCAGGTCGGCATCCGAGGCTTCGGTCATGGAGCGATAGCGCTCGAGGGTGGTGCGGAACACGTCGCGATCCCATTTGATCGCCTGCGCGAAATTGCCCTGGACGATATCCACGCTCACCGGCTCGCCGCTGGGCCGGGTCCATGCCGTGGTCGGCGGCGTATACCAAAGCCCCAGCGGGGCGAGCGCGATCAGTACCACCGCCAGCGCCCGTGCCGGTATGGAACCGGCGAACAACAGCGCCACCGTGCCGGCGCTGGCCATCATCAGCAGGCCGAGAAAATACACGCCGCCGATCGGGGCCAGCGCGGTCACCGGCGCGTCGATCAGCGAGTAGCCCAGTGAGAGCCAGGGAAAGCCGGTCATGACCCAGCTGCGCACCAGTTCCGCAAGCATCCAGGCAAAAGGCACCACCACCAGCGCCCACAGCGTACGGGGCAGTCCCCGCGTAGCGCCGGCCAGCGCGCCCACCAGCAACGGATAGAGCGCGAGGTACACGCTCAGCGCGGCCACGAGCCCAATCGCCATCGGCAGCGGCGCGCCGCCGTAGTAGTAGGTGGAAACGAAGGTCCAGTAGATGCCGGTGCCGAAGTGCGCCAGGCCGAACACGAAGCCGCGCCAGGCGCCGCGCCGGGCAGACGCCTGCCACCACAGCGCGATCAGCCCGATCAGGGCAAGCAGCGTCAGTCCGTAGTAACCGAAAGGCGCGAAGCCGAGCGTGGCTAGGCCGCCGAATAGCGCCGGCAGCAGCACATCGAACGCAGCGACCCGAAGCACGCGCTTTGCGCCCATGTGCTACTCGGAGGCCTCCGGCAGCACGGTCATCTGGAACAGATGAATACGGCGCGAATCGGCCCGCTGCACGTTGAACTGGAAGCGATCGATGATGGTGGTCTCGCCACGCTTGGGCATATGCCCGAATTCATGCACGACCAGGCCGCCGATGGTGTCGAAGTCCTCGTCGGAAAACTCGGTGTCGAAGTATTCGTTGAACTCCTCGACCGGCGTGAGGCTGCGAATGAGAAAACGATTGTGCTCCTGGCGCAGGATATTGGCGCCTTCGGCCTGATCGTATTCGTCGTCGATTTCGCCCACGATTTGCTCGAGCGCGTCTTCGATGGTCACCAGGCCGGCGACACCGCCATACTCGTCCACGACCACGGCCATGTGGTTGCGCGAAGCCTTGAACTCCTTGAGCAGCACGTTCACGCGCTTGGACTCGGGCACGTAGACCGCCGGCCTGAGCACCGCCCCCAGTTCGAAGGCTTCGCGGTCGTCGCCCTCCTCGGCCAGCTGCAGCATGTCCTTGGCCAGCAGAATACCGACGACTTCGTCTCGCGATTCGCCGATCACCGGAAAACGTGAATGGCCCGAGTCGATCGCGATGGACAGGATATCCGCCGCGGCGGCATCGGATTCGACCACCACCATCTGCGAGCGCGGCACCATGATGTCGCGCACCTGCTGCTCGGAGACCTTGAGCACCCCCTGCATCATCCAGAGCGCGTCGATATCCAGCAGCTCGTTTTCCTGTGCTTCCTTGAGCACCTCGACCAGCTCGTCGCGATCGCGCGGTGGCCCGGCCAGGCTCATGCCGATCTGGCGCAGCCAATTGCCGCTACTTCGACTCTGTTCGCTGTCGTCCTCGTCGCTCATCGCATGCGGCCGCAGCCGCGCCCTCCTCTCAAGCCTGTTTATCTGGCTCGGCCCTACGGCCTGCGGTATTCGTTCAGACGCCGAGCACGCGGTAAGGATCGTCGTGGCCGAGCTCGGCCATCACGTCGCGCTCGATCGCCTCCATGGTTTCGGCTTCATCGTCGCCGATATGGTCATAGCCGAGCAAGTGCAAGACCCCGTGTACCACCATATGCGACAGATGTGCGACGTCGCTCTTGCCCTGCTCTTTCGCTTCACGCGCGATGACCGGCATGCAGATCACCAGATCGCCGAGCACGGTCAGGCCCGGCAATTCGGCGCCGGCAGGGAATGACAACACGTTGGTGGCATACGGCTTGTCGCGATAGTCGCCGTTGAGCTGCGCCGATTCGGCCTCGTCTACAAGACGAACGGCCAGTTCATAAGCCACGTCTTCGCGGCAAGATGCCCCACGCAGCGCAGCCGCTGCCGCGCGTTCGAGCATGTCGGTATCGGGCGCGTGGATGCCCGGCGCGCAGTCCAGCGCGAGTTCGATATCCATGCGGTTGCCGCTTAGCTGTGCTCGCCCGCTTCGCTTTCGCGATCGTAGGCCTGGACGATGCGCTGGACCAGCGGGTGGCGCACCACGTCGCGCGCCGAGAACTTGGTCACGCTGATGCCCTCGATATCCTGCAGCAGACGCACCGCATGCCGCAGGCCCGATTTCTTGGCCACCGGCAGATCCACCTGGGTCATGTCGCCCGTGACCACGGCAGTCGAGCCAAAGCCTATACGGGTCAGAAACATCTTCATCTGCTCGATGGTGGTGTTCTGCGCTTCGTCCAGAATGATGAACGCTTCGTTGAGGGTGCGCCCGCGCATATAGGCCAGCGGCGCGATCTCGATGACGTTGCGCTCGATCAGACGCCCCACCCGATCGAAACCTAGCATTTCATAGAGCGCGTCGTAGAGCGGGCGCAGATAGGGATCGATCTTCTGGGCCAGATCGCCGGGCAGAAAACCCAGCCGTTCCCCGGCTTCCACCGCCGGACGCACCAGCAACAGACGGCGCACGCGCTCGGACTCCAGCGCATCGACGGCCGCGGCCACGGCCAGATAGGTCTTGCCGGTACCGGCCGGGCCGATGCCGAAGTTCAGGTCGTTGTCGGCGAGATTGGCCAGATAGCGGCGCTGACTCGGCCCGCGCCCGCGTACCAGCCCCAGGCGGGTCTTGATGACCACGTCGCGGGGTTCGGACGCCCCGCCCTGGGCCTCGCCGCGCAGCTCGCGCTCGGCCGTGCGGGCCACGATATGCACCCGATCCGGGCCAATTTCGCCGGCCGCGGTGGCGCTATAAAGCTCGTTGAGGGCGTCGATGGCCGCCGTCGCGGCGCCTTCGCTGCCCTCTACCTGAAACAGATGGCCACGATTGTGCACCTGCACGTCCAGCGTTCGCTCGATCAGGCGCAGATGCTGGTCTTGCGGGCCACACAGAAAAGCCAGCCGGGTGGTATCCGGCGGGTCCAGTTCCAGGGTCTTGCGGATGGATTCGTTCAAGATGCTTTGTCGGGTTGGCAACGTGGCCGATCAGCCGGCCGCGGCCGCGAGATCGGGCATGGGCGCATGATCCTCGCGGGTCACGACGCGACCCCGCAGCGAGTTGTCGAGCGCTTCGGTGATTTCGACTTCCAGGAAATGCCCGGCCATGCGCGGGTGGCCGTCGAAGTTCACCCAGCGGTTGGAGTCGGTACGTCCGGCCATCTGGCCGCCGCCGCGCTTGGACTCGCGTTCGACCAGCACACGCTGGGTGGTACCGATCATGTCCTGCATGTACTGGCGGTTGAACTCGGCTATCCGTGCCTGCAGACGCGCCAGGCGCGCCTTCTTGACCTCGCGCGGGGTGTCGTCGGTCATGTCCGCGGCCGGTGTGCCGGGGCGCTTGCTGTAGACGAAGGAAAACGCCGCGTCGAAGCGCATGTCTTCGACCAGCTGCATGGTGGCCTCGAACTCGGCCTCGCCCTCGCCGGGATGACCGACGATGATATCGGTCGACAGGCTGATATCCGGGCGCACCGCGCGCAGCTTGGCGATGCGCTCGCGAAAATGATCGGCCGTGTAGCCGCGTTTCATGTCGGCCAGCACCGTATCCGAACCCGACTGGACGGGCAGATGCAGGTAGTTGGCGAGCTTGGGCACGCGCGCATAGGCTTCGATGAGCGCATCCGAGAATTCCAGCGGGTGGCTGGTGGTATAGCGAATACGCTCGATGCCGTCGATCTCGGCCACGAATTCCACCAGCATGGCCAGATCGCAGATCGAGCCGTCTTCCATCGGCCCACGATAGCCGTTGACGTTCTGGCCCAACAGCGTGATTTCCTTCACGCCCTGCTCGGCCAGTTCCGCGACCTCCAGAATCACGTCGTCGAAGGGACGCGAGATTTCTTCACCGCGCGTGTAGGGCACGACACAGAAGCTGCAGTATTTCGAACAGCCTTCCATGATCGACACGAACGCCGTGGCGCCCTCGGCCTTGGCCGGCGGCATGTGGTCGAACTTGTCGATTTCCGGGAAGGCGATATCGACGATGCCGGCGCCGTTGTCCTGGACCGCGTCCAGCATCTCCGGCAGCCGGTGTAGCGTCTGCGGGCCGAA
Source organism: Salinisphaera sp. UBA6602 (assembly GCA_002433465.1). Classification (GTDB taxonomy): domain Bacteria; phylum Pseudomonadota; class Gammaproteobacteria; order Nevskiales; family Salinisphaeraceae; genus Salinisphaera. The sequence continues at coordinate 9,315 of DJIE01000060.1, forward strand.
CACCATGTCCACGAACGGCGCGCGCTCGCGAATTGCATGGCCTTCCTGGGAGGCCACGCAGCCGCCGACGCCGATTACGATATCGGGACGCTCGGCCTTGAGTTCGCGCCAGCGCCCGAGCTGCGAAAACACCTTCTCCGCGGCCTTTTCGCGGATGGAACAGGTGTTGAGCAGGATGATGTCGGCTTCTTCCGGCGTGTTGACGCGCTCGGCGTTGCGCTGCTTGCGCAGCACCTCGACCATCTTGGCCGAGTCGTATTCGTTCATCTGGCAGCCCCAGGTCTGAACGAAGACCTTGGGTTGAGTCGCGCTGGTCATGACCCGTCCGGCCCGTTTTCGGGCGAGTTCAAGCAAGCGCCGTAGTGTAAACGATCGTGCAAGGCGCTTGCCCACGCGCGAGCGGGTATATCCGCCCGACATGCGACAGTCACGATTGATCCGCTACCCAGGCGCCGCGGCTCGAGCGCTCGCGCAGGGCGTCGCGATCGAGAATTTCCACCCGATGCTGCGACACCTTGATGATCTGTGCACGTTGCAGCCGCGTGAGTACGCGGCTGACCGTTTCCAGGCGCATGGAAAGGAAGTTGGCCAGATCGGCACGCTTCATGTTCAAAGGCACGGTGGTGGCCGGCATACCGCGAAGCGCGCGCCGCCGGCTCAGCCCCAGCAGCAGGCTGCTGATACGGCCTTCGCTGTCCTTGCGGCCCAGGGTCAGCATCATGCGTCCGTCTTCGGAGAGCACCTGGCTCATCAGCCGCGTCAGACGCTGGCGCAGGCTCGGCAGCTCGTCGACAAGCGCATCGAGCTGGTCGACCGGGATACGACAGAAATGGCTGGTTTCCAGGGCCACCGCGCTGCAGTGGTGGTGCTGATCGGCAAAACCGTCGAAGCCGAGGATGTCGCCCGGATAGTAGAAACCCAGGATCTGTTCGAAGCCTTCCTCGTCGATGCGCACAGTCTTGGCGGAGCCGTCGCGTACGGCATAGATATGGGTCAGGCCGTCGCCCTGGGCGAACAGCTCGGTGTCGGCCACCACCGGCGCGCCCGAATCGACCAGCCGCTCGAGCTTTTCGAGGTCATGCGTATCGAGATGGTCGGGCAAACACAGATAGCGCAACGAGCAATGACTGCACGTTTCGCTCAACTGCTGCATTTGCTGGGAGAGTGGCGGCATGGGGGTTGCTCTGGGGTTCAAAATAAAAAACGCGCGTATAACCTTGCAATCCTAGCCGAATACCGCGCGATTTTCAGGCTTCTTTAGTCGCGCGCGAGCGCATTGCGGCGCACCTATTAGCACACAATCCAATTACGAGCCGACGTCGGCGCCTTTATTGACCTAAATCAACACGGCCGCAGCGCAACCCCGCCAACCTGTTCTCCAGACGCTTAAACCATAGAACAGGAGCCCTGCCATGACGTCTTTCCCGCGTGCCGCAATCGCCCCCGCGGCCCTTGCCCTGACCTCGGTATTCATCGCGGGCGTGGCCCATGCCGAAGCCGGCGATTGGATCGTGCGCGGCGGCGTAACCTACGTCGCCCCCAACGATGACACCTCGAGCCGTAACGGCGAACTTGCGCCCGCGCTTCAGGGCACGGACGTGGCCGTGAGCTCCGAGCCGCAATTCGGACTGACCATCGCCTATCTGCTCAGCGACAATCTGGCGGTCGAACTGCTGGGCGCCTCGCCGTTCGAGCACGACCTCACTCTCAGCGGCGGCGCGCTCGACGGCGCCCCGCTGGGCGATATCAAGCACCTGCCGCCCACTCTGAGCCTGCAGTACCGCTTCAACAACGAGTCGGCATTCACGCCCTATGTTGGCCTGGGGCTGAACTACACGTTCTTCTTTTCGGAAGACGTCTCGGACGAGGCACGGGCGCTGGGCATCGAGAAGATCGAGCTGGACGACTCCTTCGGACCGGCCGCACAGGTGGGCGTGGACTACGCGCTCAACGACCGCTGGCTGATCAACGCCGACGTGCGCTATCTGCAGATCGACACCACGGCCGAGGTGCGTACCGCGACCGGCAGCACCCATGTCGACGTGGACGTCGACCCGTGGGTCTATACGCTCGCGCTGGGCTATCGCTTCTAGCCGTTACGACACCGCCGCAGCCAGCGCTGCTGGCTGCGGCGGGGCCGACCTCGTGCTCGCCCCACCGTTGTTCGCCATGGCGGCCCATCAGGCGTTGCTGCACCCCGCATCGACGCGCAACCGAACCACTGGCGCTTGGCGCAGATTGCTGAACTTCAGGACTGCAACCGATCCGCCATCCATCAGCCCGCGAATTTCATGTTGCGCCACTCATCGGCCTTTGATCTAGATCAAGCCCTGCATCCGGCGACGACGTAATACTGCAAGTACACAAAAAAAGGAGATCGATATGTCACAGACCATCCTTGTACCGCTGGACCTGAATCAGGACGCGGTTTTCGACAGCGTGTTCGAAAACGTCAAACGAGTGGCCGGCAACACCGGCGCGACGGTCATCCTGCTGAGCGTTATACCGCAGATCGATGCCGGCGACTTCCCTTATGTCGGCACCGACTACGTCAGAAAACTGGGTGAGACCGCGCATGCGCAGCTCGAGCGCGTGGGCCGGCAATACCTCGGCGAAGACAGCAACTGGCAGGTCGACGTGCGCGTGGGCCCCGTGGCCCGCACGATCGTGCGTCGTGCCGACCACTTCGGCGTCGATCTCATCGTCATGGCTTCCCACAACCCGAAGTTCTGGGACGTGCTGCTGGGCAGCATCGCCAGCCAGGTGG
>DJIE01000253.1 GCA_002433465.1 Salinisphaera sp. UBA6602
GGGGGCCTCGCCGGAGATTCTGGTACGGGCCATGGACGGCGAAGTCACGGTGCGTCCGATCGCCGGCACGCGCAAGCGCGGCGCTACCGCAAGCGAAGACGAAGCCCTGGCCGAGGATCTGCTCGAGGATCCGAAAGAGATCGCCGAGCATCTGATGCTCATCGACCTCGGGCGTAACGATGTCGGGCGGGTATCGCAGCCGGGCAGCGTGAAGCTGACCGAACGCATGGCCATCGAGCGCTACTCGCACGTCATGCATATCGTGTCCAACGTGACCGGCAAGCTGCGCGACGACCTCACCCCCATGGACGCGCTACGCGCGGCCTTTCCCGCCGGCACGCTCTCCGGCGCCCCCAAGATCCGGGCGATGGAAATCATCGACGAAATCGAGCCGGTCAAACGCGGTGTCTATGGCGGTGCTGTGGGCTATCTGGCCGGCAATGGCAGCATGGATCTGGCGATTGCGATTCGTACGGCCGTACTCAAGGACGGCGAAATTCATGTCCAGGCCGGCGGTGGCATCGTGGCCGATTCACAGCCGACCGCCGAATGGGAAGAAACCATGAACAAGGCCAAGGCGGTCATGAAAGCCGCAGCCATCGCCGAGCGCGGGCTGAGCACGCGTGCGCAGGCCAGTACACCGCGCAACGGGGGTGACGCATGATTCTGATGCTCGACAACTACGACTCGTTTACCTACAACCTGGTGCAATACCTCGGCGAACTCGACGCCGAAGTGCATGTGGTGCGTAACGATCAGGTCACGGTCGAAGATATCGAAGAACTCAAGCCGGCCGGCATCGTCGTTTCGCCCGGGCCCTGCACGCCGGACGAAGCCGGCGTGTCGGTCGAGCTGATTCAGCGCCTGGCACATCGGCTGCCGATCTTCGGCGTGTGTCTCGGCCATCAGGCGCTGGGCCAGGCCTACGGCGGCCAGGTCACCCGCGCCCGCCAGGTCATGCACGGCAAGACCTCGGTGATTCGCCATACCGGGCGCGGCGTGTTCGAAAATCTTGCCGACCCGCTGACCGCGACGCGCTATCACTCGCTTATCGTTGCCCGCGACGGCCTGCCGGACGACTTCGAGATCACCGCCTGGACCGAGACCGAAGACGGCGAGATGGACGAAATCATGGGCCTGATTCATACGCCCACCGGCGCCGAGGGCGTGCAGTTCCATCCGGAATCGATTCTGTCCGAACACGGCCATGAAATGCTGCGCACCTTCCTCAAGCGCTGCGGCGAAGGCCGCCCGGGCACGGGAGATACGCAGTGATTGATAAAGAACTGATGAACCACATCGTCGCCGGCCGCGACCTCTCGGCCGAGCGCATGCACCAGGCGATGACCGCGATCATGACTGGCCAGGCCACCGAAGCACAGATCGGCGGCTTTCTGATCGCCATGCGCATGAAAGGCGAAACGGTGCCGGAAATCGCCGCCGCGACGGCGGTCATGCGTGAGCTGGCCACCGATGTGCCCGTCGATGCCAACCTGGCCGATCAGCTGGTCGATACCTGTGGCACCGGCGGCGACGCGGCCGGCCTGTTCAACGTATCCACGGCGGCAGCGTTCGCGGTGGCTGCTGCAGGCGGTCATGTGGCCAAGCACGGCAATCGCTCGGTATCCAGTTCGTCCGGCAGCTCCGACCTGCTCGAAGCGGCCGGCGTGGCTCTCGATACCTCGCCCGAGCAGGTGGCCGAATGCATTCGTCGGCTGGGGGTAGGTTTCATGTTCGCCCCGGCCCACCACGGCGCCATGAAATACGCGGTCGGCCCGCGTCGCGAACTGGGCGTACGCACGATCTTCAATATCATCGGTCCGCTCACCAACCCGGCCGGCGCCCGCAATCAGGTGATGGGCGTATTCAACGGCCATCTGTGCGAGCCGCTGGCCGAGGTGCTGCAGCGTCTGGGCAGCCGTCACGTCATGATCGTGCACGGCGAGGACGGCCTCGACGAACTCTCGATCAACGCACCCAGCCGGGTCGCCGAGTTGAAGGACGGCAAGATCTCCACCTACAAGATCGCGCCCGAGGACGTCGGCCTCGAACGCGGCTCGCTGGATGCGCTGCGGGTGAAGTCCGCGGCTGAAAGCCTGGATATCGTGCGCGACGTGCTTGCCGGCAAGGCCGGGCTGGCCCTGGACATGGTCGCCTTCAACGCGGGTGCGGCCCTGTATGTATCCGGTAACGCGCCGGATATCGCAGCGGGCGTGGCCAAGGCACGCGACGTGCTGCTCAGCGGCGCGGCCGGCGAACGCATGGCCGCGCTGTGCGAACTCACACAAACGATGACCGGCCGCGCCGGCATGGTGAACGCATGAGCATTCGTACCACCGATACCATTCTCGATCGCATCCTGGCCCGCAAGGTCGAAGAGATCGCGGCGTTTCGTGCCCAGACCTCGCGCGCCGAACTCGATGCCGCGGTCGCGCGTGCCTTCGCCCCGCGCGGCTTTGCCGACGCGCTGCGCGCCAAGGCACCGCAGGCCGTGATTGCCGAAATCAAGAAGGCCTCCCCCAGCAAGGGGTTGATCCGCGAGGATTTCGACGTTGCCTGGCTGGCCGAGCGCTACGCCGCCGGCGGCGCGGCCTGCCTGTCGGTACTTACCGATCACGATTTCTTTCAGGGCGATAACGACTTTCTGGCCCTGGCCCGCCAGGCCTGCGACCTGCCGGTGCTGCGCAAGGATTTC
>DJIE01000102.1:0-10617 GCA_002433465.1 Salinisphaera sp. UBA6602
GCAGAAGAAAGCCTCTACGACGCCAACAACGTCGCGCTCATGCACCACATGAACGCGGCCCTGCGCGCACACGTGCTCTATCAGCGCGATGTGGACTACATCATCGCCGACGGCCAGATCGTGATCGTGGACGAGTTCACCGGCCGTACCATGCCCGGGCGGCGCTGGTCGGACGGCCTGCATCAGGCCATCGAGGCCAAGGAAGGCGTCAAGATTCAGAAAGAGAATCAGACCCTGGCCTCGATCACCTTCCAGAACTTCTTCCGCCTCTACGACAAGCTCTCGGGCATGACCGGCACGGCCGACACCGAAGCCTTCGAGTTTCAGTCGATCTACGGTCTGGAAGTGGTGGTCATACCCACCAACAAGCCGCTGCTGCGCAAGGACCTGCCCGATCAGATCTTCATGACCGGCGCCGAGAAGTTCCAGGCCATTGCCGAGGAAGCCAAGCGTGCCAGCGAAGCCGGCCAGCCGGTGCTCATCGGTACCGCCTCGATCGAAGCCTCCGAGCTGTCCTCGCGGCTGCTGCGCCAGCTCGGCATCCGCCACGAGGTGCTCAACGCCAAGCAGCATGAGCGCGAGGCCGAGATCATTGCCCAGGCGGGGCGTCCCGGCGCGGTCACGATCGCCACCAACATGGCCGGGCGCGGTACCGATATCGTGCTGGGCGGCAATATCCAGGAAGCGCTGGAGGCCATGGAGGACGACCAGGCCGGCCGCCAGCGCCTGCAGGATGAATGGGCCAAGACCCACGAAGCCGTGCTCGAAGCCGGCGGCCTGTACGTGATCGGCTCGGAACGCCACGAATCACGACGCGTGGACAACCAGCTGCGCGGTCGTTCGGGTCGCCAGGGCGATCCGGGCGCGTCGCGGTTCTATCTGTCGCTCGAAGACAGCCTCATGCGTATCTTCACGCCGCCGCGGCTGCGCGCCATGCTGCAGAATCTCGGCCTGGAAAAAGGCGAGGCGATCGAGCACAAGTGGGTCACGCGGGCGATCGAGAACGCGCAGCGCAAGGTCGAATCCCACCATTTCGATATCCGCAAGCAGCTGCTCGAGTACGACAACGTCGCCAACGACCAGCGCCAGGTGGTCTACGAGCAGCGCAACGAGATCATGGACGCCGAAGATGTCGGCGATATCGTAGAGAATATCTGGGACGAGGTCGTCAACGACGTCATCAGCCAGCATATCCCGCCGCAGAGCCTGGAAGAGCAGTGGGATATTCCCGGCCTTGTGGAGGCGATCCAGCGCGATTTCGGCCAGGAACTGCCGATTCAGCAGTGGCTGGACGAAGAGAAGACGCTCGACGAGGAAGGCCTGCGCGAGCGTATTGCCGCGCAGTTGAAGCAGGCCTACGAGGACAAGCGTGAAGAGGCCGGCTCCGACGTGCTGGCCCAGATCGAAAAGGCCGTGCTGCTGCAGGTGCTGGACTCGCTCTGGCGCGAGCATCTGGCGTCCATGGACTACCTGCGCAAGGGCATCCACCTGCGCGGCTATGCCCAGAAGGATCCGAAGAACGAGTACAAGCGTGAAGCCTTCGAGATGTTCAACGACATGCTCACGCGGCTCAAGCACGAGACGGTGACGGTGCTGGCCCGCGGCCGGGTTCGTGCCGAGGCCACCGAGGAAGCCCGGGAAGAACGCCGCAAGCAGATGGAAAACCTCGACTTCCAGCATGCGGAAGCGGCCAGCGCGGCCGACCAGGCCGTGGCCGCGGCAGCTGCCGCCCAGCAGCAGCCCGATGGCCAGGCGCCGGACCCGGCCGAACAGGCCGCCCGCGCCAATCTGCCGGGTTCGGATGCGCCGGCTGCGCGCGAACCGGGCGACGGCGACCAGCGGCCAGAGACGTTCGTGCGCAACGAACGCAAGATCGGTCGCAACGAGCCCTGTCCCTGCGGCTCGGGCAAGAAGTTCAAGCACTGTCACGGACGAGACTGAAGCGATATGGCCGTTAATCTGAGTGCGCCGGCGCGCCTGCTGCCGGTCGCCGGCGCTGCGTGGGCCGTGGGTGAAGCCGCGATCAAGAAACCCGGCCGCAACGACATGGCCGTGCTCAAGCTGGCGGATACCGCCACCGTGGCCGGCGTGTTCACACAAAACGCCTTCGCCGCCGCGCCGGTACGCGTGGCACAGCGCCATCTGGCCGCAGGGCCGGTGCGCGCGCTGGTGATCAACAGCGGCAACGCCAATGCCGGCACTGGCCGACGCGGCGAAGCCGACGCCCTGGCGTGTTGCAAGAGCGTGGCCGATAGCCTGGCGCTGGGATTGGAGCAGGTGCTGCCGTTCTCGACCGGCGTGATCGGCCAGCATCTGCCGGTCGAGCGTATGCAGGCCTGTATCGCCGGTCTTGACGCCGGTCTGGACCCGGATCACTGGCTGGACGCGGCCCAGGCGATCATGACCACCGATACGGTCGCCAAGGGCGCGTCGCGCAGCGTGGATATCGGCGACGGCGCTACCGTGACCTTGACCGGTATCGCCAAGGGATCGGGCATGATCCGGCCGGATATGGCCACCATGCTTGCGTTTATCGCCACCGATGCCGCGATCGACGCGGAGGCGCTCGACACCGCCTTGCGTACGGCGATGACGCATTCCTTCAATGCCATATCGGTCGACGGCGATACCTCGACCAACGATGCCTGTATCGCCTGTGCCACCGGCGCGGGGGCAGAGCTTGCACCGAGCGCGCCCGGCTGGGGCGCCTTTATCGATGCGCTGACCGACCTGGCCCGCGAACTGGCGCAGGCCATCGTACGCGACGGCGAGGGCGCGACACGCTTCATCACGCTGGACATCAGCGGTGCCCGCGACGAGGCCGAGGCCAGGGCGGTGGCCTTTACGGTCGCCCATTCGCCGCTGGTCAAGACCGCCTGTTTTGCCGGCGACCCGAACTGGGGGCGCATCCTGGCCGCGGTCGGACGTGCGCCGGTGGCGGATTTCGCGATCGATCATGTCGCCATTGCGCTCGACGCGGTCGCGATCGTGGCCGACGGCGAGCCGCGAGACGACTATATGGAAAGCGATGCCGCCGCGGTCATGGCCCAAAGCGAGTACACCATTGCCATCGATCTCGGGCGCGGCGAAGCGTCGGCCCGTATCTGGACCTCCGATTTGTCCTACGAATACGTGCGTATCAACGCCGAATACCGCAGCTGAACCGTCATGCCATCAGATAAGCAGGTGCCGCTGGATATTGCGGTGGGTATTCTGGTTGATCAGGCCGGCCGCCTGTTGATTGCCCGGCGCCGGCCCGGCACGCCGGGCGAAGGACTTTGGGAGTTCCCCGGCGGCAAGCGCGAAAACGAAGAGCCGATGCGCGACTGCCTGGCTCGGGAACTGGCCGAGGAAGTCGGCGTAACCGACTGTCGGCTCGATACGCCGCTGATCCGGTTTATGCATACGAAGGGCGAACGCCCGGTGCGTCTGCATGTCTGGCGTATCGATCAGTGGCAGGGTGAGCCACGCGGCCTCGAAGGCCAGCAATTGGCCTGGGTCGAGCGACGTGCGCTGGCGGATTATCAACTGCTGCCGGCCACCGACGTGATTCTGTGCGCGTTCGACCTGCCGGACCGATATCCGATCACGCCGGCGCTGAGCGCGGCCGACCCGAATGCCTGGTGGGCGCGGCTCGAGACGCTGCTCGCGCAGCCGCAGACACGTCTGCTCCGTCTGCGCGACCAAGGGCTGGAGGATGGCGCCTATCAGGCGCTGGCAGCGAAGGTTGTTGACGCGGGCCACCGCCACGGCGTCGCCGTACTGGTCGATCGGTCGCTGGCCGTATGCGAGGCGGCGGGCGCAGACGGGCTGCACTGGTCGGTGGCGCGATTGCTCGAATCGGGGCGGCCCGCGCTGGCACCGGGCCAGCTATTGGCTGTATCTGCGCATACCGGCGCGGATCTCGTCGCGGCGGTCGAGCGTGGCGCCGATTTCGCGGTGCTATCGCCGGTCGCAGCGACGCCGACCCATCCGGGGGCACCGGCGCTGGGCTGGAAGGGCTGGTGCGCTGCCCGGGCCGACCATGCCTTGCCGGTTTATGCCTTGGGCGGCCTGGGAGAGGACGACCTGAGCGCGGCCCAGCAACGCAACGCCCAGGGCGTCGCAGCCATCCGGGCGTTCTGGAAGGCCACCGATTAGCGCCTGCTAACACCCAACGCCAATCGTCGTGCTGCCTTGTCAGAAATTGGCCCGGCAAGGCACGAGCCGAGATGCTTGGCGACCCAAAGGAACGACGCGCAACGCCGCACGGGGGATTTCCGGGCGCAACCCGTCGGCAAGCGGGCCGGGCGTAATGATTCGAGGCGCGCAGTCCGGCAGGCAATGCCGCGCGCTCATGTCGCAAAGCGTCACCACGCTCACCCGCGCATTCTGTTGCCCAAAAACGGGCCGCGGCGCGGCGATTTCGTTCGCGTTAACAGGGCCTGGATCCGCTGTCGGCTGGCGCATGGGGGCGCCGCTTGCGGCCACCGGAGTTTGAGATCCCTGCGAGCCGTGCCTTGCGAGGTTAGTGCGGCAGGCCCGAGTCGTCCGCGTCGTCGGGCAGCACGCCACCGGCCGAACCGGTAGGGTCCGGAATCCGGTTGCTTTCATCGAGCCAGTCGCCCAGGTCGATCAGCTTGCAGCGGCGCGAGCAGAACGGCCGATAGTCATTATCACGGCCGATGCGGGCCGGTTTGCCACATTGCGGGCATTCGATCGTTTTGGTCATTAGAAACGGCAGCAGGCCATACGGAATTCGACATTGGACGGGTACTGGCGCACGCGCAGCTTCTTGTCCTGCACTTCGACAAAGCGAATCGTGGCGCGGTGGCGCCCGGCGCTGATCTCAGGAAATACGCGGGCGTCGTCGATCAGCACGCGGATGAGCTGGGTGCTGGGGTCCATGTTGTGTACGAGTACGCCTTTCTTGGCCGTCTGCAACGCCGGGCTGGTACTTTCGCGTAACAGCCGCAGCAGCATGCCAATAGCCTGCTCGAACGGCTGGATATGCCCGGCCCAGGCTTTCAGGTCGCGGGCCTGGTCGGCGTTCTTCTGCGACAGCCAGTGCTGGAACGCGGGGAGGTCGAAGCCGCAATCGCCGCCGGCGATCGGGCTGCGGTTATTGAGGCTGTTGAGCAGTTCGTTGTCGCGCAGTTGGTAGGAGGCGAACTGCGGCGGCATGGTCTGCATGGCACGCCCGAGGCTATCGAGTTCGCCCAGCACCTGCTTGAGCGCGCGCTCGTCGACGTCGTCGCGGTCGCCCAGCTTTTCGAACGCGGCATAGCGGCTGCCGAGTTCCTTGCTGACCTCGGCGCGCGTGTCGTAGCGCGACATCACGTTGAGGATATCGATCAGGGCGTCCAGTGTCGCGCGACGGCCCCACGGGCTTTCGTCGGCTTCGTGATGGCGCAGGCGCGCAATCAGGTGTTCGAGACGCAGGAAGGTTCTTATGCGTTCGTTGAGCGGTTGCTCGTAACAGAACGCGCCGTTATCGGCCACAGACAACCCTCGATGGATGAATCAGGCGGTCAGTCTATGCGTCTGCACCGGCCAATCAAAGTATTCGCGCCTTGCTGTGTTCAGCCAGGCAGGTGCAGGGGCGGCAGGTCGGCTACTTCGCCGTGTGCCAGACGCAGGTAGCCGGCATGCAGCGCGGCCGCGAGATCGGCGATATCCTTGCGCGGGCCGGTATTGATGAGCACGTCGTCGGCAAGGGCCAGGCGCTCGGCGCGGCTGTCCTGGGCGGCGATCATGCGCCGTGCCAGATCTTCGTTGATGTCGTCGCGCGACATGAGCCGGTCCATCTGTACGACCTCCGGCGCATCGACCACCAGTACCCGGTCGACCAGATCGCGCATGCTCGACTTGGCCAGCAGCGGCACCACCAGCAGACAGTAGTCGGACTGGGCCGCGTCGCGGCGACGGGCGAGTTCTTCACGAATGCGGGGGTGGGTGATGCGCTCGAGCTCGGCGCGCTGCGCATCGTCGGCAAACACGATTTCGCGCAGGGCGCGGCGTCGGAGTCGGCCCTCGTCGTCGACGATATCCGCGCCGAAACGCTCGACGATCTCTTCCAGGGCCGGCTGGCCGGGTTCGACCACGTCGCGTGCGACGACGTCGGCATCGATGATGGTCACGCCCAGGCGCTCGAACGCGCTGGAAACCAAGGACTTACCGCTGGCGATGCCGCCGGTAAGGCCGACGACGAGACTACTCGGCATTTGCTAGTTCCTTTGCAGCCGGAATACAGCACGCCGGTGCATCGTCCTGGCGACGATGACCCAACCCTGAGCGGCTGTTGGCCGCTAGTTCAAACCGGCAAGGGATGAATACGCGGCGCCGATTGTATCGCCTGCAACGAGTGTCAGCCAGCCGGCCAGCGCCAGCCAGGGACCGAACGGCATGGGTTTACCGCGTTCGAGCAGCCCGGTCGCCATGAGCGTGCCGCCAACAATCGCGCCGGCAAGCGAAGACATCAGCAGTACCATCGGCAATGCCTGCCAGCCAAGCCAGGCGCCCAGGGCGGCGAGCAGCTTGAAGTCGCCGTAACCCATGCCCTCCTTGCCGGTGGCCAGACGAAAGGCGTGAAAAACCAGCCAGAGCACGAGATAGCCGCCGGCGGCACCGAGAATGGCGGTGGCCGGATCTATCAGCGCAAAATCTGCGTCGTGGCCCAGGCTGAGCAGCAGACCGAGCCAGAGCAGCGGCAGCACCAGCGTGTCGGGCAGCAGCTGGGTTTGCCAGTCGATCATTGCGGCCGCGATCAGCGTCCAGGTGAACACGAGCGCGAAACCGGTGAACGGCGTCATGCCGAATACCGCCAGAACCGCGATGGCCAGCGCGGCGCTGACGAGTTCCACCGCGGGATACTGCAACGAGATGGGGTGGCCACAGTTGGCGCATCGGCCGCGCAGCAGCACGAAGCTGAGTACGGGGATGTTGTGCCAGGGTTTGATTGGCGTGCCGCAATGCCCGCATGCGGAGCGCGGATGCGATAGCGAGACACGGCGGCTGGAAAATGTCGCGACCGGCTGGTTCAGTATTTCAGCTGCGCTGGCGCGCCATTCGGCCTGCATCATGCGCGGCAGCCGCAGAATGACGACGTTGAGAAAGCTGCCGACGATCAACCCGAACAGCGCCACGGCGATGTAGCAAAAGACCGGCTGTTCGGCGAATAGGGTCTGCATCGAGGTCAGTGCCGGTTCCTGCGAGGGTTCGTTGGCCGGGTGATCGTCAGACCACCGAGCCGAGCTTGAATATCGGCAGGTACATGGCGATCACGAGCCCACCCACCAGAACGCCGATGATCGCCATGATCATGGGTTCGAGCAGCGAGGACAAGGAATCCACCTGGTTGTCGACTTCGGCCTCGTAGAAATCCGCCACGCGCGAGCACATCGCATCGAGCGAGCCGGATTCTTCGCCAATCGCGACCATCTGCAACGCCATGCTCGGGAACAGCCCCGTATTGTTCATGGCCAGCTGCAGCTGTACGCCCGACGAGACCTGATCGCGCATCTGCAGAATGGCCTCTTCGAACACGATATTGCCCGACGCTCGGGCGACCGAGTCCATCGCTTCCACCAGCGGTACGCCGGCGGCAAACATGGTCGACAGGGTGCGGGCAAAACGTGCCACCGCGGCCTTGTAAAGAATATCGCCGATAATGGGCAGCTTGAGAGCCAGCCGGTCGTTCATGCGCCTGAACGATCGCGATCGTAATCGCGCCTGGAAAAAGGCATAGAACGCGGCCGCGATAATGGCGAGGATCAGCCACCACCAGGCCTGGACCGTTTCCGACAGACTGATGACCAGCAGGGTGAAGGCCGGCAGATCGGCACCGAAGCCCTGGAACAGCGACTGGAACTGCGGCACCACGAAGTAGAGCAGGATGCCCATGACGATGACCGCCACCACGATAACCGCGCTGGGGTAGAAAAGCGCCTTGCGCACCTTGGCCTTGATGGCTTCGGTTTTTTCCTTGTAGGTGGCGATCTTGTCGAGCAGCGACTCAAGCGCGCCGGATTTTTCACCGGCATCGACCAGGTTCACGAACAGATCGTCGAAGTATTTCGGATGACGGGAGAGCGCCTGGGCGAGCGGAATACCGTCTTCGATATCCGCGCGAATGGTATCCACCAGTTCGCCCAGCGACGGGTTGTCGGCGCCTTTGGCGATAATTTCCAGCGACTGCACCAGCGGTACACCAGCAGCGAGCATGGTCGCGAGCTGGCGCGCGAAAATGGCGATATCGCCGGCCTTGATCTTTTTCTTGCGCTTGCCGCCCAGCCCGAAAATGGTGGTCTGTTTGCGTACGCGGATCGGGTTGATGCCCTGTTTTCGCAGCGCGACCTTGACCATGGCCTCGTTGGGGCCATCGGTCTGGCCCTTGATACGTGCGCCGCTTCGATCGGTGCCGATCCAGAAGAAAGTCTGGTTTTCGCTCATCGTGCTTGCCATGTTGCCCCGTACCGCTAGCCGTGGGTGTTCGGCGTCCCCTGTGCCGCATAACGCTTTATCGGCGGCCGCTGCTATTAATTCATCCCCAGTTTGGCCAGACGGTAGCGTAACGCGCGAAACGTGATGCCCAGATGCTTGGCCGCTTTGGTCTTGTTGTAGTGACAGGTCTCCAGCGCATGCTGGATACGTTCGCGTTCGAGCGTCTCGAGCTGGGTTTCCAGATCGACGCTGGTATCCACGGCCGCTGCAGGCCGCGACGGTGCATTGGCCGCGCTCGCCAATGCTTGGCTCGCTGGCGGTTCGATATGCGCCTGGCCTTCCAGCAGCGGCGAGTTCAGGCGCAGGTAGCGGCGGTCGATGACCGCGTCTTCGCTCAAGGTAACGGCGCGCTCCAGAATATTCTCCAGCTCGCGTATGTTGCCGGGAAAGCTGTATTGCTCCAGCGCCTCGAGTGCGTCCGGCGCCAGCGTGGGTGAATGCCGCAGGCGCAGCTTTCTTGCCAGCGCGTCCAGAATGCGCCCGGCCAGCGCTGCGATATCGGCACGGCGCTCGCGCAGCGGCGGCACATGCACTTCGATAACGTTCAGCCGGTAGTAAAGGTCTTCGCGAAAACGACCGCGTGCCACTTCCGCGGCCAAGTCGCGATGGGTGGCACAAATCACGCGTACGTCGACGGCGGTTTCATCGTTCGCGCCGACCGGGCGAATGGCGCGTTCCTGAATCGCACGCAGCAGTTTGACCTGCATGGTCAACGGCAAATCGGCGACCTCGTCGAGAAACAGCGTGCCGCCATCGGCGCGCGCGAACAGCCCCGAGGTATCGCGCATGGCGCCGGTAAAGGCACCGCGGACGTAGCCGAAGAATTCGGATTCCATCAGTTCCGACGGAATCGCGCCGCAGTTCACCGGCACGAAGGCGCTGCCCATACGCGGGCCTTCGGCATGGATCATGCGCGCGACCAGCTCCTTGCCGGTGCCGGATTCGCCGGTGATATAGACCGGTGCCTGGCTGCGGGCGAGTTTGCCAATGGTTTCGCGCAGCCGCTGCATGGACGGGGTGTTGCCAATCAGCCGCGGTGAAGCATCCAGCGACGGATGCGGTGGCGCGTCGTTATCGAGGCCGGCGAGTTTGAGCGCCTGGGCCACGAGCGCGCGCAGGCCGGCCACGTCGATCGGCTTTGATACGAAATCGAATGCGCCGGCCTTGAGGCTGGCCACCGCACTGTCGGCACTGCCATAGGCGGTAATCACGGCCACTGGGCAATGCGGATGGTTTTCGCTGATAAAGCTCACCAGTTCCAGGCCGTCGCCGTCGGGCAAACGCATATCGGTCAGGCACAGATCGAAGCGTTCGTCGGCAAATGCCTGCCTGGCCTCGGCCAGGTCCGCCACCGCCAGTGTCTTGATGGACATGCGGGCCAGGGTGATCTCGACCAGCTCGCGGATATCGGCTTCGTCGTCGACGATCAGGGCATAGGGCACGGTATCAGTCGAAGTCATGAACGTTGCTTGGCATGGGCGAGGCAGTGGTGCGCGCGGGCGAGGTGCGAATGGGGGCGAATACGATACGAAAGCAGGCTCCGCCGGAATGTGCAACTGGCACGAGCTGCGCACCGTTGGCTTCGCACAGCTCGGCGGCGATATGCAGGCCCAGGCCGGTGCCATCGCGCGTGGTGGTAAAGAACGGTTCCAGAATTTGGTTGAAAATCGTTTCGTCGATGCCGGGGCCGTTGTCGCGGATATCCAGGCAGAAGCGATTGCTGCGGTTGCGTTCTCCGCTCAGATGAACCGTGAGCACCACCCCGTCGCGACGCGCATAGGCCTTGGCATTGTCCCAGAGATTGAATAGCACCTGACGCAGATGATCGGGGTCGAATTCGACCTGTAGCTCCGGGTCGATGGCTTCAACATCGAAATCCGGCGAATCGTCGTCGAACGTGAGGTAATCCTCGATCGCGTCGTCCAGCCAGTTCGACAGCGCCAGTGTACGCCGCGATGTCTGCGAGCGTCGCGACAGCCCGAGCACGCTGTTGATGATGCCGTCGATGCGGCGCGTATGGCGATGGATGATGTCGAGCATGCGGTTTTCGTCCGGGCCCAGCGAAGGCGACTCGGCCAGCAACTGGCCCGCGTGGCTGATCGCGCCCAGCGGGTTGCGGATTTCGTGGGCGATGCT
>DJIE01000102.1:10916-11092 GCA_002433465.1 Salinisphaera sp. UBA6602
GTTGCGGATTTCGTGGGCGATGCTGGCCGACAGGCGGCCGATGGATACCAGTTTGAGCTGCTGGGCCTGCTCGTTCTGGCGCAGCGCATCCTCCAGAAAGATGAGCGCACCTGCGCGGTCGTTGTCGCCCAGGATCGAAAATACCGGCAACAGCGCGTGAGAGCCTGCGCGAATGA
>DJIE01000102.1:11421-11701 GCA_002433465.1 Salinisphaera sp. UBA6602
TTCGCCGGCCGAGGTGTGCTGGGCCGACCAGCGCGATAGTGCGCTATCGAGCGCGGGCGATAATCGGGCCAGCGCGCGCGCGGCATGTGAGCGCTGTTCGAGCTCCAGAAGACGAATGGCGGCATCGTTGATCAGCTGCACGTGGCGTCGATCATCGACGACCACGACGCCGACTTCCATCTGTTGAATGATATGGCGGTTGAGCGCGGCCAGATCGCGCACCTCGCTGGCACGCTCCGCGGCCAGCGCCTCGCTTTCGCGCACGCGCAGCGCCAGCCAC
>DJIE01000102.1:12013-13306 GCA_002433465.1 Salinisphaera sp. UBA6602
AGCGCCAGCCAGTGCGCAACCCCGGCGGTGATGAAGAACACCCCGCCCAGAATGCCGGCCTGGACGAATTCCGCGTGGCCGCCCGGCAGCTGCAACGCGCGCCAGGCCTCCTGGCCGAGGATGCCGAGGGCTGCGCAGGCGGCCAGCAGCGCGGCCACCCGCCGCGGCAGTAACATGCCCGCAGCCGCCACTGGCGTGATCAAGAGCATGCCGAGCCCGCCGGATACCCCGCTGCCGGCAAGGGCGAGGGCAGTAAACACGACGATATCGACCGCGCAGGCCACCAGGACCTGTATCCGCAACGCCGGCTTGCGCAGCAGCGCCGCTACCAGGCCCAGCGCACACAGGGCGAGATATAGCAGC
This sequence comes from Salinisphaera sp. UBA6602, assembly GCA_002433465.1. Classification (GTDB taxonomy): domain Bacteria; phylum Pseudomonadota; class Gammaproteobacteria; order Nevskiales; family Salinisphaeraceae; genus Salinisphaera. Next base: position 12,377 of record DJIE01000102.1, read on the forward strand.
GAGGTAAGACGAAAGGCATCGGGCAGTTCCACATCGAACATGCCCTCGGCGGCGCCGAACAACAAAGCCCCGACCAGCCCGAAGCTGATCAGGCTGCGATACATGTTCAGCGTGGTGATTGCCCGCCAGTCTTCGGCATGGCGGATCAGGCCGCCGCCGGTGCGTATGCCCATTAACGGGGGTCGCGGTCGCGCGGCTGATGCGCGCTGCAGTGGGCGTCGTTACAGATTGGAGCGCCGTCTGCATCCTCGCTGGCAAGCGCCAGCGGCAGATGCACGCCGCAACGGCTGCAGCGCACCGTCTTTTCGAAGCGCGGCGGCGTGGAATCGCGGTCAGGTGCGCGACGCGGGCCAAGCAGCTGCCTGACCACAAGCCAGCCGAGGCCAAGTAATAGGAGGAGTCCGAGCAGACGTGCCATGGCGTGAAATCGACCGAGAAAAGCCGCGATTGATTGCGTTGCCATCATACGTTAGGAATGCGCATGCCGCCGAGTGGCTGCGCGCGGCTCGCATGCAAAGTTGTCGCGTCGAAGTTCAAGAGCGACAATGCGCAGCATCTCGACGAATTGATTCTGCAAAAAGGCGATGCCATGAACGTTCACGAATATCAGGCCAAGGAAATCTTTGCGCGCTACGGCGTGCCTGCCGGCGAAGGCAAGGTCGCAGCGTCCGCGGACGAGGCGGTCGAAGCAGCCAAATCGCTTGGCGGCGATAAATGGGTAGTCAAGGCCCAGGTGCATGCCGGCGGGCGCGGTAAGGCCGGCGGCGTGAAGATCTGTTCCAGCGTGGACGAGGTCAAGCAGGCCGCGGCCGACATGATCGGCGGCGAACTCAAGACCAAGCAGACCGGCGATGTTGGCCTGCCCATCAACTCGGTCTATGTCGAAAAGCCGGCGGATATCGAATCCGAGCTGTATCTGTCGGTGCTGGT
>DJIE01000218.1:0-9080 GCA_002433465.1 Salinisphaera sp. UBA6602
TTGCCTTCGGCGACCTGCACCGCGGCATGGCGCACGATGGCGCCGATCTCGCGGTCGAGATTACGCAGGCCGGCCTCGCGGGTGTAGTCCGAGATGAGTGCTTCCAGCGTGTCGTCGCCGATCGTGCATTGCTCGGGCTTCAGGCCGGCCTGTTCGAGCTGGCGATCCACCAGATAGCGCTTGGCGATCTGCAGCTTCTCCTCACGGGTATAGCCGGGTACTTCGATGACTTCCATACGGTCGCGCAGCGGCCCGGGGATCGCATCGAGCACGTTCGCGGTAGCGATGAACATCACCTTCGACAAATCGAAGGGCACGCCGAGGTAGTGGTCGTTGAAGCTGTCGTTCTGCGACGGGTCGAGTACTTCCAGCAGCGCCGAGGCCGGGTCGCCGTGGGCCGAGGCGCCGAGCTTGTCCATCTCGTCGAGCATGAATACGGGATTGCGGGTGCCGGCCTTGCGCAGATGGTTGATGATGCTGCCCGGCATGGAGCCGACATAGGTCCGCCGATGCCCGCGGATTTCGGATTCGTCATGCACGCCGCCCAGCGAGGCACGCACGAACTCCCGGTTCATGGCACGCGCGATCGAACGCCCGAGCGAGGTCTTGCCCACGCCGGGCGGGCCGACGAAGCACAGAATCGGCGCCTTGCCTTCCGGGTTGAGCTTGTGCACGGCCAGGTGTTCGAGAATACGGCGTTTTATCTTGTCCAGGCCATAGTGGTCCTCGTCGAGAATCTCGCGCGATTCGTCGATATCGATCCGGTCGGTCGACAGCTTCGACCAGGGCAGCTCGGCCATCAGCTCAAGATAGGTGCGCACCATCGAATACTCGGCCGAGGCGTCCGACATGCGCGACAGCCGGCGCAGCTCGCGCTCGGTCTGCTCGGCGGCTTCTTCGGGCAGCTTCGCCTCGTCGAGGGATTCGCGCAGGCGCTCGACCTCCTCGGCCACGGTTTCGTCTTCGCCGAGTTCCCGCTGGATCGAGCGCATCTGTTCGCGCAGCATGGCCTTGCGTTGGTGCTCGCCCATGCGTTGCTGGGTCTGCTGGTTGATCTCGCGCGACAGGCGCATGACCTCCAGCCGGTAATCGAGGAACGACTGCACACGATCCAGGCGCGATTCCAGATCCACCGCATCCAGAATCTGCTGTTTTTCCTTGGCCTTGAGGCCCAGATAGCCCGCGACCGCATCGGCCAGCAGGGCCGCCGAGGTGATCGAGCGAATGGCATGGGCGAGTTCGCGCGACGGCTGGTCCATCAGTTCGATGGCTTCCAGCGCGCTGTTGCGCAGGTTGTCCATGCGCGCGTCGACGTGCTTGTCGCCTTCAGGGGCGGGCTCGTCGAGCCATGCCACCTTTGCGCTCAGCCGGCCTTCTTCGTCCTTGATGAACTCGCGCACGCGAAAGCGGGCAATGCCCTGACAGATCAGGTGGTGCTCGCCATCGCCGCTGGTGACATAGCGCATGATGTTGGCGCCGGTACCAATACGGTGCAGCCCGTTGCCGGGGGTATCGCCGTTGTCGCCGGAGTCGCTGTCGGCCGCCGCCAGGAGCAGGCCCACCGGCTGCTTGTTGCGGGTCGCATGCTGGGCGCTGGCAATCGCCCCCGGCTGGTCGATGACCACCGGCATGACCAGCTCCGGAAAGAGCACGGTTTCGCGCATCGGCAGGATCTGGATCACCTCCGGCTTGGGGGCCGGGCCGCTGTGGACCAGCGTATGGCTGATCTCGTCGGCGTGATGGCTGCGCGTTTCGTTCGGCTGGGTGCCTGCGTTGGTTTCGTCGTTCATAGCGTTATTGTTTGGGGCCAGATCTGCGAACGCCGTGCGCTTGCCACCCATCGGGTTGGCAAGGCATGCGCGGGTCGGTCGGGGCGGCCTATGGGCGCGAGCGCGCTGGCCGGTTCGCTCTGGCGTGAATCGTCATATCAACGAGCATGGGTACAGCCGCAGCGCGAGACAAGACCGTTAGGCTATAGCCCGAACAGCCACACCAGCAACGGCACGAGCAGCGCGGTGAGCGCGCCGTTAAGCCCCATACCCAGACCGGAGTATGCACCGGCGCGTTCGCTGTGTTCGAAGGCGCGGGCGGTACCGATGCCGTGGGCAGCGACACCCATGGCGAAACCCTTGGCCACCGGGTCGTGCAGGCCCAGCAATCGCAGCAGCGGAATACCGATCACCGCGCCCGTAATGCCGGTCAGGATGACCAGCACGGCCGTGAGCGAGGGCAGGCCGCCGATCTGTTCGGCCACGCCCATGGCGATTGGCGTGGTCACGGATTTGGGCAGCATCGACAGCAGTGTCTGTGAATCCAGCCCCAGCGCCCAGCCGATGCACATGGCGCTGGCCACCGCGGTGAGCGAGCCGGCGGTCAGCGCAATGGTGATCGGCAGCCAGTAGCGGCGCAGCTCCGCGGCCTGTGCCGCCAGCGGTACCGCGAGCGCGACCGTGGCCGGGCCGAGCAGGAAATGAATGAACTGGGCGCCGTCGAAGTAATCCGCGTACGGCGTGCCGGTCGCCTTGAGCACGATTACCAGCACGATCACGCTCACGAGCACGGGGTTGAGCAGGGCAAAGCTGCCCAGGCGCCGATAAAGCTGCTGCGCCAGCCAGAACACGCACAGCGTGAGCGCGAGCCACAGCAGCGGTGTTTCCTCGATATAGACCCAGATCTGTGTCAGGCGATCCATATCAGTTGCGACCCCGGCTGGTGAGCGCGCGCAGCGTGAATGCGGTCACGACCACTGCGAGCGCCGTGCTGGCGACGAGCGTGACGGTGATCGCCAGCCATTCGTCGGCTACGCGGCCCAGATAGCTGATGATGCCGACACCGGCGGGCACGAACAGCAGGGCCAGATAGTTGAGCAGGCCACGGCTGGTATCGGCGAAAACCGACGGCGTGCGTCCGCGCAGAACCAGGGCCAGGAACAGCAGAATCATGCCCAGCACCGGGCCGGGCAGCGGCGCGCCGGTCAGCCGCACGATGATTTCGCCCGCGAGCTGAAACAGCAGCAGGGTGGCAAGGCTGCCAATCAAGACGCAGCCCTCTCAATGGGTGCCAGACTAATCGAGGAATACATCGGATGAAATGTGTATGCCGGTGATGGCATAGCCGTCCGCGACGCGATCCAACGCCAGCTGAATCTCTGCATCGCCCGCGGCGAAATGGGCGGGAATCAATACGACCGCACGGTTATAGCGACCCTCGCTCAAATTGACGCCGCGTTCGGTTCGTATCACCTGTATCGGTTCGTGCGACTCCAGCGCGCCGAGCGTGGCGAACTGGCGCAGGAGCTTGTCGCCTTTCGGCGTGGATAGTTGCTCGCGCAGCGTGGGGGTCAGCTCTTGCTCAAAGGACTGATATTGCCAGGTCGCGATCTCCGGCAGTACACGCTCGACGTAGGGGCTGACGTCCTGGCTCACGGCAGAGGTCTGCCAGAAGAGCCAGGCCATCAAACCCGCATACAAAACCACGAGCGCGATGAAGCAGACACCGAAACCGATCAGTATCTTTTTCAACATCGCGCGCGCCGCTCGCTAGTACTTAGTCGAAATAGTTGAACGTCGTGCCCGATTCCAGGCTGCGTACCGATTCGTAAATCAGTCGAATGACGTTCTCGACGTCGTCGCGATGCACCATTTCCACCGTGGTGTGCATATAGCGCAACGCCAGCGCGATCAAGGCCGAGGGTACGCCCTGGTTGCTGTAGGCGAAGGCGTCGGTGTCGGTACCGGTCGCCGGCGCGCTGACCAGCCGCTGGAACGGAATCTCGTGTTTTTCGGCGGTGGCGATCAGATGCTCGCGTACGCGGTTCTGTACCGCCGGGGCATAGGTAATCACCGGGCCGGCGCCGATCTTGGCCACGCCGGTCTTCTTCTTTTCGATCATCGGCGTGGTGGTGTCATGGGTCACGTCGGTACAGATCGCCACGTTCGGCTTGATGCGCTCGGCGATCATGCCCGCGCCCTTGAGGCCGACTTCTTCCTGGACTGAGTTCACCACATACAGGCCGAAGTTCGGGCGCTCGCCGGACTCATGGATCAGGCGCGCGACCTCGGCCACCATGAAACCACCCATGCGGTTGTCGATGGCGCGGCAGACGAACTTGTCGCCATTGAGCACGAAGAACTCGTCCGGGTAGGTGATCACGCAGCCGACATGGATACCCATCTTCTCGACGTCTTCTTTCGAAGTCGCGCCCACGTCGACGAAGATATTGTCCTTCTTGGGCGTTTCTTCCTTCTGCGGGTCGCGCAGATGAATCGCCGGCCAGCCAAACACGCCGTCCACGATACCGTTCTTGGTATGGATGTTGACGCGCTTGGAGGTCGCGATTTGATGGTCCGAGCCGCCATTGCGCAGCACGTAGATCAGGCCATCGTCGGTGATGTAGTTCACATACCAGGAAATCTCGTCGGCATGCCCTTCGATGACCACCTTGTAATCGGCGTCCGGGTTGATCACCCCCACCGCGCTGCCATAGGCGTCGGTAATGAACTCGTCGACATACGGCGCGAGATAGTCCATCCACAGCTTCTGGCCCGGCGTTTCATAGCCGGTGGGTGCGGCGTTGTTCAGGTAGCGCTCGAGAAAATCCAGCGAATCCTCGGTAAGGATGGATTGTGTCTTGGCCATGGGAAATCCTTGTGCGCGTCGGCATCGAAAGTTGAGCCGGTGATTATCGGTTTCGTGCAGGTCGCCTTCAAGCTTTGTGCATGATTACGTTCAAGCCTCTATCACCCGAAGTTAAGCAATTGATTTAAAATGTCTATCTTTAAGCACTCAAGTGCTTGAGCAAATTGATGCGGCACCGGCGTGCCGGCGCCCGCAGATTGCCGTCGCCTACCATGCGCCGACGTGCGCGCACTGGGCGGTACGTCGGCCCGAAACACGCTTGATAAAGGAAACTCAAGGATGAACAAACGGACCAGGGCGGTGGCCGCCGGCTTGTTGTGCGTGGCTGCCTGGTCGGCATCGGCGGCGGATCTGGAGCGCGGCATGGACGCCTACGAACACGGCGACTATGCGACGGCGCTGGCCGAGTTTCGGCCTTTGGCGGCAGAGGGCGATGCACGTGCCCAGGCCAAGTATGCCCGGATGATGGCGCTCGGCCAGGGCATGCCGGTCGACTTGACGGAATCGCTGGCCTGGTACAAAAAATCGGCCGCCCAGGGCGACGCCGAGGGCCAGTACGGGTTGGCTTATTCCTACGCCCACGGCGAAGGCGTGGCGGCGGATATCGACCGCGCTGTCGCGCTGTTGCAAAAAGCCGATGCCCAGGGCTATCACCGTGCGACCCGGTTCCTGGGCGAAATCCGTGCCGGCGCGTTCGGTGAGCGTCATCAAGACCTGCCGCAGGCGCGTGCGTTGTTCGAACGTGCGGCCGACGCCGGCGACGACGCCGCGAAGCTGAATCTCGGCCTGATGCTTATCAACGGCCAGGGCGGCGCAGCCGACCCCGAGCGTGCGATTCCGCTACTCGAGGCGCAGGCTGCCAACTACCCGGAAGCGGCAGGCGCGCTCGGCCTTGCTTATGAGCACGGCACCGGCGTTTCCGCGGATATCGAGCAGGCTGCCCACTGGTATCGGGTCGCCGCCGACCAGGGCTACGGCCCGGCCCAGATCAACATCGGCAAGCTGTATCAACTCGGCAATGGTGTCGAGCGCAATGCGCAGCTCGCGGCGGACTATTACCGTAGCGCCGCCGACCAGGGATATGCCACCGCCAACTACAACCTCGGCCAGCTGTATGCCGACGGCGAGGGCGTGCAACGCGACGGCCAGATGGCGGTGCTCAACTATGCGATCGCTGCCATCGACGGTATGCCGCGTGCGCAACAGGCGCTCGACGAGGCGCTAGATACGATTGCCAGCCGCGCTGTCGGCCAGCAGACCGCCCTGCGCGAAGCACCCGATACGAATGCGCGGGTCGATGCCACGCTGGCCGCGGGCGACAAGGTATGGCCGGTACAGGCCGCCGCCGATGGCTGGGTGGCGGTGTATGCCGCCCCCGACGGCCCGCGGCTGGGCTATGTCGCGCGCGCGGATCTGGACTGACCCGGTCGGATCAGCAGGCGTAACCGCATGCGAGATGCCTCGTCGCCGGGCACGCGTGAGCCGGGTGGCGGCCGCGCTGGCGTTGGCGGGTCAGATCAATCCGGCCTGCGGCCATGCGCGGGTCGGTTCATACCGCCACCTGCTCGCAGGTCTGGGTGGCGTTGTCGGCGTTGGGCTGTGACAGCAGCGCCGTGGACCCCGCGCCGTTGCCTTTCGTCCACCATTCGATGGTCTCGCCAACGTAGCGCACGCCGCTGGCCGCAGGCACGACACGCAGCTGGTGGGTTTGCTCGTTGAAGCGCAGCAGCGCCACGGAATCGGTCGGATAGCTCGCCTTGATCTGCAGCCCGTCTTCGCAGCGATACGACAGCAGCTTGACGCCACTGCCGGCCGAGTCGGCGGCGGCCGAAGTCGTGGAATCGCCGCTGGTGGCGCAGCCGGCGACGAGGAAGCTGGCGGCCGCCAGCGTGCCGAGTAGGGTGAGCGAACGCGGAATAGAAAACATGACGGGCTCCATCAATTGACTGTAATAGCGTCGCATATTTGTCGCGATGAGCGCCGCTTACCGACACATGTCGGCGACGTTTACCGCCATAATCAGCTCGCGGACATCGCGCCCGGCGGCTATGTCGGGGTGGCGTCAAGCGACGAGCTGGCGGCGCCGAACCCACCGCGAAGCCAGACCGGCCGGCGTGTTCGCATCGTCGGCAACGCTGGAGTTCAGTGGTGCTTTATCTATCAGCAAGGCCGGGGTGCTTTGAGGAGTTTGCGATGAAACGTGCGCCAAAAATCGGGATCGGTATCGCCGGCGGCCTCGTCGTTCTGCTTTTGATGGTCGTTCTGTTCGTCGTGTTATTCGACTTCAATTATCTCAAGCCCACCGTGAACGAACGGGTGTCGGCCGCGCTGGGGCGCGATTTCGCCATCAATGGCGATCTCGGCCTCGACTGGGACCGGCCCGAAGACGAGCATGGCCTGGCAGCCTGGATCCCCTGGCCGCACCTGCATGCCGAAGACATAACCCTGGCCAACGCCGACGGTTTCGAGGGCGACACGATGGCAGAAATTGCGCGCGTGGACGCCTGGCTTGCGCCGCTGGGGCTGTTTGGCAAGCGCGTGTCGCTGCCGCGCATCGCTTTCAAGGGCGCCGATGCCACGCTCATACGCCAGGCCGACGGGCGGGATAACTGGACCTTCGATCTCGGCGGTGATGCCGACGCCGACGCAGGCGATTCCGAAGGCAGCGGCTGGACAGTGAACGTCGACGAAATCGCCTTCGACAAGGGCCAGGTCCGCTACCGCGACGCCACCCTCGATGCCGATATCCGCCTCGCCGTGGAACCCCTCGGGGCGGCGATACCGTTCGCCCAGGTCACCGGCGACGACAGCGCGGTCAAGGCCGACGCGGACGCGGTACGCGACTACGTATTCGGCTGGAGCATCGACGGGCGTTATCGCGGCGCGCCGCTATCCGGCAAAGGCAAGATCGGCGGCGTGCTCGCGCTCAAGAGCGAAACCACGCCGTTTCCCGTCCAGGCCGATGTGAGTTCGGGCAGTACGCGCGTGCAGATCGCTGGCACGATCAGCCAGCCGCTTAATTTCGGCGGCGCCGACCTGGACGTCGCTTTTTCCGGGGCGAGCCTGGACAACCTCTACCGGCTGACCGGGGTGACGCTGCCGCCCACGCCGGCGTATTCAACGCGTGGCCATCTGACCGCCGAGATCGATCACGAGAAGGGCTCGACGTTTGCCTATCGCAACTTCGCCGGCCAGATCGGCGACAGCGACATTGCCGGCGATCTGACCTTCGACCAGAAGGGCGAGCGCCCGAAGCTGAGCGGCGAGCTCGTCTCCAAGCAGCTGTTGTTCGCCGATCTTGCCCCGTTGATCGGGGCCGATTCGAACGAGCACAAGGCCGAGCGCGGCGAATCCACCCGCCAGCCGGCAGACAAGGTCCTGCCGGTCGAGGAATTCGATACCGACAGCTGGGCCGCCATGGATGCGGACGTGAAGTTCACCGCGCAACGCATCCAGCACGGCGACACGCTGCCGCTCAACGATCTGTATACGCATCTGGTGCTCAACAACGGCGAGATCCTGCTCGACCCGCTGCGCTTTGGCGTGGCCAAGGGCGAACTCAATACCACCCTGCGACTGGAAGGCAACAAATCGCCGCTGGCCGCCCGTGCCGATCTGCATGCTCGCCGTCTGCAGCTGGATGAGATCGTGCCGGCGGTGGAGGCGTTGGATGGCAGTCTGGGCGAAATCAACGCCGATGCCAGCTTCACCGGCACCGGCAATTCGGTAGCGGCCTTGCTCGGCGGTGCCGACGGGCGGCTGACGGTGCTCATCGATCGCGGCGCGATCAGCCGCAACCTCATGGAGCTGGCCGGCTTGAACGTGGGCAACTACGTGGTCGGCAAGCTGTTCGGTGACGAACTGGTCAAGATCAACTGTGCGGCCGCGGATATTCCCATCAAGGAAGGTCTGGCCACGCCCAACGTGTTCGTGTTCGATACCGAGAACGCCATCGTCAACATCACCGGCGATATCGACTTCGGGCCCGAGTCGCTGGATTTGACCATCACCCCCAAGAGCAAGGGCCCGCGGCTGTTTACGCTGCGCTCGCCGTTGTACGTGCGCGGCAGTTTTGCTGATCCGTCGCCCGGGGTGAAGGCCGGTCCGCTGCTGGCACGCGGTGCCGCGGCCGTCGCCCTGGGCGTGGCCGCAACGCCCGCGGCATCGCTGCTGGCCCTGGTTTCGCCGACCGGCGGCGAGGAAAACCAGTGCGGGCCGGTGATCGAGCGGATCCGCGATGCTGGCGAGGACGATGGCGGCCAGTGACCGCGGCCTCAGCGCGGCCGGTGCATGCGAAAGCGTGTCTCGGCGCCGATGGTGAAATAGTCTGCCGGGCCGCCGGCGCGCAGTATCGGCTCGCCGGCAGCGGTGTCGTATACGCCGTCGACGAGCAGCCGCCGTTCGATATGCACGCCCACCACTTCGCCGAGCACCAGCCAGGT
>DJIE01000218.1:9382-9521 GCA_002433465.1 Salinisphaera sp. UBA6602
CTTCGCCGAGCACCAGCCAGGTATCGGTTTGGCTGCCGTCGGCGCCGGTCAGGCGCAGAACCTGGCTGAGCCGGCATTCGAACGACACCGGCGTTTCGGCAACGCGGGGCACGTCGATCACGCGTGACGGCGCCGGCGT
>DJIE01000030.1 GCA_002433465.1 Salinisphaera sp. UBA6602
TAGCCGCCGGGGCCTTCCATGCCGTACACGCACAGATAGGCCCCGCCGATCCCGACCGAGTTTTCGGCCGTCCAGGTACGCGCCGGGTTGTATTTGGTCGTCACCAGACGCTGGCGTGGATCAAGCGGGGTGGCCACCGGCGCGCCGAGATAGACATCGCCCAGGCCCATGACCAGATAGCGCGCATTGAACAGGATGTCGCGGATTTCCTGATGGGTTTCCAGGCCGTTGATGCGTTTGATGAAATCCAGGTTGCTCGGGCACCAGGGCGCATCCGGGCGCACGCTGCGCTGATATTTGTCGATGGCTTCCTGGCAGGCCGGATCGTCCCAGGACAGCGGCAGATGCACGACCCGCGATTCGATGGTCAGATCTTCCACATCGCGCAGTTCGCGCTCGGCGCCTTCCAGATGCGCGAGCAGCGTATCGAGCGCGAGTACGTTCGGATCGTAGTGGATCTGCAGCGAGCGTATGCCGGGCGTGAGTTCGGCCATGCCTTCCAGCGGATGCTCGCGCAGCCACAGCATCCAGGCATGGGCACGAAAACGCAGGGCGATCTCGAGCTGCATTTCGCCGAATTCGATCAGCAGGAATTCGTCGCCGGCCCGGCGATAGACCAGCCGCTCGCCCGCGGTTTCGGCGTCCAGTTCGCGCAATATCGGGCTATCGCGATCTTCGGCAAATGCCGGCTTCGGCGTTTCGGCCAGCGTTTCCAGCACCGTTTGCTGGCGCTCGTCGATGGCGCGCGCGGTGGCCAGAGACACCGGCACGAAGCGTACGGTATCCCCCGCCGTGAGCTGGCCGAGCTTCCAGCGCTCGGCACGGACCGTGGTGGCAGGGCAGACGAAACCACCCAGCGAGGGGCCGTCCGGGCCGAGGATGACCGGCATATCGCCAGTGAAATCGATGGTGCCGAAGGCGTAGGCGTTGTCGTGGATATTGGAGGGGTGCAGGCCGGCCTCGCCGCCGTCCTCGCGAGCCCATTCGGGCCTAGGACCGATCAGGCGCACGCCGGTGCGGTTGGAATTGAAATGCACCTCCCAGTCGGTAGCGAAGATCGTGTCGACGTCGTCTTCGGTAAAGAAATCGGGCGCACCATGCGGGCCATAGAGCACCGCGATCTGCCAGTGCCGGCCGTTTTCATTCGGGGTGCCGTATTCAGGTTGCAGCGCGGCCGGCAAGGCACGGGCCTCGATGGCATCGAGCGCGGCCAGTGGCAGCACGTCGCCGCTGCGTAACGCGCGCCCGGCATGGCCGCCGAACTGGCCGAGGGTGAAGGTCGAACGCGAGCCCAGATAGGCCGGGCAGTCGATACCGCCGCGAATAAGCAGATAGCAGCGCGCGCCGCCATCGATCTTGCCGAGCTTGAGCTCGGCGCCCGCGGCCACGTCCAGCACCTGCCAGTTGTCGACGGCTTCGCCGGCAAGCGTGGCCGCGATCGGCGCACCGGCGATCACGATCTGGGTGGCCCGGTTAAAGCGCAGGGTCGGCCCGGTGAGGGTGATTTCCAGCCCGGCCGCGTCCGGCGCGTTGTCGAGCAGGCGGTTGCCGAGCTTGAACGACCAGTCGTCGAACGGCCCCGACGGCGGCACGCCCACGTCCCAGTGGCCGGTACGGCCGGGCACGTCCTGAATGGTGGTCATCGTGCCGGCATCGAGCACTTCGATGGTCGGCGGCGCCCATTCGAGATCGGCCAGCCAGCGGGTATGGATATCCGCATCGGCAAAGCGCGTATCGCGCAGTACGTGGGCCAGCCAGGTGCGGTTGGTTTCAATACCGTAGACCGCGCTGTGTTCGAGGGTGTCGGCCAGCCGGGCGCGTGCGCTGTCGCGATCGGGCGCATGCACGATCACCTTGGCGAGCATCGGGTCGAACAGCGGCGAGATTTCCAGCCCGGCCTCGATGGAATGATCGATACGCAGATCGTCGCCCACGGGGAACTCGACTTGGGTGAGCAGCCCGGCGCTGGGGCGAAAATCCTGGTGCGGATCTTCGGCATAGAGGCGTGCCTGAATGGCATGCCCGCGGGGCGCGAGATCGGCCGTGAGCGCGTCGAGATCGCCCAGCTCGGCCGCGCCCAGGAGCACCATCCAGTCGACGATATCCACGCCGTAGACTTCTTCGGTGACGCCGTGCTCGACCTGCAGGCGCGTGTTCATCTCCAGAAAGAAGAAATCCTCGCGCGTCGCGTCGTAGATGAATTCCACCGTACCGGCGCTACGGTAATTAACGGCTTTGCCCAGGCGTACGGCCGTGTCGAGCAGGGCCGTGCGTACGGTTTCGGGCAGGGCCGGGGCCGGGCATTCCTCCAGCACTTTCTGATTGCGCCGCTGGGTGGAACAGTCGCGCTCGCCTATGGCGGCCACCTTGCCGTTGCCGTCGCCGAAGATCTGGACTTCCAGATGACGAGCCTTGGCGATATAGGCTTCCACGAACACGCCGGCATCGCCGAAGTTGCGCTGGCCCAGGCCACGTACGGAGTCGAAGGCGCGTGCCAGTTCGGCTTCGGTTTCGCATACCTGCATGCCGATACCGCCGCCGCCCGCGGTGGATTTGAGCATGACGGGATAGCCGATACGCTCGGCTTCAGACTGGGCCTGTTCGACATCGTCGAGCAGGCCGGAGCCCGGCACGAGCGGCACGTTCGCGTTCTCGGCGATCTTCCGTGCTTCGTGTTTAAGACCGAACGCATGGACCTGTTTGGCGGTGGGGCCCAGAAAGACCAGCCCTGCGGCTTCGCAGGCGGCGATGAAGTCTTCGTTTTCGGAGAGAAAACCATAGCCCGGGTGAACCGCATCGGCGCCGGTCTCGGCGGCAATGGCAAGCAGCCGGTCGCGATCGAGATAGGTGTCGGTCGCGCCGCCGCTGCCCAGGGAGAACGCCTCGTCGGCTTCCTGGACGAACAGCGCATCGCGGTCGGTTTCGGCATACACGGCGACCGATGCGACGCCGAGGGCCGTGAGGCTGCGTTGGATACGACGGGCAATCGCGCCACGGTTGGCGATCAGGACTTTGGAAAACATAGGGTCATGCCTTCAACGGCGGGTCGTCCCGCGATTAATCATCAGCGGCGCGGGTCGTCCCGACACCGTCCCTACCGGGCCCGGCCGATCAATCCCAGACCAGCACTTCCAGCGGCGTCGGGTTGAAGCCGCTGCAGGGGTTGTTGAGCTGCGGGCAGTTGGAAATGAGAACGACCACATCCATTTCGGCCACCATTTCCACGTACTTGCCGGGCCCGGAAATGCCGTCGTCGAAGTACAGCTCGCCGTTGGCGGTGACCGGCACGTTCATGAAGAAATTGATGTTGTGGGCGATGTCGCGCTTGGTAATGCCGTACTCGGGATAGTTGGCGATCGCCAGCATCCAGTTGTCGCGGCAGGAATGCATATGCCGCTTTTCCAGGTCGTAGCGCACGGTGTTGGATTCGCTCGCACAGGCGCCACCGAGGGTGTCGTGACGCCCACAGGTATCGGCGCTGATGGTCAGCATCACGTTGTTGAGGTTCGAGCGCAGTTCGCTGCCGGTGGTCAGATAGACCTTGCCCTGTTCGCGCACGGTATCCACGGCGCTATAGCGCTCGGACGGATCGTTTGCATTGAAGAACAGGGTATCGGCCGCTTCGTTGCCTTCGACGTCGATGATACGAAGCGTCTGCCCGGCTTTCACCGTGCCGATGTAATGGTCGCCGGCATCGATGAGCTGGCGAAAGACGGCGTTTTCTTCGCGTTGCTGGCTTGCGATGGTCATAAGTGCTCCTTGTCGTATCGTCGGCTTCAGGCCGCGCCGAGGTAGTACAGGCGGTTGTTCTCGAAGCCGCGGGCGTTTTCGTCGCAGTGGGTCAGGCAGACATCGTCGGCGGCCACGGGGTCGGCTTCGGCCAGCGCGATATCCACGCCGCGCTTGGGATATTCGGCCGCCGGGTCGAGCGGGTGGGGGCAGGTATGCAGGGCCACCAGCGTGTCCATCTCGAAACGCAGCGTCACCGAATCGCCGGCCTTGCAGTGGCCGGGCACGAACGACAGGTTGCCGTCGTCGTCGGCCACGACCTTGGAAAACAGATTCAGGTTGGCGGCCAGATCCCGCTTGCCCAGGCCATACTTCGCCAGCTCGATCAGAAAGCTGTCGTGGCCGGTCTGGGTGCGGTCGTTGAGCGCGGACTGAAAGCTCACCGGCTGCCAGCCCTTTTCGATGAGGTGACGCTCATGCAGATTGCCGCCGACGGCGTCGTGCCAGCCCAGATCGTCCTCGACGATGGAGGCGAATATGCGGCCCATGTCGGAATACAGGCAGTTGCCGCGGGTGAGCTTGAAGGTGTGCTGACACTTCAGGCTGTCGGGCAGGTTCAAACGCTCGAGCAGGTTTTCCGGGTTGTACATGAGCATGCCGACATTGGTATCGGCCTCGCTGGCGGTGAGGGTCATGGTGGTGCCACGGCGCAGGCGCAGGGACCAGTGCTGGCCGCCGGGCAGATGGGTGGTATAGGCGGGGTTGCTCATGCGTGCATGTCCTCCTGGATTTGCTTGGCCTGGGAAGGCGTGTCCTCGCGGTTGCGTTCCACGTCCAGGTCGTAGGTGATGGTGGCGCCGTACGCCTGCGGCGCCTGTGGGTCGTCACGCCACTTGTCGAAAACCCACACGCGCGTACCCAGCGCGAAGGCTTCTTCGATGTCGTGGGTGATCATGAAGATGGTGAGTTTCTGCTCGCGCCAGAGCTTGCCGACGAGTTCGTGCATGTCCTGGCGAATGCCGGGATCGAGCGCGCCGAACGGCTCGTCGAGCAGCAGGATGCGCGGTTTCATCATCAGCGCCTGGGCAATGGCCAGACGCTGCTGCATGCCGCCGGACAGTTCGTGCGGATACTTGTCGAGCGCATGCTGCAGGCCCACCTGGGTGAGCCGTTCCATGGCGGCTTCACGGGCTTTGCGCCGGCCGGGGCCGAACAACTTGCCGAACATCCGCGAGCGCGAGAGTTCTTCGGCAATGATGGTATTGCCCAGCACGGTGAGATGCGGAAACACCGAATAGCGTTGGAACACCACGCCCCGATCCGGGCCGGGTTCGCCCGGAATGGGCTTGTCGTCGACCAGCAGCTGGCCCTTGGTGATGGACTCGGTGCCCAGCATCATCTTCAGGAAGGTGGTCTTGCCACAGCCCGAGGCGCCGACGATGGTCACGAATTCGCCCGGCTCGACGCTGAAATTCAGCCGTTCCAGCACGACGTCGTCGCCGTAGTGTTTTTCCAGCCCTTTGGCTTCTACGAGACTCATCAGGATTTGCCCTCGTCGACGTGATACCAGGGAAACGACAGGCGCGAGATCCACAGCAGGGCCTGGTCGATGATGAACGCCAGCAGGGTGATCCACGCCACATAGGGCAGGATCACGTCCATGGACAGATAGCGGCGCACCAGAAAGATGCGATAGCCCAGGCCGTCCTGGGCGGCGATCGCTTCGGCGGCGATCAAAAACAGCCAGGCGCTGCCCAGGGCCAGCCGGGTGGCGGATATCAGCCTAGGGGTGAGCTGGGGCAGCAGCACGCGCAGCATCACCTGCCAGGAGTTGGCGCCCAGCGTCTGTGCCTTGATGCGCTGCTCTTCGGGCAGGCGCAGCGCCTCGCCGGTGAGATCGCGAATCAGAAACGGGGTGATGCCGACGATGATCAGCACCACCTTGGCCAGCTCGCCGGTACCGAACACGATGAACAGAATCGGCAGTACCGCCAGCGGTGGGATCAGCGATACCACGGTGATCAACGGCGAGAACGGCGCACGAAACAACGGCAGCCCGCCGCTCAGCAGGCCGAACACCAGGGCCGCGAAGGCGCTGATACCGACGCCGATGCCCAGGCGCTGCAGGCTCGCTGCGGTATCGGCCCATAGCGGAATGCTGCCGGTGCGCACGTTGGGTTCGGTGGCCAGACCCTGCATGGTATCGGCCATCTTGGCGGGCGAGGGCAGCAGGCGATCGTTGGGATTTTCGGCCAGCCGTGCGCTGGACGCGCTCAGATAAACAAAGGCGATCAGCAAAAACGGGAGCAGCGCGAGGGCGACGCGCGCCGGGCGGGCCGGCTTGAGGTTGATCAAGCGCTTCATGGAGTCAGTCCTTGGGTGAGGCCGGAACGGCGGCGCCCGCGTTTACGGACGCCGCGTGGGCAAAGGGCTCAGCGCGACTCGGCGTAGTCTTCGGTAAAGCTCGGGTCGAAGCGCATCATGACGTTCGACTCGTTGCCGTAGGTGCCCGCGGGCGACTCGATGCCGACGAAATCCGGCCCGGGCGCGGCTGGGCCCAACAGCCCGTGGTCGAAGCTGAACTCGGCGATACGCTGCATGGTGTCCAGCAGCTCGGCGCTGTTCATGAGCTCGGCCGCCGCGTTCGGATCGGTATAGAGATGCGTGGCTTCAAGCTGCTGCTTGTAGCCGGCCACGTCGGTGCCGGCCGCTTCGGCCATGGCGGCAAGCGCGTCTTCGTCGCCGTCGGCGACATGCTGCATCACTTCATACCAGGCACCGACCATCGCCTTGCCGAAGTCCGGGTTGTCCTCGAGCGTGCGGGTATTGACCACCAGCATGTCCAGGATCTCGCGCGGGATCTCGGCCGAGGTGTAGACCAGGCTGCTGTTGGGCATGGCATCGATAGCCTGCAGCTGCGGGTTCCAGGTCACCACGGCGTCGACATCGTCGTTGGCGTAAATGCCAACCATGTCGGCATCCGTGGTGTTGACGGTATTGATGTCGCGTTCGGACAGGCCGACCGATTCCAGCGCCCGCGCCAGGAAGTAGTGCGACACGCTGAACTGCACCAGATTGACCTGGCGGCCTTCGATGTCCTTCAGCGAATCGGCGTTCTTGAGGATGATGCCGTCGTTGCCGTCGGAATAATCGTTGACGATCAGTGCAGTGGAATCCACGCCGGAAGCCGCCGGGATGGTGAGCGTATCCATGTTGGTGATCGCACAGCCATCCATATTGCCCGAGGTGTACTGGTTCACCGACTCGATATAGTCGTTGATCTGGATCAGATCGACGGAGATGTCGTACTTGTCGGCCCATTTGTCCATGATTCCGGAGCTCTCGGCATAGCTCCAGGGCATCCAGCCGGCATAGATCGACCAGCAAACGCGGAAGTTGTCTTTCGCCTGGGCCACGCCGAGCGGCATGAAGGCACAAACGGCAATGGCAAGCGATGAAACAAGACGGGACGTACGGGGCATGGCGGTCTCCAACTTCGGCGAATGACACGGGGGTACCGGACGCAGAGAAACTGCTGGGTGACCTCCCGGGCTTTTATCCCGCCGTGTAACCTGCCCCGATCGCGTGGTCGGTGTTGCAGGTCGACTGCTCTCGGACCAGTCATCGACGCGTGTTTGTTGCGTCGACCGGAACCCTAGCCGTCTATTGGAAACTGATTGTGGGGCAGCCAATGCTGCCGATACCCGATTAACTCGTTGCCAACACCAATGCAGGAACCTTGCCAGGTCGGCCGCGGCTAGCGTAATCAGGGGGTTGGAGGGGAGCGGCGCGTGTCGTAGAAATCAGCGTGGCGGATTGTCACGGTTTGCACCAGAACGGGGCGCAATAAAAGCGCGTCAGTCCCTGGAACGTTCGACGCGCAGGTGCTGTGCGCGCATATGGCGGGCCAGATCGACCAGTTCGCCGAGATGGTCGACCACGGCATCCGGCCGGTGCGGGTGGCGCACGGTGCCGGGGAAAATCTTGTCGATCCATTCCTGATCCCAGCCGGCGCCGTTATAGAACACGGCGGTCACACCGGCGCGTTTGGCGGCGATGACGTCGGTGGTGGAATCGCCCACGTACCAGACGTGCTCGCCGGCGTCTCGGCCGAGCTGGTCAAGAGCCTTGAGCAGCAGATCGGGGTGCGGCTTGCGGTGCGGCACGTCGTTGCCGCAGGTCATGGCATCGAACAGATCGGCCCAGCCGCTGCCATCCACGATCGCCAGTTCGTGGTTCATGAACTCGCGGTTACGGTTGGAGATCAGCCCCAGGGTGATATCCAGGTCGCGAAGCGCCTGCAGGTTGGCACGCGTATCGCGCTCCAGCGGCGTGACTTCGCCCACGTACTTGCGATACGACTCGTCGAAGGCACCGTGGGCGCGCTGCTTGGCGTCCGGATTGTCGCCGAACAGCACCTCGAATATGTCGGTTCGAGAGATCTTGCGTTCCGCGACGATCCGCGGATGCAGCGCGCGATTATCGCGCACGTACTTCACCAGCTTGGCGTCCTCGATGGTCTTCGATTGATCCGGGGCGAGCAGGTGTTCGAGCAGGCCCAGTTCATCCAGACGCGGCAGCACATCGTCGACCGCGTGATACATGGCGTCGTGGGTATCCAC
Organism: Salinisphaera sp. UBA6602; assembly: GCA_002433465.1. Classification (GTDB taxonomy): domain Bacteria; phylum Pseudomonadota; class Gammaproteobacteria; order Nevskiales; family Salinisphaeraceae; genus Salinisphaera. The sequence continues at coordinate 8,352 of DJIE01000030.1, forward strand.
GAGCGTCGCATGCCAGTCGATCAGGATCACGCAGGGGTCGCCGGTGGGTAGCTGCAGGATGCTCATGCATGCACCGCCCAAGGGGGCGGGCCGCTCAGGCCATGCATTGGGCGGCCCTGGCGGTCAGCGCGGATACCGTGAAATGGATTCAAGCCGCGTCGGCCTGCTGTTTTTCGCGAATGAACGCTTCAACCAGGTCGAGCAGAATGCGCGCGCTTTCGGTCTGGTACGCGTCGATTTCATCCTTGTCGCGGGACTGGCCGGTGAGCTCCTGTTCCTGCGGGTCCTCGCCTTCTTCGCTCTTCTCGAACGCGGCGTAGTCTTCGAAGGGTTCTTCGCCGGTCGCTTTGCGGTGGGTATTGGCGAGCTGCAGGCTCTGCTGTTTAAGCGCTTTCTGCTCCGCGCGACGCTCTTCGAGGTTGAGCGACACGCGGGTCTTTTCGCTCTGCTGGCGGGCCAGGCGGATACGGTCGACGCGGTACTCGTAGTCCGGGTCTTTATTCACGCGCATCTTATGGCCGCGTTCCAGGGTGTCGAGCAGCTGCACGATCTCGTCCGAATACGGGTAGGTGGTCGGCTTGATGCGATCCCAGGGCAGGGCGTTGGGCAGCGCGCTTTCGCCGATCTTGCTGGGGTCGATGGCGGCCGGGAAAGTCAGATCCGGGGTCACGCCACGATCCTGGGTGGATTCACCGGTCACCCGATAGAACTTGGCCTGGGTCAGCTTGATCTGACCTTCCGAGAGCGGCATCAGCGTCTGTACCGTGCCCTTGCCGAAGGTCTGACCGCCCAGCACGATCGCGCGGCCGTAGTCCTGCAGCGCGCCGGCCACGATCTCGGAGGCCGACGCGGACAGGCGATTGACCATCACCGCCAGCGGCCCATCGTAAATCGGGCCGTCGTTGCGATCGCCCAGCACCTGTACGTTGCCGTCGGCATCGCGAATCTGCACCACGGGCACCGAATTCATGAACAGGCCGGTCAGCTTCATGGCCTCGCCGAGCGCGCCGCCGCCGTTGTTACGCAGGTCGAGCACGATGCCGGCAAGGTCTTTGTTCTTCTTGAGCTCGACCACCAGGTTCTTCACGTCCTTGGCGGTGCCGTTGTAGAAAGAGGGCAGAGTAATCAGCCCCACGTCCACGGTCTGGCCGCCGCGTTCGAGCTGGATGATCTGCTTGCGGGCGGCCTGATCCTTGAGCTCGATCTTGTCGCGTACCAGCGTCACCGTCTTGGTCTGGCTGCCGTCCTGCGACGAGATCTGCAGGCGCACGGTGCTGCCTTTTTCGCCGCGGATGAGCTGCACCGTTTCGTCCAGGCGCATGCCCACCACGTCGGTGAACTCGCCGTCTTCGCCCTGGCCCACGGCGATGATCTGGTCGGTGGGCTTGAGCTTGCCGGATTTCGCCGCCGGCCCGCCCGGGATCAGGCGTACCAGCTCGGCATAGCCGTTCTTGGAGCGCAGCTCGGCACCGATGCCCTGCAGCTGAAGATTCATGTCGATATTGAAATCTTCCGAGCGCCGCGGCGAGAAATAGTCGGTGTGCGGGTCGTAGCTGTGCGTATAAGCGTCCATATAGGCCGAGAACGCATCCATCGGCTCGGTCTGGCGCAGCTGCTTGAGTTCGTTGGAGTAACGCTGGGTCAGGCGTTTTTCCACTTCGGCTTCGTCGAGATCGTTGAGCTTGAGGTTGATCAGCTGGTTCTCGAGCTGTTGGGTCCAAAGCGCTTCGCGCGCGGCTGCGTCGGCCGGCCAGGGGGCGTTCTCGCGGTCGATATCGAAGCTCTCGTCATCGCTGATGTCGAAGCTGTCGATGCCCTGGGAAATACGCTCCAGGGCCCACTGGTCGATCTGAATACGCCGCTTTTGATATGTGTTGTAGATATCGAAGGCTGCGCGTGTCTGGCCTTGCTTGAGCTCGTCGTCGAGCGCGTGCTCGTACTTGTCGCGCAGCCGATCGATATCCGATTGCAGGAATACGCCGCGGGTGCCGTCGAGCTCGTCGAGATAGGCGTTGAAGAACTTCTCGGAAAATTCGTCGTTGAGTTCGACCTTGTTGTAATGGTTCTGCTGCAGCTGCTTGACGATTTCGCGGTCGATCTTGGCCTGGTTATCGTCGGGTACCAGAGGCGAATAGCCTTCGGCGGTGCCGCCACCGGCGTCGGGTACCGGCTCCGGATCCGCGGGCGAATCGGCCGCGCAGCCGCTCTGCGCGAACACGAACAAGGCAATTAGAATCAGGAGGGCAAGCTTGCGCATGAAGGAACTCATTGATTGGCCGAAGCCGGGACCATGATCCGCCGCCTCGGCGCCCGAGGCGACCACCGAAGCGGCCGCAGGCTTAAACAGTTATCGCCATTGTCCCTATTATGGCGTATCACGTTCACGATACACGAATTATTCTCGACGACCGGCACCAAGTACGGGACGCGCGGGCCGTCATGACGTCAGCATCGGTGCCTGCCGAACAGATGATTTACGATCGCAAATCGTTTTTGTGGCGTGGATGACCGCTTCGCCCGTGAATAACGGGGTTCGTTCACGTAAACACACGGCAATAACCGATATTTCACCGTTCGAATCATGCCCGTGGGCATGGGTGGGGCGCAATGCCCGTATGCGTTCGGATCGGCGTGGCCCACGCCGAGGGCCCGATCAACCCCAGACCAGGCGCAGTGCCGGCAACAACAGAATGAGAGCCAGCGCTCGTGCAAAGGTCTTTTGGTTGATTCGGTAGTGCAGCCGGTTGCCGACCAATAGGCCCAGTGCGATGCCCGGCACTGTGAACAGCGCCATGAGCGCCAGCTCGCCGGTGAGCAGGCCGAGATGGTAGTAAACGATGTTCTGGGTGATGGTGCCGCAGAAAAACGCGAGCGTAAGCACCGAACGCGCGATCTGCTTGGGATAGCGCAGGCTCACGTAGATCAAAAGCGGGATCGGCGAGACGCCCACCGCCCCCACGACCACGCCGGCCGCCGCGCCGCTGCCGAACAGAAAGCCGCCTTCGCGAACCGAGCGCGGCGGTGCCTGTTCGGGCGTCGGCGTGCGCCAGAGCATGAGGCCGACGTATACCAGTATTGCCATGCCCAGCCCGCGGCGCAGCAGCTCGGCCGGCAGAATCGCCAGCAGCTGGCCACCCACGACAATGCCCAGGGACAGGCCGAGCGCGGCCACCGGGCCGCGGTGCCAGTCCATTTCGTGGCGGGTCAGCCACAGGAGCATCAGGTTGGGCACGAGTACCAGCATGGCCACGGTCGCGACCACATCGCGAAATGGAAACAGCATCACCAGCAGCGAGGCGGTGAGCGTGCCCGAGCCAAAGCCGGTCATGCCCTGGGCACAGGCACCGGCGAACGCAGCGAGGTTGAATAACAGAATCTGCACGGTCTTCCCGGTCGGCTGCCGGCAACGCCGGCCGTGATCTGCGCCACCAGCGGGCGCGGCGCGTGGCAGGGTATACGTTTGCCGCGCGTGCGTCGTCCCCGACCTGTCATATTCACGTTGCCTGCCGGGCGCGCAGGGCACGCTTGGCACAAAACGCTGTTCGATGGTCAGCGTAGCCGTGCTGCGACCGTCTAGAATACGACGGTTGAATTTCCGCCGGGATCTTCGGATTGCGTTGGCACCGTCTCCAATACCTGCTGGCCTTCGAGCGCTTTGCCGATGCGCTGCGCGTGTTCGCTGCGCTGGCCGGCGTCATGCTCTATGCCGGGCTGGGCGATAACGTTCGCGAGCTGATTCCGCTCATGCTTGGCGTGATCGCGGCCGCGATCGCGGAAACCGACGACAGCTGGCGACGGCGCGCGACGGCCCTGGCGGTGACGTTGCTGTGCTTTGCGCTGGCCGCGCTGCTGGTCCAGCTGCTGTTCGAGCGTACCGTGGTGTTCGGCGTCGCCCTTGCGCTGGGCCCGTTCGTGCTTGTGATGATGGGGGCCGCCAGCCCGCGCTATGCAACCATCAGCAATGCCACGCTGCTGCTGGCGGTGTACGGCATGATCGGGCGCGATCAGCATCCCGTGACCGATGCCTTCTGGTATCAGCCGGCGCTGTTGGTGGCCGGTGCCGGCTGGTACGGGCTGCTGTCGCTGGCATGGAACGCGGTGTTCGTGCATCGGCCGGTACGCCATGCGCTGGCAAGGCTCTACGACGCGCTCGGCGATTATCTGGACTGCAAGGCACGCCTGTTCGAGCCCAGCCGCGGCGTGGATATCGTGGCCTGTCGCAATGCGCTGGCCCATGCCAACGCGGCCGTGGTGGCCGCGCTCAACGAGGCCCGGCTTGCACTCATCGACCGGCTCGACGGCCGCCGCTCGCGCTCGGCCATGAACGAAAACCTGCGCCTGTACCTGGCCGCCCAGGATATTCACGAACGCGCGGCCTCATCGCATCATCCCTATTCAAGGTTGACCCACGCCTTCTTTCACAGCGACCTGATGTTTCGCGCACAGCGGCTGGTCACGGCCGTGGCCGGGGCCTGTCGCCAGCGTGCCGCCGGGCTGCGCTATCAGAACAGCCTTGGGTTTACGGCGGTGAATACGGCGCGCCACGAATTCGATGCGGCGCTTGCCTATCAGCGCGAGCGTGAAAACGCGCCCGGGCGCGAGCTGCTGACCGTGGTTGAGGAACTGGCCGACAATCTCGATTCCCTGGCCGAGCGTGTCGCAACCGCCAAGGCCCCGGCCGAGCAGGTCGACGAAGGACGTCTGCAGAATCCGGCCCCGGCCAGTTTCGGCGAGGGACTACGCCGCGCGGCGGTTGAGCTCACGCCGGCCTCGGCGCGTTTTCGCCACGGCCTGCGACTGGGGCTGGCGATGCTGGTGGGTTATGCGGTGCTCAAGATCGTGCACCCGGAGCAGGGCTACTGGATTCTGTTGACCGTGATGCTGGTGTGCCAGCCCGACTATGGCGCGACTCGAAAGCGCGCGATCCAGCGGGTGGGCGGCACGGCGCTTGGCCTGATCGTGGGCTGGGCTCTGCTCAAGCTGTTTCCGGGAAGCGAAATCCAGCTGCTGCTTACAGTCGCAGCGGGGGTTACGTTTTTCGCCACCCGGTTTCGACGTTATGTCGTGGCTGCGGCGGCCATCAGCGTGCTCGTGCTGCTCGCGTTCAACCAGGTCGGCAACGGCTTCGACCTGATCGTGCCGCGTCTGCTGGATACCCTTATCGGCGGCGCGATCGCATTTGCCGCCATGCGGCTGGTGCTGCCGGATTGGCGTTCGCGCGAACTGCACCAGCGGCTGGCCGATGCACTGTCTGCCAACGGCCGCTATCTGCGCGCGATCTTCGTTCAGTATCGCCATGGCAAACGCGACGATCTCGACTATCGCATCGCCCGTCGGGATGCGCATAACGCGGATGCATCCGTAAGCACGCACGTGTCGTCCGCGCTCAAGGATCCGCACGGCGCGCGTGCCGACAGCAAACAGGCGTTGGCCGTGCTGGCCAGTGCGCAGACGCTGATCGCGCATCTGTCCACGCTGGGCGCACACCGCCAGGTGCTGTCAGCCCATGCCGGCAATACGCTGCTCGAACAGGTGGCCTCCTATATCGCCGATACGCTGCAAGAAGCCGGGCATGCTCTTGTGCGCGGGGAACCCATGCCCGTGGACAGCGAATACGAGCAAAGCCTGCGCGAAGCGCTCATGGCCATGCCGCTGGGCGAAAGCGAGCCCCAGCGCCTGATCCGCGGCCAGCTCGCCCAGCTGCTCGACGAACTGCCGCGGCTGCGGCGCGTGGGGCAGGCGCTGGTGCGTTATTAACCCGGCCCTGGAACAGATGATTCAATAGCTGATTTTCGGCCTGATAACGCCCGCCTGCGAAAGCAGGCGCGCCACGGCAAACGCTCGTGAGGCCAGGACGAGGACCGACTACAGGTGTCGGCGGTTATTGTTCCGCCACGTTGAAAAGGCTGCCGCAGGCAGCCGTCTTGATGCCGGATCAGGAAACCTCTGATCTATTCATCCACGGTCGCGTTTGAGTTCCAAAAGGCTGCGATACAAGGCGCATGGCGCCGCGTCATAGCCAATGTATGACCCAACCATGCAACGCCGTAGCGCGGCCTTTTGGGCCAAACCGCTTAGCGGCCGGG
>DJIE01000088.1:0-385 GCA_002433465.1 Salinisphaera sp. UBA6602
GTGATCATGATTCTGTTTGGCGCATTCATTGAAGTTGCGCAGTCGTTCACGCCCTATCGAAGCGCGGATTGGCACGATCTGATGGCCGACGCCTTTGGCGTGGTCGCGGGTGTGGCACTTGCACGCCTTGGGGCAATGCGCTGGCTCGGGTATCTTGACGCGCGTGTCGCAGCAAAAACAGATCAACCTCGATAGCTCCACCGCCAGCGCCGGCCGGCCCTTGGCGGACCGCATGCGCCCGGCGCGTCTGGCGGACTATGTCGGCCAGACGCATATCCTGGGTCCGGACAAACCGCTGGCCCGGGCACTGGCGGCCGGGCGTATCCATTCCATGATTCTTTGGGGCCCGCCCGGCACGGGTAAGACCACGCTCGCGCGCCTGCTG
>DJIE01000088.1:681-20022 GCA_002433465.1 Salinisphaera sp. UBA6602
CGGCAAGACCACGCTCGCGCGCCTGCTGGCGGCCGAAGTGGATATCCGTTTCGTGCAGATTTCGGCAGTGATGGCCGGGGTTAAGGACATTCGTGCGGCGGTGGCCGAAGCCCGCAAGGCGCGTGAAGTCGAAGGCCGCGGTACGTTGTTGTTCGTCGACGAAGTGCACCGCTTCAACAAGGCCCAGCAGGACGGCCTGTTGCCCTATGTGGAGGACGGCACCGTCGTGCTCGTGGGCGCGACCACCGAAAATCCCTCGTTCGAGGTCAACAACGCGCTGTTGTCGCGTACGCGCACCTACGTGCTGCGCGCGCTCGAGCCGGGCGTGGTGCGCGAACTCATCGACCGCGCGCTCGCCGATGGCGAACACGGCCTGGGCGAACGCGAACTGGACATGTCGGCGGAACTGCGCGACCAGCTGGCTGCCCGCGCCGACGGCGATGCCCGCCGGGCATTGAATCTCCTTGAGCTGGCCGCGGATATCGCCGCCGGGCGCGACGATGGGCGCGGTGAAATCACCCAGGCCGATCTGGATGAAGTGCTGCGTGAAGGGCTGCGCCGCTTCGACAAGGGCGGCGATTACTTCTACGACCAGATGTCGGCCCTGCACAAGAGCGTGCGTGGCAGCGACCCCGACGCCACACTCTACTGGCTGTCGCGCATGCTCGAGGCCGGCTGTGACCCGCGCTACGTGGCACGGCGGGTCACCCGCATGGCCAGCGAAGACATCGGCAACGCCGACCCGCGCGCGCTGCGACTCACGCTCGATGCCTGGGACACCTACGAACGCCTGGGCTCGCCGGAGGGCGAGCTCGCCATCGCCCAGGCCGCGGTCTATCTGGCCTGTGCGCCCAAGTCGAACGCGGTGTACATGGCGTTCAACGCCGCCTGGCGCGACGCGCGCGAGCACGGCACGCTGGAAGTGCCGATGCATATTCGTAACGCACCCACGAAGCTCATGAAAGACCTCGGCTATGCCGAGGGCTATCGCTATGCCCATAACGAGGCCGACGGCTATGCCGCCGGCGACAGCTATCTACCCGAAGAATTGGCCGGCACGCGCTACTACGAGCCGGTGGCCCGCGGCCTGGAAATCAAGATCGGCGAAAAGCTGGCGCGCCTGCGCGCGCAGGATGCCCAGGCACCGCAACGTGTAAGCCGCAGCCATGCGCAGGGCACGTCGGACCCAGGCGAAAACCGCTAGCCAGGATCTGATTATTCCCCGGGCCCACGAATAGATCATTGAATAAATCATTCTTGGGTTGATAGCACGCGTATGCGAGAGCACGCGCGCCCCGGCCGGGGCCGTTAAGCCACTCTGAGAGAGGACGGACGGTGCCAGCGTTTCTTTCGATGGCGTTGAAAAAAGCTGCCGCAGCCAGCCGTTCTGCTGCGGATTGATACATCCCGTATCGGCTCGATTTCGCAGTCTTCCCGGAACGTTTGGGCCGCGCGTGGCCGCAGTTGCCGACCATCGAGTCTTCGCCGAGCACCGCGCGATTCAAAAGCGACTAGATTAATTTTCTCTTTGGCCGATAAAGGAATAAACGTACGTCGCCTGCCGGTCGCGCATCCAGTCGCAACTCCCGAACATAGCACCGCCCGCGCCACGCGGGCAGGGGGGCGCCGCGATTTTTGCGCAAAACGTTCGTCCGGCGGTGCCGATATGTCGTATCTAGAGGTTCCGATATCCAAGGATTGCGTTTTAATGTCGGCAGACCCAACCAACGCCAGCAACACAACCGATATTCTCTTTGCGCGACAGCCGATCTACGATCGCGATGCGACGCGCCGTGGCTTCGAGCTACTGTTTCGCCAAAGCGCCAGCGCCTTGAGTGCGCCCGTCGTTTTCGACGGCGAAGCGGCGACCCGCAGCGTTCTGGTCAATGCCTTTTCAGAAGCCGATATCGAAGTCGTCTGCGAGGGCAATCCGGCGTTCGTGAACTTCACCGAGCAGACGATCGCCGAGGATCTGCCGTTCGACCCCGCGTTCCTGGTGGTGGAAGTCCTCGAAAGCGTCAACGCCACGCCGGTGGTGTTCGAGGCGCTTACGAACCTGCGCCGTTTGGGCTTTAAGATCGCCCTCGACGACTATACTCGGCCCGACGCGGACCATCCGCTGTTGTCTTATGCCGATATCGTCAAGCTCGAATATCCGGCCTACTCGAACGCGTCGCTCGCGCAGGCCATCGAGGCGCTGCGCACGCAATATCCGCAGATCACGCTTCTCGCCGAAAAAATCGAGACGCATGAAGACTTCGAGCAGTGCCGCCAACTTGGCTGCGATCTGTTTCAGGGGTATTTCCTGGCGCGCCCCGAGGCCGTTTTCGGCCGGCCATTACCCGCCGCGCATGTCCGAATTCTCGAGCTGCTCGCACGCCTGAATGATCCGAATGCCGGTATCGATCAGATCGGGCGTACCGTAAGCGAGGATCCGTATCTGAGCCTGCGGGTGCTCAAGCTCGTCAACTCATCGCTGTTCGGTATGGCACGGGAGATCACCTCGCTCGACCGGGCGATTCTTGCCCTGGGTCTGAATCGACTGCGTGCCTTCGCAAGCCTGCTGGCCTTGTCTGGTCTTCAGCGCAAACCACTGGCCCTGCAATACATTGCCATCAGCCGCAGCTTTATCTGTCAGACGCTCTGCGAGCATCGGGCCGGCTGCGACGGCCCGATGGGGTTCATGATCGGGCTGTTGTCGTGTCTGGACGCATTCACCGATCGGCCACTGGCCGAGGTGCTGGCCCAGGCGCCTTTCGACCCCAAGATCGTGACGGCATTGCTCGATCGCCAGGGCCCGCTGGGCGTCATTCTGGATGCCACACTCGCACACGAACGCGGCGAACTGGAGCAGGTGCCCTGGGCTCGGCTCCAGGCCTTGGGTATCGAGCCCGAGACGTTCATGGCCGCGTTCCGGCAATCGGTAGCCACCGCGCATCAACAAATGCAGATGTTTCATTAGGGCGTGTTAACGCTAATGAAATCGTCGCGCCGCGCTCTTATCCGTCGTTTCTTTCAATAGCGTCACGACCGGTGGCCGTGGCGCGCGTGCTGGCGTACACGCGCGTTATCAACCCGAACGACCATAGAGTTCCATGTCGGGCTCACAACATGGGTTATTGCGTATCTTGCTCGATAATACGCCGGGCGACTTCGTTTAGATCGGCGCCGACTATATCCGGTGCTTCGCCCACCGGGTTGATGGTCTGACCGTTGCGGGCGACGAATGCACCCGCACAGCCGGCACGTATCGCGCCGGTTATATCCCAGTCGTGCGCGGCGATCATGCGTAGAGAAAACAGGTCGCAGTCCAGCGCCTGCGCGGCGACCGCATAGGCGGCCGGGTGCGGCTTGTATTTGCGCGCATGGTCGACCGACAACACGTGGTCGAATAACGATGCGAGCCCGGCGTTCGCAAACTGCTGATCAACGGTTTTCTGGGCGGAGTTGGTCAGGGCGACCAGTTTGAAACCGTGATCGCGAAGGGTTGCGAGCGCTTCGGGCACTTCCGGACAGGGCGCCAGCTGGGCGATGGTGTCGAACACCCGTTGCTTGTCTTCGCTGGCCAGTTCGTCGGTTCCGGCCATGGCATCCAGACAGGCATCGGCGAGCTGGCTGAAGTCGCGATATTCGCCGGTCAGCGTCGTAACGGTGGACCAATGCAACAGGTTTGCGAACCAGCGCTCGCGCGCATCGGCGCTGCCGAACAGCGATTCAAAGACCGGATCCAGCGGTGCCAGATCAAGCAGGGTTTCGTTTACGTCGAAAACGAGATGGCGGTACGGCATGGGGATCATTGGCGAAGCATTATATTGCGCGCAATAGTACGGGCACTACTGCGACATTGCGAGATGAAACGCTAAAAGCGCCGTAATCGCATTGGACGGTTTGAAAAGACATATTTTCCTGCGCGCGTCTTCGGGTCGGCGAGGCCCTGCCAGCCTAAGGCGAGATACGGCTCGCGGCGGGTTTCTCTTCTTTACGGCGTAGGTATGAAGCTCGTATGTCGTTTATGATCACGACATCGATCGTCGCCGACCGGTGCGGGGTATGGCGGCCTACTCTTCAGAGGCGCGATGAAAGTTCTAATTGCAGATGACCATCCCTTGTTTCGTTCTGCGCTGAGCCAGGCGGTCAAGCAATGCCTGGACTCGCCGGTGCTTGAAACCGTAGGTTCGTTCGACGAACTCAGCGATATGTTGAAACGCAACAGCGATCTGGATCTGCTGCTGCTGGATCTGAACATGCCGGGCGCACGCGGTTATTCGGCCCTGGTGCATGCGCGCAGCGTGGCGCCGGCATTGCCGGTGATCGTGGTCTCGGCTTACGAGGACGCGGGTGTCGCCCGCGCAGCGCTGGATCATGGTGCGGCCGGCTTCATCCCGAAATCGGCATCGCCAGAAACGATGGCGCACGCGATCGATACCGTACTGGCCGGCGATCGCTGGGCGCCGGAGGCGGTCGATGAAGTACCCAACAGCGATAACGAATTCACCGATAAGCTGGCGCTGCTCACGCCGCAGCAGCAGCGGGTACTGGTCATGCTGACCGACGGCCTGCTCAACAAGCAGATCGCGATCGACCTGGATATTTCCGAGGCGACGGTGAAAGCGCATATCACCGCGATTCTGCGCAAGCTGGGTGTGCATACGCGCACCCAGGCCGTTATCGCCGCGCGCAGCCTGGAAATCGACTGGGCAAGCTACGGCCGAAGCGCGCCGGGGGCACCGAGCAACGGCGAGGCCTGAGCCCGGGCCTCAAGCACGGGCAAGCATGGCCAGCGTGGCCCGCAGCTTCGCCGGTTCCAGCGGCTTGTAAAGCACGTTTACGCCCATGGCCCGGGCGCGGTCGACGATCGCGCGATCGCGGTTGGCGGTAATCAGAAGACAGCGCAGATCGCGCACCTCGAGCAGGCGGGCGGCCAGCTCCAGGCCGTTCGGGGTGTTGCTGCCCAGGTCGAAATCCAGCACCGCGATCTCGATATCCAGGTCGGTGGCCACCGCGGCCGCGTCCTCGGCGGGCGCGGTGATGCATTCGGCCTGCCAGCGTTCGAGCAGGCCGGTGAGCGCATCGAGCGATGCGTTGTCGTCATCCACGCACAGAATCTGACACCCAGCCAGCGCCTGGGCTTCGTCGGCGGGATTGAGCACACGGCTTTGGGTATCGGTATCGTCGCCCGGCGCTGCGCGTTCCACCTCCAGACAGAACAGGGTGCCGTGGCCGAGCTTCGAGCGTACCTCGATGCGATGGCCCAGCAGGCGCGCCATGCGATCGGCCAGCGACAGGCCCAGGCCGAGGCCACGATCGCCCGAGACGGCGGTGGAAGCGCCGCGCGAGAATTCTTCGAAGATCGTGCCCAGTTGTTCGTCCGCGATCCCGGGGCCGGTATCCCAGATCTGTATGCGCACGTGATCGCGGCTGCGACGTACGCCCAGCAGCACGCGGCCCCGCGGGGTATAGCGTACGGCGTTGGAGAGAAAGTTCTGCAGAATACGGCGTAGCAGGGCGGGGTCGGAGCGCACCCAGCAGCTTGACGTTACGCTGTGCAGATCCAGGCCTGCCTCCTGTGCCAGTACGGAGAACTCGGCGGTGAGCGGGTCGAGCACGCGCGTCAGCGCAAAAGCGCGCGGGCTGACGTCCCAGGCGCCGGCATCGATCTTGGATATATCCAGTAGCGGCTCGAGCAGCGACTGCGCCGCCTCCAGTGATGTCTGGATATGGGTCAGTGCCTCGGTCTGGTCGGCATGACCGCGTTCTCGGGCCGTGGCGGCGAACAAACGCGCGGCATTCAGCGGCTGCAGCAGATCGTGGCTGGCAGCGGCCAGAAAGCGGGTCTTGCTCAGGTTGGCGCGTTCGGCCTCCCGGCGTGCCTGCTGGGCTGCCTGCTGGGCCGCGGCGCGTTGATCGTTTTCCCGGCGTAGCCCTTCGTTGGCGCGGCTGAGGGCCGCGGTCCGTTCGGTCACGCGGGCTTCGAGCTGTTCGTTGGCCCGGGTCAGCGCGGCTTCGGTGCGCTTGAAGGCGGTGATGTCGTTGAAGGTGGTAACGAAGCCGCCGCCAGGCATGGGGCTGCCGGTCATCTGCAGCACGGTGTCGTTATGTCGGTGACGTTCGAAGCGATGCGCCCGGCCTTCACGCATATGCGCCAGGCGCTTGCGCACATGTTCTTCGACCGGGCCCGGGCCGCATTCCCCGCGCATGGCGTTGAAGCGAATCAGATCAGCCACCGGGCGGCCGGTGCGTACCAGCCCGGGCGGATATTCGAACAGCTCGAGATACCGCGTATTCCAGGCCACCAGTCGCAGGTCCTGATCGATCACGGAAATGCCCTGTTCGATATTTTCCAGGGCGGCCTGCAATACGCTGCGGTTGAACTGTACCGCGTCGGCGGTACGGTCGATCAGACGCACCATGTCCTCGATCGCCAGATCGCGCTGGCGTAGCCCGGATGCGAGCATGAGCCGTGCCGAGGCGCTGCCCACCACGCCGGCGAGCCGGCGTTCGGCGAACTGCAGCAAATGCGCATCCACGAGCTGATTCGACAGAATTTCGCGGTCGTGGTTGCCGGCATATTCGTTGAGCGCGGCATGCGCCGCCTGCACGCCGAGAAAGCGCTGCAGCAGCACTTCCAGCTCGGCGACGCGGATCGCCGGCTGGCGGGTCTCCGTACGGCGACGCTGGGCCCGCTGCAGGCCGAGATCGACGAAGGCGATGGCCTGGGCGCGTTCGATGAGGCTGGTCGAGCTGTTGAGCGATACGCCGGTCATGACGACGATATCGACCAGCAGGATCCAGAACACGCCGTGGGTGAGCGTATCGCCGAAGTCGTAGCCGAAAAGCGCATGCGGCGTGAGCCAGCTGATATGGAACGGCCCGGTGGCCACCCAGCCGGCATCCAGCCAGCCCACCGCGGCCAGGTTGGGCAGCACCAGCGTATAGATCCAGACGCCCAACCCCGCGGCCAGCCCTGCGACGACCCCGCGCCGACCGATGGCGCGGATGTACAGCCCGCCGATCAGCGGCGGCAGAAACAGCGCGACGCCGGCGAAGGACAGCAACCCGATGGATGCAAGGGCCTCCGAGTTGCCGAACAGGCGGTAGCAGCACCAGGCCAGAAACAGAATCAGCACGATCAGCCCGCGCCGGATATGCAGCAGCGCGTTGCCGATATCGCGGCGGCCGATGAAGCCCAGGCGCGGGATACGCAGTATCAGCGGGACCACGACTTCGTTGCAGAGCATGGTCGCCAGCGTCACCGTGGCCATGATCACCATGCTGGTGCCCGCCGATACGCCGCCGATATAGGCGGCCAGGGCCACGCCGGGCGCGTCGGCCGCCAGCGGCAGGGCGAGCACGAAACGATCGGGATTGACCTGGCCCGGTTCGAACAGCACCAGGCCGGCAGCGGCCAGTGGGATCACGAACAGCGACATCAGCAGCAGATACAGCGGAAACAGCCAGCGCGCCGTATTCAGGTCGCGCGTGTCGGTGTTTTCCACCACGCCGACGTGGAACTGGCGCGGCAGGCACAGCGTGGCGCCGACGGCGAGGATGCAGGTGGTTGCAAAGCGGGCATCCAGCAGCGGCGCGTCGAACAACTGGTTGAACTTGTCGATTTGCCCGGCTTGAGCGAACAGGTCGCCCAGGCCGTTGAACATGCCGTAGACCACGAACAGGCCCACGAACAGAAAGGCAGCGAGTTTGACCACCGACTCGAAGGCAATCGCCAGGATCAGGCCCTGATGCGACTCGCGCGGGTTCACGTGCCGGGTGCCGAAGAAAATGGTGAACACGGCCATCAACACCGCGACATAAAGCCCGGTATCCACCCAGGGCACATGCGGCTTGGCGTCGGCGTTGGCTATCTGTGCGCCCTGCGTGAGGGTATAGAACGACATGGTCAGCGCTTTGAGCTGCAAGGCGATATAGGGCAGCACCACGAACAGGGCGATGCCCGACACCAGCGCCGCCAGCCCCTGGGACTTGCCATAGCGCGCGGCGATGAAGTCGGCGATCGATGTGGTGTTCTGTTGCTTGGCGATAAGCAACATCTTGCGCAGGATCGGTGACAGCACCAGCAACGCGAACATCGGCCCGACATAGATGGGCAGATAGGTCCAGCCGTGCGTTGCCGCGCTGCCGACGTTGCCGAAAAATGTCCATGACGTGCAGTAGACCGCCAGCGACAGCGCATACACCACCGGGCGCGAGCCCGGGCGCTTGTTCGCCCGGCCGCGGCGGTCGCCGAAGTGGGCGATCGCGAACAGGATGCCGATATAGACGATCGAGCTGGTAACCAGTATCCAGGCGCTTATGATGACGAATTCCCCCGCGGCCGCTGGCGGCCGTCTCTATTCGGATCGGTTCGGGCTACGGTGGCCCATGCAGCTTGCCGCCGACGGCTGTCGGGCTGCAGGCGGCGGCTGTGCCCCATATAATGCCGCGCAAATCCAATGACGACGACGTTATGCTCGATCCCCGCCTGCTTCGCAACGATCCACAGGCCGTCGCGGCGGCGCTGAAAAAGCGCGGCTTCGATTTCGACGCCTCGGCCTATGCCGATCTCGATGCGCGCCGCAAGACGCTGCAAACGCGCACCGAAGAACTGCAGGGCGAGCGTAATCGGCGATCCAAGGCAATCGGCAAGGCCAAGGCTGCCGGCGAGGATATCGAACCGCTCAAGGCCGAGGTGGGCGATCTGGGCGACCAGCTCGATGCGGCCAAGGCCGAGCTGGACACCATCCAGCAAGAACAGGACGCCATTCGGGCCGGCCTGCCCAATCTGGTCGCGGATGATGTACCGGTCGGCGCCAGCGAGGACGACAACGTCGAAACGCGGCGTTGGGGCGAGCCGCGCGCCTTCGATTTCGAGGTGCGCGACCACGTCGAGATCGGCGAAATGCTCGACGGCCTGGATGCGGCCACTGCCGCCAAGCTCACCGGCGCGCGCTTTACCGTGCTCCAGGGTGGCGTGGCCCGACTGCACCGGGCGTTGATTGCCTACATGCTCGCCACGCATACTGCCAACGGCTATACCGAGTTGAACGTGCCCTATATCGTCAACTCGAAATCGCTCTACGGCACCGGTCAGCTGCCCAAGTTCGGCGAAGACCTGTTCCGGCTCGCCGAGCCCGAGGACTACTACCTGATTCCCACCGCCGAAGTGCCGATGACCAATATCGTGGCCGACGAAATCGTCGAGCACGATCGGCTGCCGCTGAAGTTCGTGACCCATTCGCCGTGCTTTCGTGCCGAAGCGGGCGCGGCCGGGCGCGACGTGCGCGGCATGATTCGCCAGCACCAGTTCGAGAAGGTGGAGATGGTGAACATCGTGGCGCCGAGTGAATCGACCGCGGCGCTGGAAGCATTGACCGCCAGCGCCGAGTCCATCCTCCAGGGGCTTGCGCTGCCGTATCGCGTGGTCACGCTCTGCACCGGCGATATCGGCTTTGCCGCGGCCAAGACCTACGATCTGGAAGTGTGGCTGCCGAGCCAGAACACTTATCGCGAGATTTCCTCGTGCAGCAACTGCACCGATTTTCAGGCCCGGCGCATGGGCGCACGCTATCGCGACCCCGAAACCGGCAAGCCGGTGCTGTTGCATACGCTCAACGGGTCGGGGCTCGCCATCGGGCGCACCCTGGTGGCCGTGCTGGAGAACTACCAGAACGCGGACGGCAGCGTGGATATTCCGACCGCGTTGCAGCCCTTCATGGGCGGGGTAACGCGTATCGAAGCCTGATTCGTCATGGATGGCGTGCGCGCCTGCACCCGGTTTCGGGTGCGGGCAGGCGTGTCGGTCGACTAAAGACCGACCTGGCTATGTGTGAAACGCGGCTGGTTGAATTCAAGCAAGCCGGTGGTCCGCACATGACCGCGAAGACACGGCCCTTGGGCCTGTCGTCGCGAGATAGGCCACCGCATCGGCGACCAGGCCGCGGCAGGACAAGGCATCGCGAGTGCCGCGTGGTTGTGCCACGTCATGTGCCACGTCAGCGAGCCAGCCCATGAACCGTAACGCCGGATTGCCTCCGACCGATCATTATTCGTTGGGGATTGCGATCGCATATCCCGTGACGACAGGCCGAAGGCAACACTACAGTTCGGGCAGTTCGGCCCAGAGCTGCTTGACCAGCGCGTCGTAGCGGGCACCCGGGTATTCGGCCAGGGCCTCGTCGAGCACCGCGCTGGTCAGATGCGGCGCGAAGATCTCGATGAAGCGGCGCATATAGCCGCGCAGGAACAGGTTGTGCCGAAAGCCGATATGCGTGGTGCTGGAGGCGAACAGGTGGCTGGCGTCCAGACGTACAAGGTCGGCGTCGGCGACCGGGTCGTAGGCCATGTTCGCGATCACGCCCACGCCGAGCCCCAGGCGTACATAGGTCTTGATTACGTCCGCGTCCACCGCGGTGAGCACCACGTTGGGGGTGCGGCCCTCGGCTTCGAACGCGGCGTCCAGATGCGAACGTCCGGTAAAACCGAAGGTGTAGGTCACGATCGGCTGCTCGGCGAGCCGGGCCAGTTCCAGCCTGGGCGTATCGGCCAGCGGATGATCGCGGGGCACGAGCACGCAGCGGTTCCAGTGATAGCAGGGCAGCATCACCAGTTCGTCGTAGTGCTCCAGGGCTTCGGTGGCGATGGCGAAGTCGGCATCCCCGGCGGCGGCCCAGCCGGCGATCTGGGGCGGCGCGCCCTGGTTGAGATGCAGCGACACCTGAGGATATTCGCGACGAAAGGCGTCGACCACGGGCGGCAGGGCATAGCGGGCCTGGGTATGGGTGGTGGCTACGCACAGCGATCCGCGATCCGCGTCGGCGAACTCGCTGGCCGTGCGGGTGATGTTCTCGACCTCGGAGAGAATACGGCGGGTGGTCTCCAGAATCCGTGCGCCCGCGGGCGTGATGCGATCCAGATGCTTGCCGTTGCGTTCGAACACGAGCACGCCGAGCTCTTCTTCGAGCAGCCGGATCTGCTTGCTTACCCCGGGCTGGGAGGTATGCAGCGCTTCTGCCGCGGCGGTGATGTTGAGTCGACGCTTGGCGACTTCGTTGATATAGACGAGCTGGCGCAATTTCATGGCAGGAAAGGGTCGATCACGTTATGCCGTTATCTTATTAAAGCATGAATATATAGTTCTATCCGATTTGACAGCCACCTGATAGCCTGCGCGCTTTCTTGCTTGCTCCGAGAGTAGCGCAGACGATGATTGCGTTCAGCCTAGCCGGGTTGCTGGTCGGCGTAGCCGTCGGCGTGACCGGTGTCGGCGGTGGTTCCCTGATGACGCCGCTGTTGATTCTGATCTTTGGCTTTGCCCCCTCCGCGGCGGTGGGCACCGACCTGCTGTATGCCGCCGGAACCAAGGGGTTCGGAACCTGGCTGCACGGCCGCCAGCAGACCGTGGACTGGTCGGTGGTGGGGCTGATGGCCAGCGGCAGCCTGCCGGCTGCGGTACTCACGATTTTCTGGCTGCACTATGTCGGGCTCGACCCCTGGGTCGAGCACCTGATGACGATCACTTTGTGTGTCGCGATCATCGCGACCGCGGTTCTTACCCTGGTACGCAAGCGCATCATGGCCCGTATCGGCGAGGAGAACCTGGGCGAATCCGGCCTGCCGCCGCGTCTGTTGGCGCTACGCCCGGCGATCACGGTCGTGGGCGGGGTGGTGCTGGGTGTACTGGTCACCCTGTCGTCGGTCGGCGCGGGCGTGCTCGGTACCACGCTGTTGCTGCTGCTCTATCCGCGCCGGGCGGCGATACGGATCGTGGGAACCGATATCGCCCATGCCGTGCCGCTGACCCTGGTGGCCGGCATGGGCCATCTGAGCCTTGGCACCACGGATCTACCGGTACTCGGGTTTCTGCTACTCGGGTCGATACCGGGTATCTATCTGGGTACGCGGCTGGGTTCGCGCTTGCCCGATGGCCTGCTGCGGCCGATCATATCGGTTCTGCTGTTGGTGATTGGCGCGAGCATGCTGTTTGATAGCGTCGTGTCGCTCACCTCATCAGGCTGAGGCTTGCCCCCTGACTGCTATTTTGTCGAAAAACGTTTCCAGTTTGCCGATTTTCGTTCGCCTTGCCGGGCGCCCCGTTCTGGTGGTCGGCGCAGGGCCTGTGGCCACGCGCCGTATCGAGCGCCTGCTCGATAGCGGCGCCGCTGTGACGGTGGTTGCGCCCTCGGTTGGCGAGGCGGTACGAGCATGGGCGGATTCAAATCGGCTACGCCTGATCGAGCGGGCGTTCGAAGCGGCTGACGTCGACGGTATCGCGCTCGTGTTCGCCTGTACCGATGAGCCCGCGATCAATAGCGCCGTGGCCACGGCCGCGCACGAGGCCGGTTCGCTGGTTCAGCGCGCCGACGATGCCGGCGCATCGGATTTTCTGGTGCCGGCGGTCGTACGCCGCGGCGTGTTGCAGATCGCCATCTCCAGCGACGGCCAAGCGCCAACGCTCGCCCGTATTCTGCGTAGTCGCCTCGATGCCTGGCTGCCACGCGCCTATGGCGATCTCGCCGGACTGGCGGCGGATTTTCGCGACGTGGTCAAGCAGAAGCTGCCGCGGCATCATCGCGCCCGTTTCTGGTCGCGGGTACTGGATGGACCGATCGCCGAAAAGGTGTTTACCGGGCGACTCGCGCAGGCGCGTGAGGAACTCGATCAGCTTCTGGCCGAAGACAGCCCGGTGGTACCGACCCGGGGCGAGGCCTATCTCGTGGGTGCCGGGCCGGGCGATCCGGACTTGTTGACCTCGCGCGCGCTGCGGCTCATGCAACGCGCCGATGTCGTGCTATTCGATAGCCTTATACCGGCTGCGATCGTCGAGCTGGCTAACCCGAAGGCCGAGCGTATTCATGTCGGCAAGCGGGCCTCGCGCCATACCTTGCCCCAGGAAGACATCAATGCGCTGATGGTACGGCTGGCCGGCGAAGGCAAGCGCGTACTGCGCCTGAAAGGCGGGGACCCCTTCGTATTCGGTCGTGGTGGCGAGGAAATCGCCCAGCTCGCCGATGCTGGTATTCCGTTCCAGGTCGTGCCCGGAATAACCGCGGCGAGCGGCTGTGCGGCCTATGCCGGTATTCCACTCACCCATCGCGACCATGCCCAGTCGGTGACGTTCGTTACCGGTCATCTGAAGGAGGGCGAGCTGGAACTGCCGTGGCCGCAGCTGGCACGGGTCGGTCAGACGGTCGTGTTCTTCATGGCGGTCAAGAGCTTGCCGGTCATTTGTGAGGCGCTGCGTGAACATGGGCTTAGCGACGACTGGCCCGCGGCGTTGGTGATTGAAGGCACGACGGTGCGCCAGCGGCTCGTGGTCGGCACGTTGGCCGACCTGCCGGCACGGGTTGCCCGCGAAACGATCGAGGGCCCCGCGCTGCTGATTGTGGGCGAGGTGGTCCGGCTCAACGAAACGCTTGGCTGGTTCCGCCCGGATCGTTGACGCCCCGGCGCGTGCTTCACGCGTGCGCACAAGAACGTCGAATTGACGCGAATGATCCTTGCTTGGCGCCGCGCGCCCGGCGCGTCGAACTACGCTCTGGGCCGGTGCGCGGGGCGGTTATCGCCGGCCCGGGTCGGCGCACCCGGTCGGGTTCGATTCGGGCGGTATGGCTGTTCGCCATTGTCGTGACCCGATATGCGGCTGAATGAACCGACGCGGCAATAAAAAAACCCGGAGCGCGGGACGCGCTCCGGGTTGTGAGGCAGTCTGGTTACTGCCCGCCTTTCAAGGCGTTAGGCGCTACTCCTCGCCCATGAACACGCCGAGCAGCTGCAGCAGGCTCAGGAAGAGGTTGTAGATGGTCACGAACAGGGTGACGGTCGCCGTGATGTAGTTGGTTTCGCCGCCGTGCACGATTTCGCCGGTCTGATAGACGATCAGGCCCGACATCAGCAGCACGAACAGGGCCGAGACCGCCATCGACAGAGCCGGGATCGAGAACACGACCGCGATGATGCTCATTACGAAGGCAACCAGAATGCCCATGAACAACATGCCGGCCCACTGATTGAAGCGCTTGCCGGAGGCCAGCGCATAGGCCGACATGCCCAGAAAGATCGTGCCGGTGCCGCCCAGCGCCAGCATGACGATTTCGGTGCCGTTGGAGAAATTGTTGATGTACAGATTGAGAATCGGGCCGATGGTATAGCCCATGAAACCGGTCAGAGCGAAAACGCTGACCAGCCCCATGCCGCTGTTCTTGGTCTTCTCCACCGCGAACAGCAAACCGAAATAGCCCACCAGGGTGATGATCAGCCCCGGGTGCGGCGCGTTGAGCGCCATCGCCGTGCCGGCAACCAGAGCTGAGAACAGCAGCGTCAGCGACAGCAGCATGTAGGTGTTGCGCAGTACGCTGTTGGTGGCCAGCGCTGTCTGCGCGCGCGAAGTTCGAAGAGTGCGTTCCGCGTTCATTTGTCGATCTCGAATTGAGTATGGTTGAGAGGCTATCACGCTTTATTCGCAAAGAAATCTTTGCCTGAACAATGCATATAAACCGCTTTCTACGACATCATCCGTGCTTGAATCATAGACTCTTTGCGCATTCAATCGTTCCCGCGATTGCCATACTCTGCCTGCTTACGAGCATCGCGCTCGCGCCGACCGCGCGGGCCGACGCGTCATGGCCGGCAGAGCTGGGTTTGCCGCGTTCATCTGATCGGGATATACGGCTTATCGAAAACGATGGATTCGTGATTGGCTACGACGCAGCGCGTGGACGAGCGGCATGGGTGGCATATCGTCTGACGGCGGTCGTGGACTACGTCAATCGGCCACGCCCGCCGTTCATCGACGACCCGCGCATTAATACGGTCACGGATACGCATATCTATGCCGGGCCGGCCTACGATCGGGGTCATCTGGCGCCCAACTACGCCATGAGCCAGCTTTATGGGGAAAAAGCCCAGCGCCAGAGCTTCTATTACAGCAACGTCGTGCCGCAGCGCCCACGCTTGAACCAGCTTCTCTGGCAACGCCTGGAGGAGGTCGAGATCGACGACGTGGCGCCGGCGCATTCGCCGCTGTGGGTGCTGGTCGGTCCGATCGCGGCCGATAACGAGCGCAGCACAGACCCCTGGGGTGAGCAGGACAAGGCCTCTCGTACGCCGGCGGCTTTCTTTCGTATCTGGGTGGCGCGCGACGACCACGGCCGCTGGCAGGCCATGGCATTCGTGGTGCCCCAGGCCGTACGCGGCGACGAGCCGCTCGATGAGTTCGTCGTCGCCATCGCCACCATCGAAGCGCGCACCGGTCTGGAATTGTTCCCGGCCCTGGCGGCGACCGCTCGGGCGCGCATGGAAAGCAGTCCGGCGCCGCGCTCTCGCTTCGGTTTGCAGGCGCTGGCATGCAATCCGGCGCGCTATGCGGCACGCTGGCGGGATCGTGGCCCGATACGGCTGAACTTCGATCGCTGCGAAGCCCACTGATGACGACACGTTTTTCGCGCGTGCGCACGCGCGTGTATGAGTAGAACAATCAATGCCTAACACGGAAAAAATGGCGAAAAGCTCGGAGGCTTTTTGGCGTCAGCTGTCGATACGACAGGGCCTGATCGGCTCGGTCGTATGCCTGCTTCTCCTGTTCGGCACGGCTTGTGTAGTCAGTTTGTTTTCTGCCGAAAACGTGCGCTCTGCGCGGGCTCTGTCCGACGACGTGGCCAGTACGCTTACCCGCACCGCAGAGCTCGACGAAGCCGTGACCCAGAGTCAGAGTGCGCTACGTGGCTATGCGCTTTCCGGCGACCGCCAGTTCGTGGAAACCATCGAACGGATGACCGCCCAGTTCGAAGTGGCCTTGGACAGCCTTTACGCCTATAGCGACGAGTCGGCGCTCCAGCGACGCCGCCTCAGTGCCATCGAGCGTCTGCAGCAGCAATGGCATGCCGATGTGATCGTGCCGGTGGTCGACGAAGTGGCCGCGGGTAACCTGGCCACGGCACGGCGAGAGCTCAGCCAGGGACGCGGCATCGAACTGACCGACGCACTGCGCCACAACCTCAATCAGTTTCGGTTCCAGGTGCAAAACGAACTCGATCGCAGCGTGGCGTTGATCGATTACCGCCAGGAGCGCGCACGCTGGCTGTTGTTCGGCGTGCTGTTGTTCGGCCTGCTGACCGGGCTGTTCATGGTCCGTGCAATCGTGCGGCGCGTGACCCGGCCGTTGAGCGTACTCGCCAAGATGACCACCCGGCTTGCCGAGGGCGAGCGCACCCTGCACGTGCACTTTCGTGAACGCAAAGACGAAATCGGCGAAGTCGCGAACGCGCTCGAAAAGTTCCGCCAGATCATCATCGAACAGGATAGCCAGGCCTGGATTCGCGATCATCGTTCGCAAATCACCGTGGCGTTGCAGAAATGCAAGTCCGAGCAGGAAGTGGGCAAACGTCTTCTCGAAGAACTGGCCCCGCTGTTCGGGGCCGGCTATGCGGCGCTGTTCACGCCGGTCGCCGGCAATGACCGGGACGATGTTTTCGCGCTGGCCGCGAGCTATGGCTACAGCCGCGACGTAGCCCAGACCTTCGAAGCCGGCGAGGGGCTGGTAGGGCAGGTGATCGACAGCGGCGAGCAGATACTGCTCACCGATGTGCCGACTAACTATCTAAGCGTGCGTTCCGGGCTGGGTGAGCTCACGCCGGAGGTGTTGTTGATCGCGCCTGCGAAAGCGGGCGGCGGTATCCTCGGTGTGCTCGAGCTGGGCATGCTCAAGACGCCGACCGAAGCCCAACAGGAGCTTCTGAATACGCTTATGCCGAGCGTTGGGCTCGGGCTGCTATCTCTGGCGCGCACGCGGCGCGCGGTCGAGCTGCTCGAACAGAGCCGGGCACAGACCGAGGCGCTGAAAGAGTCCGAACAGCGCCTGCGTGATCGCCAGGAAGAACTCAAGAACGCGAACAGCGAACTGCGCATGCAAAGCGAGGAGCTCAATGCTCAGTCCGAGGAGCTGCGCGCCTCGGAAGAAGAGCTCAAGGTTCAATCCGACGAACTCCAGGCCACCAACGAGGAACTTCGCCAGCGTCAGGAGCTCATGCGCAAACAGCAGCAGGAACTGGCGCGGCTGCACTCGGAAACCAAGCGCCGTGCCGAGGCGCTCGCCCGGACCAGCCAGTACAAGTCGGATTTCCTGGCCAACATGTCGCACGAGCTGCGTACGCCGCTCAACAGTCTTCTTATTCTTTCGCGCAGCCTGGCGGATAACAGCGCGGGGCATCTCGATGAAGAAGAGGCCGAGGCCGCTGCGATCATCCACGAGTCCGGTACCGGCTTGCTGCGTCTGATCAACGATATTCTCGATCTGTCGAAGATCGAGGCCGGCAAGATGGCGGTCACGCCGGAACGTACGGAAGTGGACGGCGTCGTGCGCCGTATCGAGCGCGATTTTGGCCACGTCGCCCAGAACAAGGGGATCGCCTTCGAGGTGCATGTCGGTGTGGGCGTGCCCGATACCCTGGTGACCGATGCCGGCAAGCTCGATCAGGTGATACGCAACCTGGTGAGTAACGCCATCAAGTTCACCGAACGGGGCACGGTGCGGGTGGAGGTCGTGGTCCCCGCGGACGATACCGTGTTCAGGACCGAGGGGCTCACCCACGAGAATGCGCTCGCCGTTCATATTATCGACGAGGGCATTGGCATTCCGGAAAATCGTCTCGAACAGATATTCCAGGCCTTCGAACAGGTGGACGCGAGTACCAGTCGCACCTACGGCGGTACGGGCCTGGGCCTGTCGATATCGCGCGAACTCGCACGTCTGCTGGGCGGCGAAATCGACGTACAAAGCGAGCTGGGGGCGGGCAGTCGTTTCTCGATCTATGTCCGGCGCGTGCTGGATGCCGATATCGAGATATCGCCCAGGGTCAGCGACAAGCCGCTCACCCGGCGTGTGGACGAACAGACCAACTTGACCGCGGCGCGGGCGCTGTCCAGCAGCGCGAGTCCGCGCTCGGGGCGCCCGCATGTGTTGATCATCGACGACGACGCGACCTTTGCAAGAATCGTGGCCCAGGCCGCACAGGCACGCGGTTTCGAATGCAGCATCGCGCCCAATGGCGAGCAGGGGCTGGACATGGTGCGCCAGCAGTTGCCCGACGCCATCGTGCTGGATCTCGGCCTGCCCGGCGGGCTCGACGGCTGGGCGGTACTGGATCGGCTCAAGGCGAACGAGCGTACCCGCGATATTCCCGTGCATATCGTGTCGGCGGCCGACGACACCGGCTATTCGCAAAAAGCGGGGGCGGTGGGCTATCTGCGCAAACCCGTGTCCAAGGAGGATCTGGAAACCCTTTTTGCCCGCGCCGAGGTACTCATCGGGCGGGAGGCGCGGCGCGTGCTTGTCATCGACGACGATCGCGATGCGCATACCGCGATCTCGCATCTGTTGCGCGCCGAGAGCGTCGATATCAGCGCCGTGGTCAACGGCGCCGAGGCGATCGAGCGCCTGGATGCCGAGGAATTCGACTGTGTCGTGCTCGATCTGAGCCTGCCGGACATCAGCGGTTTCGAGCTGCTCGAGCAGATCGCGCAGCGCGACGAGGCCCCGCCTGTCGTTGTCTATTCGGCGCGCGAGCTTTCCGAAGAGGAAACCCGACGCCTGCGGGTACATACCGACAGCATCGTAATCAAGGGCTCACGGGCCCAGGAGCGATTGCTCGACGAAGTGTCGCTATTCTTCCATCAGTTGCGTGAACGTCGCAGTACCACCGCGCCCGCCGTGCTCGAAGCCGGCGCCGAAGAGCAAAGCGCCGTGTCCTCGGATCTGGCCGGTCAGACCGCGCTGCTGGTCGACGACGATATGCGCAACACCTTCGCGCTGTCGCGTGCGCTGCGCGAAAAGGGGTTGAAGGTGCTCATGGCCAGCGACGGGTTCAAGGCACTCGACCAGCTGTCGGCGAACCCGCAAATCAGCATCGTACTCATGGATATCATGATGCCCGGCATGGACGGCTATGAAACGATCCGCCGTATTCGTGCCATGGACGAATACGAAACCCTGCCGATTATTGCGCTTACGGCCAAGGCGATGCCGGGCGATCGCGAACGTTGTATCGAGGCCGGTGCCACCGAGTATCTTCCCAAACCGCTCGACATTCAGGCCCTGCTGGCCCTTATGGGGCAAGTGCTGTAGCTCATGGTCAAACCCAGGGATTCCGAAGCCGAACAGGCACTCGAAGCAGAAGACATAGCGCTCGAAGCGTTTATCCACGCGCTGAAACTGCGGCACGGCTACGACTTCTCTGAGTACTCGCGGGCTTCGCTCAAACGGCGCGCCCAGGAGTTGGCCCGCAAGCTCGGCGTGGAGCGTGTGGGCGATCTGATTCCGAGCACGCTCTACGAGCCGGCGCTGGTACGCGA
>DJIE01000191.1 GCA_002433465.1 Salinisphaera sp. UBA6602
ATGCCGAACTTCAAGCCTTCATACCTTACGAGTCGATCTCGCCAAGCAGGTCGTCGCAGGCTTTTACGCAGCGGTTGCAGGCTTCGGCACACAGCGCGCAGTGCTGGTTCTGGTCGCCGTGGCCTTCACAATGCGCGGCGCACTTCTGGCAGGCGTCTCGGCAGGCCTTGACCTGCGTGGCGGCCGGCGACTCGCCGAAGGCCGTCTGGCGCGACAGCACGCGGGCCGTGGCGTTACAGATGTCGGCACAGTCGAGATCGGTACGGATGCAGCCGCGCAGGTCGGCCACATTGTCTTCGGCGAGACAGGCATCGGCACAGGCGGTGCAGTGATGCGCGCAGTCGAAGCAGGCTTCGACACAGGCGACGAGCTGTTTCTGCACCGACAGCGGGTTCGGGTGCGTCTTGAGCATGGCTTCTGCTTGCATGGTTTCGCTCCTTGGTTCGTCGGCGCATCGCGGCGCCGACGTTCGAATTCGTAGCGGCCGCCCCAAACGAGCGGCCACCGTTGAACTCGCATGGAAACGAAACCCGTGCTGCGGGTATATCAGCAGTCCTACGGACGGCGCGACGACGGCTGTCATGAGCGCGATACGTGTTCGCACTCAACTGGCAGACCCGCTTCTAACGCTTACAAGCGCGGTTGTTGGCGCCCGAGCAATCCGCTGCTCCGCTGGCAATCGTCATTGAAGCGATACGGCACCGACCCCTCGGCCGGTACCGCGACAACCCGGCCGGCTTAAGCGAACCGCTTGCGCGCGGCGGCGTATTCCGTGGCCAGACGATCGACGATTTCGCTGGCCGGAAGCACGCTGTCGATACTTCCCACGCCCTGCCCGGCGCCCCAGATATCCTTCCAGGCCTTCTTCTTCTCGCGGTCGCTGCCGAAGGTCATGGCTTCCTTGCCGGATTCGGGCAGCGCGTTCGGGTCCAGCCCGGCGTTTTCGATCGAACCGCGCAGGTAGTTACCGTGTACGCCTGTAAACAGGTTGGAGTAGATCACGTCCTTGGCCGTGGATTCGGTCACCATCGCTTTGTACTCGTCGACGGCATTGGCCTCGGCGCTGGCGATAAAGCGGGTGCCCATATAGGCAAAGTCCGCGCCCATGGCCTGGGCGGCCAGAATATGTTCGCCGCGGGTGATCGAGCCGGACAGAATCAGCGGACCGTCCCAGAACTGGCGAATCTCGGAGACCAGCGCGAACGGGCTGAGGGTGCCGGCATGGCCGCCCGCCCCCGCACAGACCACGATCAATCCGTCCACCCCGGCCTCAATCGCCTTTTCGGCATGGCGCACGCTGATCACGTCGTGAAACACGTGGCCGCCGTAGTCGTGGGCCACTTCCACCGCCGCATGCGGCGCGCGCAGGCTGGTGATCATCAGCGGCACCTTGAAGTCGGCACAGGCTTTTAGATCATGCTCGAGCCGATCGTTGGAAGCGTGCACGATCTGGTTGACCGCGAACGGCGCGATCTTCGCCTGCGGGTCGGCCGCGCGGGCCTCGTCCAGCGTCGTGGTAATCCGCTCGAGCCACACCGGCAGCTCCTCGGCCGGACGCGCGTTCAAAGCCGGAAAAGAACCAACGATGCCGCTCATGCACTGGGCGATCACAAGATCCGGATTGGACAGAATGAACATCGGCGAACCGATGACCGGCAGACGCATCTGCGCATTGAGTTGATCGACCAGCGACATGAAGACTCCTTTTTGTTCTCGCAATGGATGAGGAACGATACCGAACGATCGTTCGCCGTGTAAAAGATACCGGAGATACACCGCGAGGGGCAGCTGATATGCGCTGACGCCGCCGCAATCATGAAGCGCGCGCCCCGAATCGCAGGCGAGGCGCGATGAACGAATTCCGAGAGCGCCCGCTCTACCGCGCCATGCGCGGTTAGATGCGCGCCAATCAGCCGCGAGCCGCACGTTGACGACAAACACACAACGCGCGACTTGGTTGGGCGAGCGGCGAGCATCAGCTGACTTCGGCGCCTTATGCTTCGAGTTAACCGCGAAGCCAGGCCGAAATTCTGCGGCGCCCACATCCCCGTCCCACCCCCAATGCCTGCGCCAGCCACCGCTAACCGGCGCGCAGTCGATCATACGTCTGTAACAAAGCCGACGAGCGGTCAAACGCGACCAGCACTCGTACGACTCTCATACACCGATCCGAGACTCTCCAGATATTGCTCGCGGAATCAATCCGGTAAAACGCTTAGATATATTTTGAAACTGCGGCCAAGCGGCCGACTCACAAGACACCGCGCCCTACCCGAACCGATGCAACTGACAATCAGATTTTATTTAACGGGCGACGCGTGAAAGTATTTTGAGGGGGTGGCGGATTGCGGGGAGACTTACGCTATGAAGTGCAGCAACGCAAAAATCATTTTTGTCACAGACAGTAATTCGCAAAGTCGGCTATTCATAGAACATATCGAAGCACGCCTAAAGTGTGAAATATCCTTGCGATCGCCTGACGATTCGATCGAAGCGATTAAGACCAATAACGCTTTGATTTTGCTCGATGCTGCAGAGATGGATGACAGCCGCATGCAGAATTGGTACGTGGCGGCCGCAGGCAAACAAGGCCTCGTACTTGCGGCAATCAACTTGCGTGACGAAAACCACGCCACTCAGGTGTTGGCGTGCCTGTACTTGAAAGGCGTGTTCTACCGTCGCGACAGCATCGACCTCATCTGCAAAGGCATCAGCAAACTGCTGGACGACAATCTTTGGATGTCGCGCTCGCTGATGACACAGCTAATCGAGCGCTACCGTAATCAGCAACTCAATGCCTATCGCCCGGTGGGTGGACTGACGCAGCGCGAGCTCGAGATCATTTGCCTGCTGGGCTCGGGCGCCTCCAATAACGCGATTGCGCGCCAGCTTTTTGTGAGCGAACACACGGTCAAGTCGCATCTGTACAACATTTTTCGCAAGCTCGACGTTCGCAACCGAATACAAGCCACGAACTGGGCCCGACAGAACCTTGGCGTACTACCGAATATTTCAGCGTCAGCCGCTCGAAAGCCGGCGGAAACGCGCTCGGCCAAAAATGGTTTAGCCGGCACGGACGCCCCGGGGCTATAGCGCCGTACTCGCCTGAACCACTGGCGCGCTGGCACTCGCGCAGGGCGCAAGCGCTTCGTTGGCTTCATATTCGCTACGAGCTTACCCACGCTCTTTCTTTCGGCGCTCTGCGGGCGACAGCCGCGAGCACCGTTGCGTGCGTCCGGCACAAAGCACGCCCTCCCCTCGGCGAATGCACGAAGCATGAGAAAACTCATACCCACGGCGCCGCAAAGGTTTAAAAAAACAACCCATGGGATGGTTCTTTAGCCCGATGGGATTTGGTCGCGGGCGCTAGCACACTGGCCGAACGAAAATTCAGGGCGCTGCTTAAAAATTACTGGACGCGGCGCCACAAGGATCTGCCAATCGTCGCGCGTTTTATTGCCCGAATACATTTTTTATGTGTTTGGCAAGACGACTTACGGATGTCGAATACCAATAATGAACACACAAAATCGACGTTCAACCTATGCATACCGCCTGGCAGCTATTGCTCTGTTCATTCTTGCCGAACTTGGCCAGGCCCAGACAGAAGTCGACCCCGCGGAGCCAAGCCCAAAGTCCGTGAACGACACATCGTCCATCAATCGACTCGAGAGCGAGGATGGCCCTCGTCTCGAATCGGCCTACAACGGTAGCAGCGAGCTCACCGGCGTGTTGGTCGATCGAACCCTAACCGTCATCGGCCAGAACTTCTATCGCGCATTCAGCCAGATCGGGATGGGCCACCCGATCATCCGCGGGGCCACACTCACGATCCACGAACGCCCCGATGCCCGCTGGGGCATCCAGCTCTGGATAACCGACGGGCCCCGCGTGTACTTCGAAACACGACTATCACCGCGGCTCAGCGACGCCGACGATGTCGCACGGCAGGCCATCGACCTGGTCGAGAAAGCCATTCTCAAACGGCAGCTTTCGGCGGCACTCAATCCCAGTGCCGATCTCGGAAAAGAAGAACTTTAAACGGGGGCCTCATGAAACGCGCCAACATTATCGCCATCGCCGTGCTGGGTATGTCGCCTGTGGCTGGTGCCGGCGAGCTCGTTTATCAGCCCATCAACCCCTCGTTCGGGGGTGATCCATTCAACGGCAGCTACTTGCTCAACAAGGCCCAGGCCCAGGATACCCACGAACCACCAGGGCGTTCGCGCTACGAGCCGCTCTCGGCAACCGAGCGGCTGGTTCAGAACCTGCAAAGCCGGCTGATCTCGCAACTTATCTCGGATGTAGGGGCCGGCGAAATCAGCGAGGGCGTGTTCGACAGCGACGAGTTCGGCGTCGTAATCCGTGACGAGAACGGCCAGCTGAGCATAACGGTCACCGACAAGGCCACCGGCGATGTCACCACCATCAACGTAGGCGGCCTATCGGGCTTCTAATAAGCACAGCAGATAGAACAAAGGGCAGAGGGGGCAAGCCATGCGGTTTATTATTGTATTTCTGATGATTACGAGCCTGACCGGCTGCGCCGCGGTCGTCGCCAACTCACGCGGGCTCGAAGGCCAGCCTGCGACGCTCACGCCCCGGAGCGGAACGTACCAGGATCTGCTTGCGCTACCCCCACCGGCCGGGCAGATTTACGCGTCGATTTATGATTTTCGAGATCTGACCGGGCAGTACAAACCCGCCCCGGCCAGCACGTTCTCGACCGCCGTCACTCAAGGTGCCGCGTCAATGCTGACTGGCGCCCTCGCAGACTCCGGCTGGTTCATCCCCCTTGAGCGCGTGGGACTGCAGAACCTGCTAACGGAACGCCGTATCATCCGCGCAGAGTTCGAACGCTTTGGCCAGCCGGATACGCTGCCCTCGTTGAGGGCGGCCTCCGTAATGCTGGAGGGCGGCATCATCGCCTATGAATCGAACATCCGTACCGGTGGCGCGGGCGTTGAATATTTCGGCATTGGGACGTCCGGCCAGTATCAGGTCGATCAGGTGACCGTGAACCTACGCGCAATCGAGATTTCGACGGGCAAAATCCTTGCAAACGTAACAACCACCAAAACCATTTATTCCAGAGAGCTACGCGCCGGCTTTTACCGCTTTATCGATTTCAGCAGACTGCTGGAAGCCGAGGCCGGATACACCAATAACGAACCCGTACAGCTGGCAGTCATGGCTGCGATCGAGGCGTCGGTTATTCACCTGGTCGCGAAAGGCGTGACCGCAGGACTCTGGAAACTGCGCGAGGGCGTACAACTCGAGGGCACCATTCTGGACGTTTACCTCAACGCGCCCACCCCACTCCTCTAAGCACTCTCTAAATGATTAGGCCGCGAAAAAACTTTCTTGCGGCGCGTAAAGGGCACGCGTACGAGCACCTCCCCTCTACTGTAAAAACTATTAAAAAAGACTCGCACTCGCTCGTTTTCGGCTATCCCGACACCCGGGGACTGATTAAGCCTTTCTTGTGGCCGAATCAATCGTGCCTCATATCGTCCCGCGCCCTTTCAGCCTGCTCGTATGAAGCCAGCAGTCCAAGACTGAATAGCCAGCAATTTGTCTGCGATCAGCCCTCCGCTTGCGCTGTCGCAACAAACACGCTGCTCAACCACCTGAATTGAGCCGAGCCAGCCCAGTCCCTCGACATAAGGGCCCCGAAACCCGGTCGAGCCAATTAAAAAAATGGCCACCCCATGCCGTTGCCCGTGTATTCGCCGCGACGCAGACCGCTTACCACGACGCGTGATTTCTCGCTATTGCTTCCACGCTTTTTTCGCCATGCGATCAAACACGTACCGAAAGTCGCCCGGTCGTAAACGAGTGACCACACAGGAAACGGTGCCTCTGAACCTACCGACGCCGCGTTCTCGGCTCTGAGCACCCGCCTGGTCAATCGATAATCGGCCCCGTGGCGAGAGCGCTCGCCCGCCCAGGCGCCAGCCCACGCTTCCCATTGACGAGGTGCGACCCGGCCGCGTGGTACGACATCCGCAGACTCGGCTTCCCTCTTTTTGCCCCACCAAGCACTCGGCACAGGGGCGGCCGAGGGCATGTGCTTGAGCCCACGAGCACCGAGAAAATCCGAGTATCAGGAACCTAATACTTCATCCCGTGAACGAGTTCAGAAATTTCAGACTCAAGTTGGTTCTTTAGCCCTATACCGCCAAATCGAACAATCCTGCAGAGTTATTCAAACGCCAATCGGCATGGGATTTACGCACTCACCGAGTGCCTATTCAACATAGCGATGCGATGCCATGTTCAGCACAGCGCAACATAAGACAGAAACGGCATTCATTAACAGGGCGTTATATACGCTCGTGCTTTGCACCCTGTTGGTGTTCGCCATGCATGCACGAGCAGCCGCCAGCGAATCGATAGCCGATGGTGTTGCAAGCCAAAGTGTAATCCAGGCGTCAGCAGCCGGCGCCGTCGTGCCGAAGAATCCTAACGTTTCTTCAAAGCACGGACACGAAAGCGTGAGCGTCATTGCCCAGGTGGGCAGCAATAACGCCGCACATGTCGTGCAGTCGCGCAACAAGGCGGTATTTAGCTCGGGCAACTATGCCGCGATCTACCAGAACGGCAACTGGAACGAAGCCAATATCATCCAGTCAGGCGGCAACAACGCCGGCTTGATCGGCCAGATCGGCAATCACCACCAGGCAA
Source organism: Salinisphaera sp. UBA6602 (assembly GCA_002433465.1). Classification (GTDB taxonomy): domain Bacteria; phylum Pseudomonadota; class Gammaproteobacteria; order Nevskiales; family Salinisphaeraceae; genus Salinisphaera. Next base: position 6,688 of record DJIE01000191.1, read on the forward strand.
CGATCGAGCAGCGCGGCAATAGCTTCGACGCTCGAATCAACCAGACCGGCTACCACAGCGATATCGCAATTTCGCAATCGGGCAGCGGCTTGCGCAGTCTATCCGTGGGACAGGCCTCTGTCGCCGGCCGGGCGGCGCCAGTCGTTATTCGTATGTACTGAGCAGGCCTTAGCTCAGTCATTCAGGCATGACCAAGGCACCATCAAACCCAGGGGAACCCAAATGAAACTCCAACGCACCACTATCGCGACCGCGGTCGCTCTTGCTCTCGGCGCCAGCTCTGCGATGGCAAGCAACAGCTATTCGGATGTCCAACAGTCGGGGGACTACAACGACGCCACCGTCAGTCAGAACTCCTACGATACCTCCTACATCGACCAGTCCGGCGACGACAACGACGCAGTCGTCACCCAGACCGGTTATCGTTCGAACATGTCCACCGTTGATCAGATGGGCGACGACAATACCGCCACGGTCGATCAGGGCGGCTGGGGCTACAACGACTCGTATATCGAACAGGCCGGCAACTCCAATACCGCCACAGTCGACCAGGGCGGCGGCACGCTGCTGGGTGTTGCGCTCGCTTCCGAGAATAACGAGTCGACCATCTATCAGTCCGGGGATAACAACGACGCCTCGGTCGCTCAGGGTGGCCTGGGCTTCAACGACTCGTATATCGATCAGTCCGGCTACGACAACATGGCCAGCGTTACGCAGACCGGTGGCGGCTTCAACGGCTCCAACATCTTCCAGTCGGGCGACGACAACGAGGCCACCGTCACGCAAGGCGGTTTCGGCTTTAACGACTCGTACATCGATCAATCCGGCTCTGACAACACTGCCACGGTCGATCAGAGCGGCGCAGGCTTCAACGAGTCGATGATCGATCAGAGCGGCAACAACAACATCGCCAGCGTCGACCAGGACGCACTGCTGGTGGGTGACAGCTACTCCTTCATCGATCAGTCCGGTGACGGTAACGAAGCCGACGTGGAACAGCGCCGCTTCGACAACGAATCGGAAATCATCCAGTCCGGCAACGGCAACTTCGCCGACGTCGACCAGAGCGGCAACGGCGGGTTCTTCGGCCTGGGCGGCGGCGACAATGACTCGTACATCACGCAGAGCGGCAACTATAACGAGGCGTACGTGATGCAGTCGGGCAACGACAACCTGGCTCGTGTCACTCAGGCGAGCAACAGCAACTATTCGATGGTCGCACAGACCGGAAACAGCAATACCGCGACCGTCACGCAGTAAAAGCCCATCGCTTGCTGTTCTGTTCGGAGCCCCACTACGGTGGGGCTCTTCTGTTTGCGTGCTTTTCTTTCACCGATGCGCGGCGGCAGCCGAGCGCAGAACGCGGCAAGCACCACGCTACACGGCTAATTCGTATTAACCATCAAAACGTCGCTTTTTTTGCGCGATATCCGCGATCGATAGCGAATTAAAACGTTATGACCTCAAGCCGTCGCCGCTGCCTGGGTTAACACGGGCTCGAGGACGCTTGGCCAATGCAGGGGCGCCGCCGAACTCTCGCTCGCGAGAGAATCCTCGCCAACCTCGGTTCCAGAAGAAAAACCCGGTCGCGGCTACCATTGATCAGCGAATCACCGCACCGTCATACGCACAACGCTACCGCCGCCTTGGGTCGAAGAACGGGAGCGGTTGCCATTCTTTAGAATTTCGACTTCTAGCCGCCCGGTGGGGCTCAACACCGTAACGGTGCCCGATATTGCAACGCCCCGATACATATGAACGGCTGGCGCCTCGCCTGACGTCTCGAACTGTTCCTGCTCACCACTCTCGGCCGTGACCGTCCACGCAGCCGCGTAGCGGATGTCGTCCGATCCGTTGATCGACACTTGAATAGCGGCCGAGCTGTGTTTTTCCGGATCGGGCGCCATATCTTTTCCCCAAGCCAGGCTCGCCGGACCGGTGCAAATCGCGGCGACTACGCAAGCGGCGAGCAACGACTCTTTCGGCATGGCTGTTCCCCAGTATTGTTGTGATCAATACTATCTACGCAAACATCGTCCAGCCAATATCAAAAGGAAATATATTTTGTATTTTCAGCTTTTATTCTATCTATATTACTTTTATTGCCCTAACCGAATAATTTACGCGTATTCGAGAGGCGTCTTGGCAACGGGCAAACGCGAGCGCCGTGCTACGTATTTGGCAGGTATACCGGCAATAACTTCCGCCGGCGATCCGGCACATCAGTATCCTGCAGGGGCGTGCTGTTTGCGGCGATGTGCCCTGACGGCGGCCGCTTGTTCAAGGCGGCGCTGAACCAACTAGTACAGCTTGACGGGTCTGGCATCGCTTAACATACTGCACCGACCTTTTTGAAAGAGCATTTCAAAAAAGGCACTAGAAATAATCGTTACAGAGGGTCGCCGGCCGCGCCCCCTTATCAAAGCCATACCGCCGCGCCAGCCTCGCAGCCGCGACGTGTGGCGACTGACGACCACGAAAAATCATGAGGAGTCCCATGCGACAAGCAGTCATCGTTTCAACCGCGCGCACGCCGATCGGCAAGGCCTATCGCGGCGCCTTCAACAACACCCAGGCACAGGCGCTCGGCGGTCATGCCATCGAGCATGCCCTCAAGCGCGCCAAGCTGCAGGGCGAGAACATCGACGACGTGATCATGGGTGCGGCACTCCAGCAGGGCTCCACCGGTCAGAACGTGGCCCGCCAGTGTGCGATCCGTGCCGGCCTGCCGACTTCGGTGCCGGGCATGACCATCGACCGCCAGTGCGCCTCGGGCCTGATGGGCATCGCCACCGCGGCCAAGCAGATCGTCAACGACCGTATGAACATCGTCGTCGGCGGCGGCCTGGAATCGGTATCGCTGGTGCAGAACGAGCACCAGAACACCTTCCGGGCCCGCGACCCGTGGCTGGTCGAGCATCGCCCCGACATCTATATGTCCATGCTCGAAACCGCCGAAGTCGTAGCGGATCGCTACAACGTCTCGCGCGACGCCCAGGACGAATACGCCTACCAGTCGCAGATGCGGACCGCCGCCGCCCAGGAAGCCGGCAAGTTCGACGACGAGATCGTGCCGCTGACCACCATCAAGAAGCAGCAGGACAAGCAGACCGGGGAAATCAGCGAAGTCGAAGTCACCCTCGACAAGGACGAAGGCAACCGTCCGAGCACCACGCTGGAAGGCCTGCAGGGCCTTAACCCGGTGTTCAAGAACGGCCAGCAGATCAGCGAAGGCCGTTTCATTACCGCCGGCAACGCCTCGCAGCTGTCCGACGGCGCCTCGGCCAGCGTGCTCATGGAAGCCGCCGAAGCCGAACGCCGCGGACTGGAACCGCTGGGTGCCTATGTCGGCATGGCCGTGGCCGGTTGCGACCCCGACGAAATGGGCATCGGCCCGATCTATGCCGTGCCGAAACTGCTCGAGCGCTACGGCCTGAAAGTCGACGACATCGGCCTGTGGGAGCTCAACGAAGCCTTCGCCAGCCAGTGCCTGTACTGCCGCGACTATCTCGGCATCGACCCTGACAAGTACAACGTCAACGGCGGCTCCATCGCCATCGGCCATCCCTACGGCATGTCCGGTGCCCGCATGACCGGCCACGCCCTCATCGAAGGCAAGCGACGCGGCGCCAAGTATGTGGTCGTGACCATGTGTGTCGGCGGCGGCATCGGTGCAGCCGGCCTGTTCGAAGTGTTCTAAACAGCACGGCCTTGCAGCATTCAGCCCGTGGCTGAATGCTGGCCGCCAACCGAGCCTTTGGCACCCGCAAGACAACGGGTG
>DJIE01000226.1:0-2642 GCA_002433465.1 Salinisphaera sp. UBA6602
TGCGCTCTATGAAACGCCGGGCGTATTCCGCGACAGCGTGGACCGGCTGGCCGGGCATCTGGAGCAGCCTCTCAGTCTCGATATCCGGACACTGATCACACCCGAGCCGGCGGCGCTCGAGACCGCGGCGCAGCGCCTCAACGATACCGCCATTACCCAGCCGGCGATCTTCACCATCGAACTGGCATTGGCTTATCAATGGCGAGCTTGGGGTGTGGAGCCCGATATGCTGGTGGGCCACAGCGTGGGCGAATTCGCCGCGGCCGTGCTTGCGGGCGTATTCAGCGAAGCCGATGCCTGCCAGCTGATTGCCACGCGTGCGCGGCTGATGGCGGATCAGGCACCGGGCGCCATGCTGGCGGTGCATGCAGCCGCCGATGGACTCGAGGCATACCTCGATGACACGGTCGAGGTCAGCGCCATCAACGCCCCCGAGCTGTGCGTGGTTTCCGGTACGCACGGCGCGATCGATACGCTCGCGCAGCGCCTCGACAACGCCGATATACGCAATACCCGGCTTGCCACGTCGCATGCGTTCCACAGCCGTGCAATGGCCGCGGCCATGGCGCCTCTGGAAGCCGCGGTCGCCGCGATCACCCGGTCCCCGGCACGCCGGCCGGTGGTATCGACGCTGACCGGCGCGCTGCTGGCCGACGACGATATGTGCGCACCCGACTACTGGTCGCGCCAGATGCGCCAGGCGGTACGCTTCGCGCCCGCGATCGAAACCGCCCATCGACAGCTCGAGCCGGTGTTTGTCGAATGCGGGCCCGGCGGCCAGCTCACGGCAGCAATTGGCCAGCAGAACGGCACGGCGTCGCCGTTGTCGGCCGTGCCCAGCCAGGCGGGCCCGCGCGACGACACCCCAGCCGATGTGGCCCTGCTCAAGGCCCTTGGCGCGCTGTGGCAGATGGGTGTGACCCCGGACTGGGCCGGCGTGTTCGGCTACGGGCAATCACCGCGCCAACGCCTGCATCTGCCGACCTATCCGTTTGAACGCAAGCGCTACTGGATCGATCCGCCGCAGCGCGGATCGCAGCACACTGCGCCGCCGGCGGCTGCCGACAGCTTGCCCATCTCCTCCAACGAGACCGTCATGCCCGTACCCGATCGCGTACCCGAACTGCGTGCGCGCCTGCGCACGCTGTTCCATGACCTTTCCGGCATCGATATTGACCAGGAACTCGCCGGGCGTACCTTTGCCGGGCTCGGCATGGACTCGATGTTCCTGACCCAGGCAGCGGCCGAAATTTCTCGCACCTTTGGCGTAAACGTCCGCTTTCGAGACCTGCTCGAACGCCTGGAAACGCTCGATGCGTTGGCCGTGCATCTGGACACGCAGATGCCGCCGCCCGCTCAGCCGGCGCCGGCGCAGGCTGTACCCGCCCAGCCCACGGCAACACAGCCCGCAGCGATGCAGCCAGCGACCGTACCCGGCGCATCGGCGCCTGGGGGACCGCCGCAGCCGGCAGCCTGGACGTCTTCGTCTCAGGCAGCGAACACGCCTGCAGGCAGCGATACCCACCGTATCGTCGAACAGCAGCTGGCGCTGATGCAGCAGCAGCTGGCCCTGCTCGGCGCCGCTCCGGCCGCGACGCCTGTCGTCCAGCCAACACCCGACGTCCCGCCCGCCGCACCAAGCCATTCCAGCGGCGACACCGGCACCGCCGTGGCCCTGCACGGCCGCCCCCAGGCCAGCCAGTCGAGCGGGCAGAGCGGCCGGTTCGGGCCTTACAAGCCGGTGGCGATCGGCAGCGGCACGACACTGACCGCCGCCCAGCGTGACTTCATCGCGGCACTGACCACGCGCCTGAGACAACGCACGCCGTCATCGCGTGCACTGGCAGAAAGCGGGCCGCGCCACATGGCCGATCCGCGGCACGTGGTCGGCTTTCATCGCGACTGGAAGGGACTGACCTACCAGATCGCCATGCAGGCCAGCGACGGCGCCCGACTCACCGATATCGACGGCAACGACTATATCGACGTCACCATGAGCCTGGGCGTCGCGTTTCTCGGCCACGGGCATCCGGCGGTTCGACAGGCCGTACATGCCCAGCTCGACCGCGGTATCGAACTGGGCCCGCAGATACCCTCGGCCCCGCGCGTGGCCGAACGCCTGTGCCGCTTGACCGGACACGAGCGTGCCACCTTCACCACCACCGGCTCGGAAGCGGTCATGGCCGCACTGCGCTGTGCCCGTACCGTCACCGGGCGGCATACCGTGGTGTATTTCACCGGCGACTACCACGGCACCTTCGACGAAGTGCTCGGCCGTGCCCATGTGGCCAGCGATCAGCTGCGTACGCGCCCGGGCGTGCCGGGTGCGGCCCGGCATAGCGTCGACGACGTGATGGTGCTGGACTACGGCACCCAGGAGTCGCTGTCGATTCTGCGTGAGCACGCCGACCGGATCGCGGCGGTTTTGGTCGAGCCGGTGCAGAGCCGGCATCCGGATCATCAGCCCGAAGCCTTTGTTAAGGAGCTTCGACGTATCACCGCACAATCCGGCACGGCGTTGATTCTGGACGAGATGATCACCGGATTTCGCTGTGCGCCCGGCGGCATCAACCGGCGCTGGGATATCGGCGCCGACATGTGTACCTACGGCAAGATTCTCGGCGGCGGCATGCCCATCGGCG
>DJIE01000226.1:2946-3447 GCA_002433465.1 Salinisphaera sp. UBA6602
TCGGCGGCGGCATGCCCATCGGCGCGCTGGCCGGCAGCGCCCGCTGGCTGGATGCAATCGACGGCGGGCGCTGGCGCTTCGACGACGACTCCGTGCCCGAAGCAGCCATGACGTTTTTTGCCGGCACCCATGTCCGGCATCCGCTGGCCATGGCGGCCGCCGATGTCGTACTCGACTGGATCGAGACCGATGCCGGCGCGTCCCAGCGGGCGCTGGATGCGGCCACCGCCGGTTTCGCCCAGCGCATCAATCGGGCGATGGAGGCAGGCGGCGTGCCGCTTCGTATTCGCCATTTTTCGTCCTGGTTTCGTTTCGATACGCCCCCGGACCAGCCTTTGGCCGTGCTGTTGGCGCCGTGGCTGGTCGCACACGGCGTGTACGTCCGCGACGCCGCTCAGAACTGCTTTTTCTCGATAGCGCATACCGAAGACGATATCGCCACCGTGGAACGGGCGATTCTCGACGGCGTGGCGGCGATGGTCGAGGCGGGCGCCTTGCCGG
>DJIE01000226.1:3768-9320 GCA_002433465.1 Salinisphaera sp. UBA6602
CGCCTTGCCGGGCGCGCCGGGCGCGGCACCGGCCGATCGCAATGCCGCCGATACGCATGGCCTGGCGGTTGGCGAGGCAATGCCCTTGATCGAGGCCCAGCGCGAGATCTGGCTGGCCCAGCAGGTAGACCCCGACGTGGCCGCGGCCTATAACCAGGTGTGTCGCCTGCGGCTGAAAGGCTCGCTCGACCATGCCGCGTTCACGGCTGCCGTCGAGGCGGCCGCCGCGAGGCACGAGGCCCTGTCGCTGCGTTTTACGGCGGACGGCGAAAGCCAGTATCGGGCCGGCGATGCGCGGCTTGTGGGTTTGCACTGGGTCGATCAGCGCGATCGTGAGCAGCCGCAGCATGAAGCCGATACCGCGATCGGCGCCATGAGCGATCGCATACTCGACCTATCGGATCCGGGCACCGCGCTGGCCGAAGTGGCAGTGCATCGGGTCGCCGACGATCGCTACGACGTCGGCGTGATGTTGCATCACCTGGTGTGCGACGGCTGGTCGTCGATGCTGTTCTTCCGCGACCTGAGCGCTCTGTACGCGGCCAAACTCGAACACAGACCGCCGGCGCTGCCCGCCGCGGTGCCGTTCTCACAGCATGTACAGGCACTCGTCGCCCGCGATGCCGGGCCCGATCTGGCCTGGTGGCGCGAGCTTTATGCGAGCCCGCCGCCGCCGCTGAGCCTGCCGACCCGTGGCGCTCGTCCGGTACCACGCCGGGCTGAAGGATCGACCCTGCGCCATCGCCTTTCGGACGCGGTGACCGAACGCGTTACCGCCGTTGCCACCGAGCGTTCGATCACCCGCTATGCCGTGACCTTCGCCGCCTTCGCCGCGCTGGTCATGCGCCTGACCGGCCAGCGCGATATCGTGATCGCCATGCCGGTCGCCGGGCAGGTGCTGGAAGGACAGACCGAGCTTTTCGGTCACTGCGTGCAGACGCTGCCGCTACGGCTCACCGCGACCGACAATGCCTCGTTCGCCGATCTGCTCGCCACGGTGCGCCGCATGATCAGCGGCGCGAGCGCACATGCCGGGGCCACCTTCGGTCAGATTCTGCGCGAGGTGCCCGGTCCGCGTGATCCGTCGCGCCTGCCGCTGGCCGAGATCGTGTTCAACTGCGCCCCGGATGATGGCCATCCCGTCATGCCTGGTCTGACCAGCACCCTCGACGAACCGGTCAAGACCACGACCCAGTTCGACCTGCATTTCGATCTGGAAATCGGCGAGGCCGAATGGTGGATCGACTGCGATTACGCCACCGCGCTGTTCGATGCCGACATGATGGGCGCCTGGCTGGCCGACTACGAGGCGGTGCTCGCCGCGGTGGTTGACGATATCGACGTGGCTCTCGATACGCTGCCGGTCCGTGCGGCGGTGCGCGACGACCCCGGCGCGCGCTTCAATCCGCCGGCATTGCCGCTCGATACGAACGCGGATCTGGTGACGGCACTGGGCCGGGCAGCGGCCGCTAATCCGAACGGCATCGCCATCGCCCATGCCAGCGGCGACTGGGACTACGCAGGTCTGGCGCAGGCGTCCGATCGTATCGCGGCCGCACTGGCCGAGCGCGGTGTGGGCCCGGGCGATCGCGTCGGGCTGTGCGCGCCGCGCACGCCGGCGTTGATTGCAGCGATACTGGGCGTGCTCAAGGCCGGGGCGGCCTATGTGCCCATGGATCCGACCTATCCGATCGAGCGTCTGCGTTTCACCGCCGAGGACAGCGCGGTCGCGCTTACCCTGGTCGACCAGCCTGAGCGGTCGTTGGCCGATGCGCCGTCGCTAAGCCTGGAAGCGGCCATGGCTGCGACCGGGCCGGTGCCCGAGCCGGGCGTCGACGGCGAGCGCGAGGCGTACGTGATCTATACCTCGGGCTCGACCGGTCGGCCCAAGGGCGTGTCGGTGCGCCATCGTAACGTCATGGCGTTTCTGGCCTGGGCGAAACAGGCGCTGGACGATGCCGAAATCGAACGCATGCTCGCCTCGGCCTCGATCTGTTTCGATTTTTCGGTGTTCGAGCTGTTCGTGCCGCTGTCTCGCGGCAAAACCGTCGTGCTGGTGGACGATTTGCTGGCGCTGGTCAATCCGCTGGCGACACCGCCAACGATCGTCAGTGGCGTGCCGTCGGCTTTTGCAGCGCTATTACGCCACGTTGAACTGCCGGCCAGCGTGCGCACGGTGTTCGTCGGCGGTGAACCGCTGCGCCGGGATCTGGTGGCGAAACTCGCGGCCCAGCCGGGGATGACTCGAGTCATGGAGTGCTATGGCCCGACCGAAACGACCGTATTCGCAACGGTGGGGGAACGCCACGCCGACGGTCCGCAAACCATCGGGCCGCCGATCCCCGGCTGGCGTGCCTGTATTGTCGACGCCCAGGATCGACCGGTCGCGGTCGGCGAAACCGGCGAGCTGCTGGTGGGCGGGGCCGGTGTGAGCGCCGGCTATGTCGGCCGCGACGCGCTGACCGCCGAGCGTTTCATACCGGACCCGGACGGCGGCCCCGGCGCACGGCGCTATCGCACCGGCGATCTATGTCGCTGGCGCGACGATGGCCGTATCGAGTTCATTGGCCGTGCCGATACCCAGGTCAAGCTGCGCGGCTATCGCATCGAGCTGGGCGAAATCGAGACCGCCCTCACCACCCACCCGGCGGTCGAAGAAGCCGTGGTGGGCGTACGTTCGGCCGGCGAGGGCGACGACCAGCTCGTGGCGTGGTGGAAGCCAGCGGTCGGCCATAAGGATGTCGAACCGACCGCTTTGCGGCGGTATCTGCGCGAGCGTCTGCCGCTGCATATGGTTGCCCAGCAGTTCGTGGTTCAGAGCGCGTGGCCGCGCCTGGCCAACGGCAAGATCGATCGCAACGCGCTCGTTGACCCTTTCGAGCCGACGCGCAACGAGGCGGCGACCCCGTGGGCGGATGCCGCTGCCGTGGATGCCGTCACCGCGCTATGGGCCGAGGCCCTCGGCCATGACATAGCGCCCGGCGCACAGGATACGTTCATCGATATGGGCGGCCATTCCCTGCTGGCCGTACGCGCGGTAGCCGCAGCCCGAGAGCGGCACGGCGTGGAAGTGCCGGTACGAGCGATGATGCTCGACAGTCTGGCCCAGCTGGCCATGCGGCTGGCCAGCACGAACCCGACCCAACCCGTGGCGGCGGCCGCTGATCAGCCACCGTCGAGCGTGGACTCCAGCGCAGTATCGGCCGAATCGGATCCGCAAGGCGACGACACCAAAGACGGCGAGGGCGACCCGGGCAGCCGCCGCGACGGTCTGATGGCGCGCCTGGGCCTGACGCGGCCGTCCTGAGGTGGCGATGCAGCCGTTCTTTTTCGGTGCCGGGGGTGCGCTCTACGGCGCCTACCATCAGCCGCCAGCGCATGCGCCGGGCCCGGAAACCGCTCTATTGATCTGTCAGGGGATCGGCTACGAGTATATGCGGGCCTATCGGGCCTGCTGGCAGCTCGCCGAAACGGCGGCCGCGCGCAATGCGCATGTGCTGCGTTTCGACTATGCCTGTACCGGTGAAAGCCATGGTCGCCAGCACGAAGCCAGCTGGGCGCGCTGGGTCGCCAATACCGGCGAAGCTATTGCCTGGCTGCGCGACACCACCGCGCTGTCGCACGTGCGGATTGTCGGGGTACGGGTCGGGGCATTGATCGCGGCCGCTGCGAGCGCCCAGACGCGCGAGCGCCGACGCCTGTTGTTCTGGGATCCGGTGGTCGACGGCGAAACCTATCTCAAGCAGATCGCGGTGATGCACGAAAGCCAGACGCATAACATGAACCGGTACCGGCCATCTCGCCATCACCATGCCGAGCGTGGCGGCGACGAGTATCTGGGCTTTCACTGGCCTTCGCCGGTGGTCGACGAACTCGCCCGCGTGCAGCTCATGAACTATGGCGAGACGCGAACGGACGACTGGGATCTGGCCTTGAGCCCCGGCGAGTCGCCCCAGCCGATCATCGATACGGTCAGCGCCCGTGGCGGCCACGTTCTCGAGATGCCCGAGGCGATGGACTGGATGGACATACGCGCGCAGTACCGTCGAGTCGCACTGCCGCAGTCGGCCCAGCCCATGCTCGACCGGGTGCTCGCCTGAGATGCGTGAAACACCGCTGCATTTCGGTCATGAATCTCATCTCGTGGGGATGTTGTGCGAGCCGGATACAGCGCAGGCGCGCGAGCGCCCCGCGGTATTGTTTCTCAACTCGGGGCTCGAGCATCGAGTCGGTCCACGCGGGCTGTCGGTCGCGGTGGCCCGGGCGCTGGGTGATGCCGGCTTTGCCAGCCTGCGCTTCGACTATGCCGGCATGGGCGAAAGCCGCAAGCCACAGCGACCGCTCGCCGCCGAGCGCGAAGACGAGCTGCTGGCCGAATGCGCTGCCGCCACCGAGCTGCTGCAAGCGCGTTCCGGCGCGTCCGGCGTGGTCTTGTTCGGCCTGTGCAGCGGCGCCGACGACGCCCATCGGGTGGCCCTGGCCAACGACGCGGTCGTGGGCATGGCCCAGATCGATGGCCATGGCGCCATTACGGCCGGCTTCAAATGGCGCTATGTCGCCCATCGGCTGGCCTCGCCAAGACGCTGGCAGAACTGGTTCGAACGCAAGTTCGGCGCGCCGGCCGACGCCGACCGGGCGGTGCTCGAGGGCGTGGATTTCTTTCAGATGCCCGAGCGCGACACGCTGGCCCGCGATCTGGACATGCTCGTCAAACGCGGGGTACGGCTGTTCTATGCCTATTCCGGCGCGACGCACAGCTACTATAACCATGCCGGGCAGCTACGCCGGGCGTTGGCGCAGGCCGGCGTACATCCGGGCGGCTCTCTCGAGGAGCATTTTCTGCCGTCTGCCGATCACACCTTTTCCCGCAACGCCGAGCGCATGATTCTGATCGAGACGCTTCTCGCCTGGCTTCAGGCCGGTTGGCCCGCGGGCGAATGAGCATAGGCGACACAGACGATGCGCTCGCCCTGAACGCGGCTGCGTACGACGATATTTTCGCTGTGTCGCGTCACAGCGACGAATCGCAGACGATAGATATCCGCCGCTGCGATCAATTCGAAATCGAGAAATTCGGTCGTTGCCTGACCGAGACCGGCCAGGCACTTGTAGGCCGCCTCCTTGGCCGAGAACAGGCGTACGGCATCGCGCTCGTCGATCAGCTTCGCGCGTTCGCTGGCCGTGAATACGCTCGGCCAGACCGGCGCGTCCAGCGTGCGCGGGCCTTCGATATCGATACCGATCGCGCCGATCGTATGCCGATACGCCACGGCGACGGCAGCCACCCCGTCGGCATGGGTGAGGCTGCCGGTCACGTCGTCCGGCCAGGCCGGGCCGGCGTCGTGGCTGGCGCCGAGTGCCGCGACCGGTCGTCCGAGGGCAGCCAGGGCCGCGCGGGCGAGCGTACGCGCGCTCGCGAATTCGGCACGCCGGGCCTCGACCGCGCGTTCGATCAGCGCCGCCTCGGCGGGCGGCAGGGCGCCGGCCGGGGCGATCGGCCCCGCGCGTACGACCGCGCCTGTCGGCAAAAGGCCGGCGATTATCTCTTCGAG
>DJIE01000213.1 GCA_002433465.1 Salinisphaera sp. UBA6602
GCGAAGCTGCGTTATCACCGCATCATCATCATGACCGACGCCGACGTGGACGGCTCGCATATCCGTACCCTGCTGCTGACTTTCTTCTATCGTCAGATGTTCGAGCTGATCGAGGCGGGTTACGTATATATCGCACAGCCGCCGCTCTATAAGGTGAAAAGCGGTAAGCAGGAGTATTACGTCAAGGATGACAAGGAACTTGGCAACTACCTGCTGCGCCTGGCCTTGAGCAAGGCCGAGCTGCGCGTCGAGGCAGACACGCCGGCGATCTCCAGCGATGCGCTGGCCAGCCTCTCGCACCGTTATATGGGCCTGCTCGGCGATATCGATCGCCTGACGCGGCGCTTCGACCCGGCGACGCTCATGGAAATGACCTATCTGCCGAAGGTAACGCCAGAGACGTTCTCGGACGCCCAGGGGATGCAGGACTGGGCCGACCAGCTACAGGCGCGCCTCGACGCCCGCAATGAGGCCCGCCATCGCTACGAAGTGCAGGTCAAGCCGGCCGACGAGCAACGGCCGCTGCACTTGCAGGTGACCCGATACAGTCACGGCATTCCGCATACCTTCGTGTGGCACGAAGACTTCTTCACCGGCGAGGAATACCAGCGCATGTCCACGCTCGGCAACGAGCTCATGGAGCTGATGGGCGAAGGCGCCCAGGTCAGCCGCGGCGAGCGCGCCGAACCGGTGGATACCTTCGAACAGGCCTACGAGTGGCTGCTGGGCGAGGCCAAACGCGGCCTGCACGTACAGCGGTACAAGGGCCTGGGTGAGATGAATCCGGACCAGCTCTGGGAAACCACCATGGACCCGAATACGCGCCGGCTCATGCAGGTTAAGATCGACGACGCCGTGGGCGCGGATCAGATATTCACCACGCTCATGGGAGACCACGTGGAGCCGCGCCGTGAATTCATCGAGCGTAACGCGCTGATGGTGTCGAACCTCGACGTTTAGTCGGGTTCGACCCTGGCCGGCGTAGTAAACGCCGGCGATGCGCGACAAGGCGGCTTTCTAGCCGCCTTTTTTATGGGTACGGGATTTATCGCGGGCGATCAGACTACCGGCAGCCTCAGCGAGATCGTCGTACACGTCGACGCCGGCCAACTCGACCGCGTCCTCGGCGACGGCCTTGCCGCTACGTACGAGAACGGGCGTCGCGCCGGCAGCTTGTGCGGCCCGTATATCCGAGAGGCTGTCGCCGATGAAGGGCGTACCGGCCAGCGCGCGCCCGAAGCGCTTGGCAATATCGTCGAGCAGCCCGGTGTCCGGCTTGCGGCAGCGGCAACCGTCGTCCGGGCCGTGGGGGCAGAAGAAAATGCCGTCGACGTGGGTGCCGATATCCGCCAGCATGCGGGTCATCTTGTCGTGGATGGCAAACAGCGTGTCGTAATCAAACAGCCCCCGCGCAAGGCCGGACTGATTGCTGGCGACGACGACACGATAGCCCGCGTTCTTGAGCTTGAGTATCGCCTCCAGGCTGCCGGGGAGCGGGCGCCATTCAGCCGGCGACTTGATGTAGTCGTCGCTGTCTTCGTTTATGACGCCGTCCCGGTCCAGGATGATGAGCTTCATGATGCATCGCCCGACAAATGTCTGCCGACCAGTCTAATCGCTCTGCTCGAGCGAGAGACAGGAGATATCGGCGACCTCACGGCAGAGCTCGTCGAGCAGGCTGAGCAGGGCCAGTCGATTCTGTCTGAGCGACGGGTCGTCAGCCATGACCATGACCTGATCGAAGAAGCCGTCCAACGGCGCTGCGAGCGCCGCCAGTGCGGTCAACGCCTCGGTCGGGTTTTTCGAATCCATTGCCTCGACGACCACGTCGCGCTGAGCAGCGTAGGCGGTTCCGAGATCGCGTTCCGCTGGTTCGATGAGCGCGGCGGTATCGAAGGCCCGGCCTTCCACCTCATCGGCGTTGCGCCGCAGGATATTGCGAATGCGTTTGTGGGCGCCGCACACCGTCTGGGCGCTGCTCTCGCGGCCGAACGTATCCAGCGCTCGGATACGGCGGTCGAAATCGACCAGATCGGTGATCCCCAGATTGGCGACCGCCTCGAAGCGATCCGGGCCAATGCCCTGATCTGCGTAGTAGCCCCGCAGACGTTCCATGTGGAACATCCACAGCGAATCCAGGGTATCGGGTTCAGCATTCACCGGTTGGTTGGCCAGTGCGGCTGACAGCTCCGCGCGCAGGTCGAGCACGATGCCCGCCTCGATGACGGTTCGCAGAACACCCAGGGCTGCACGACGAAGCCCGAAGGGATCCTTGTCGCCGCTCGGCCGACGCCCGATGGCGAATATCCCGCTGAGGGTATCCAGCCGGTCGGCAAGTGCCAGCGCGCGCCCTGCCGGCGTGCCAGCGATGTCGGCGCCGGCACGCGCTGGCGCATACTGTTCGGCGATTGCCCGCGCCACCTCGGTGGGCTCACCGTCGGCCTCGGCGTAGTAAAAGCCCATGAGGCCTTGCAGGTCCGGGAATTCGCCGACCATTTCGGTCAACAAGTCGGCCTTGGCCAGCGCGGCCGCACGCTTGACGGCAGATGCCGAGGCGCCGGTCGGCTCGACCAGGCGTTCGCCCGCCTTGGTGATACGTGCACTCTTGTCGGCCAGCGAGCCCAGCGATTGCTGGAAGGTCACGCGGGCAAGTCCGTCGATATGGTGCGCCAGGCCCTGGCGGCGATCCTGATCCCAGAAGAACAGCGCGTCGGACAGACGCGGGCGCACGACCCTCTCGTTGCCGGCGATCACCTGAGCGACGTCGCGGCTTTCGATATTGGCGACGGTAATGAAACCGGCCAAAAGCTCGCCGGCCTCGTTCTCGATCGGGAAATAACGCTGGTGCTCCTGCAGCGTCGAGATGAGCACCTCGCGCGGCAACACCAGGAAGCGCTCGTCGAAGCGCCCGGCAATGCCCACCGGCCATTCCACGAGCGCGGTGACCTCTTCCACCAGACCATCGTCGATCAGGGCCTGGCCGCCAAAATCCTTAGCCGCGCGTTCGACCTGTTCGACGATGCGGCGCTGGCGTCGGTCGGGGTCGACCACTACCCAGGCCTCATTCAGAGCTTCGGCATAGTCTTCGGCACGCGCGAGCTCGATTGCCTGCGGGTGATGGAATCTATGGCCGAAGGTCTGGCGGTCCGCGCTCTGTTCGAAAACGCTAAGCGGCACGATCTCACTGCCGTGCAGGGCAACGACCCAGTGCACCGGGCGCACGAACGCGGCTTCACTATCGCCCCAGCGCATCAGCTTGGGAATGGGCAGGCGCTTGATTGCCTGATCGACCGCCGGCTGTACCAGCGTTGCGATCGGCTTGCCCGGCTCGGTCGCGCGATAGACTAGGCGTTCGCCCTTGTCGCTGTCTTCGTGTTCGAGTGCGTCCACGGTCGTGCCCAGCGAGCGCGCAAAGCCTTCGGCGGCCTTGGTGGGCTGGCCGGCCGCGTCATAGGCGATGGCAAGCGTCGGCCCGGCTTTTTCCACCGCGACCGGATCGGTCGCCGCGGCGACCTCCGCGATCGCCACGGCCAGCCGGCGCGGGGTGGCGTAGCGGGTCGTGGCGCCCAGTGCGAGCCCTGCTTCGGACAGCGCGCTCGTCACACCCTCGGCAAAGGCATCGGCAAGCGTGCGCATGGCCTTGGGGGGCAGTTCTTCCACCCCGATTTCGATGAGTAGCGTAGCGGCGGTCATGCGGCCTCGTCGTCGTTCTTGAGCATCGGAAAGCCAAGCGCCTCACGCGAGGCGTAGTAGGCCTGGGCACAGGCGCGCGCTAGGGTACGCACGCGCAGGATATAGCCCTGGCGTTCGGTTACCGAGATCGCGTGGCGGGCATCCAGCAGGTTGAAGGTATGGGAACACTCCAGCATGCGTTCGTAGGCGGGCAGCGCCAGCTCGGCTTCGACCAGACGCTGGCATTCGGCTTCCAGCGCATCGAAGTGGGTGAACAGCGCAGCCACGTCGGCGTATTCGAAGTTGTAGCGTGATTGCTCGACTTCGTTCTGGTGAAACACGTCGCCGTAGTAAAGCGTGCCCGCACTCGATTCGGACCAGACCAGATCGTAGACGCTCTCCACGTTCTGGATGTACATGGCGATACGCTCCAGCCCGTAAGTAATCTCGCCGGACACCGGACGGCAATCCAGGCCGCCGGCCTGCTGGAAATACGTGAACTGGGTGATTTCCATGCCGTTGAGCCAGATCTCCCAGCCCAGCCCCCAGGCGCCGAGCGTGGGCGACTCCCAGTTATCCTCGACGAACCGCACGTCGTGAATCGACATATCCAGACCGAGCGCTTCCAGAGACTGCAGATACAGCGACTGAATATTCTTTGGCGAGGGCTTGAGCAGTACCTGGAACTGATAGTAGTGCTGCAACCGGTTCGGGTTGTCGCCATAGCGGCCGTCGGTGGGTCGACGCGAAGGTTGCACGTAGGCCGATCGCCACGGCTCGGGGCCGATCGCGCGCAAGAACGTCGCCGGATGAAACGTACCGGCACCGACGGGCATATCCAAGGGCTGCACGATGGCACACCCCTGCTCGGCCCAAAACTGCTGAAGCCGGAAAATGAGCTGTTGGAAATCCATGCAAACTGTCCTGTGTTCGAGCGCGGAGTATAACGAAACAGGCCTCTTTCATGGTCTAGCCGACCCTGCGCCAAAATGGTGCCGAAAAGCCTCTAAGCACTATTTAAGTGCGGTGCTGGCTCTTTGGTGGTGCGATACGGCGCTGCTTGACCCGAAAAAAGGCAAAGATGACGTGGCACGGATTCTGCCTTTATAGTGGCTATCCTCGTTGCTCTGCACCAGACAGTTCGAACGGGTTCTACATACAAGGAGTCATCAATGGCGAGTAGCGAAGCGCTCAAGCTGATCAAGGAAACCGAGGCGAAGTTCGTCGACTTCCGCTTCTGCGATACGCGCGGCAAGGAACAACACGTGACGATGCCTGCGCATATCGTCGACGAAGAGTTCATGGAAGAAGGCAAGATGTTCGACGGCTCGTCGATCGACGGCTGGAAAGGCATCAACGAGTCGGACATGGTGCTCATGCCCGACGACAGCACGGCGGTGCTGGACCCGTTCTTCGAAGAACCCACGGTCATCATCCGCTGCGACGTACTCGAACCCAACACCATGATGGGCTACGAGCGCGACCCGCGTACCGTCGCCAAGCGTGCCGA
>DJIE01000020.1:0-5091 GCA_002433465.1 Salinisphaera sp. UBA6602
TCCGTGCTCGCCCAGGCCAACCAGAGCACCCAGGGCGTGCTCTCCCTGCTCCGCTAGGCAGCGGATCGTCTCGCAAGAGACAAAAAAAGAGGGCGCCCCAGGGCGCCCTCTTTTCGTTGCAGCGCGTGAACAGCGCTATACCTGCATGTTCATGATCTCACGATAGGCACTCACGACGCGGTTGCGCACCTGTACGCCCATTTCGAAGGCGAGCCCCGCCTTCTGCATGTCGACCATCACATCGTTGATGCCAACCCCGGGCACCCCGCGCTCGAACGCATGGCCCTGGGCCACAGCGCTCTGCTTCATGCCATCGATGCGGTCGATCGCGGCGACCAGCGCGTTGGAGAAATCCACGGCTTCCGTCTTTTCGCCGCTTTTCGCCACTGCCTGTGCACCGGGCTGCACGCCTGGCTGAACGCCACCGGGGCCGGCCTGATTCGCCGTGGCCTGAAGCTGTTGCAGCACGCTGTTGAGATTGACTGCCGAGATACTCATTGAGCCCTACCCTCGTGAAATGCGACCGGGGTACGTTGGCCGAATTGGCACGGCACCCCATTTGACGAATTGCAGGGTAGCGCAGGCGCAAGCGATCTAATCCGCCCAATTGCCGCCCAAAAAGAGGGCTTATTCGTCCTTTGATTTTCTCGCGGTGCTGAATAATGGCCTTCGTCCTGCTGGGGCTGCGGCGCACGCGCGCTGCATCAACGGCAGCACCCAGGGGCCGGGCTCGACTATCAACAGCCGCGGCAATCGCACATCAAGCAACGAGGAAAGAGCATGGCGACAGCGGATACGGCAGTCGCAGCAGCCGAGGCCAAGCCCGGCGTGCTGGAGCAGCTACGCGCAAACCCGCGTCTGCCGTTGATTGTAGGTGTCGCGATAGCCGTGACCCTGCTGGTGGCCATGGCGATGTGGTCCATGGGTCCTAGTTACGGCGTATTGTTCTCGAACTTGAACGACCGCGACGGCGGCGAAATCATCGCCAAACTCGAACAGATGCAGGTGCCCTACGAGTTCGCGGGCAATGGCAACACGATCATGGTGCCCACCGACATGATCGACCGTACGCGCCTGACCCTGGCCGGCGAAGGCCTGCCCAACGGCGGCGGCGTGGGCTTCGAGCTGATGGACAACCAGTCCTTCGGCATCAGCCAGTTCGCCGAACACGTCAACTACAAGCGTGCGCTCGAAGGCGAGCTGGCACGTTCCATCGAAAGCATGGACGCGGTCGCCAAGGCGCGCGTTCATCTGGCCATCCCCGAATCCTCGGTATTCGTGCGCGAGCGCGAAAAGCCCAGCGCCTCCATCGTGCTCGACCTTTATCGCGGTCGCGCGCTGGGCGAAGGCCAGGTAACGGCGATCGTCAACCTCGTGGCCAGCAGCGTGACCAACCTGCCCACCGAAAGCGTCACCGTGGTCGACGGCTCCGGCAAACTGCTGTCCGACAATGCCGCCACCGCGGGCAATGCCACCGATGGCTCACAGCTGGAATACGTCGACCGGATCGAGCGCAGCTACCGCGACCGAATCGAATCCATCCTCGCGCCCATCGTCGGCCGCGACAACATCCGTGCGCGCGTGGTCGCCGACGTGGATTTCTCTTCCAACGAACAGACCGAAGAGCTCTACGCACCCAATGGCGACCCTACCCAGGCCGCAATCCGCAGCGAACAGCGCAGCGCCACGCGCTCGAACGGTGGCCCGGGTACGGGCGGCGTTCCCGGCGCGCTGAGCAACCAGCCCAGCCCGGAAATCGATTCGCCCATCAACAACAAGAACACCACCACCACCGCCAACAACAACAATAATGCTGAAGGCGCCAAGGGCTCCACGGTCAGCAACGCCACCATCAACTACGAGGTCAACCGCACCATTCGCCATACCCGCGAGCAAAGCGGCCAGGTTCAACGGCTGTCGGCTGCGGTGGTCGTCAACTATCCGATGCAGGCGAACGCCGAAGGCGAAATGCAGCCGATGCCGCTGGCCGAAGAACAGATGAACCAGATCAAGAGCCTGGTGCGCGAAGCGATGGGCTTTTCGGTGGCGCGTGGCGACTCGCTTGAAGTCATCAACATGCCGTTCACCGACCAGCCCGAGAACGTGGTCGAGCCGGGCGTGCCGTGGTGGCAGGATCGCCAGCTCATCGCCATGGTCGAGAGCGCGGTCAAGTATCTGCTGTTGGCCATCGCTGCCTGGATCGTATGGCGTCGACTGGTCAAGCCGCTGCTCGACCAGGTGCCGCGTGCCCCGGTACGCCTGGCCGATGCAAAAGCCGAAGCCGGCGCCGTGGCCGAGGAGTCGGACGAAGGCAATGAAGACCTGCGCGCGGCCATCGAAGCCGGCCGTGGCAAGCGACGCCAGCAGGATGCGTTGCTGACCACGACCCGCGAAGCCGCCAAGAACGACCCGAAACTCGTCGCCGCCATCATCAAGAGCTGGATGCATAGCAATGCCTAGACAAATGTTCAACGAAACCGGCAGTGAGTCCAGCGCCATCCTGATGATGACGCTCGACGAAGACACCGCCGCCGACGTGTTCAAACACCTGTCCACGCGCGACGCTCAGGAACTGGGCATGCGCATGGCCAACCTGCGCAACATCTCGAACGAAAAGATCAGCGAAGTCCTGAACAACTTCCACGAGGAATTCGAGCAGGTCAGCGCCGTGAGCATGAATTCGAGCGAGCACATCCGCTCGGTGCTGACCAAGGCCATGGGCGCCGAGCGGGCGGCCAGCCTGCTCGAGGATATTTTCGATGCCCAGGAAGGCACGGGCATCGATGCGCTGAACATGATGGAGCCGACGGTCGTCGCCGAAATGATTCGCGACGAGCATCCGCAGATCATCGCCACCATCATGGTGCACCTGGAACGTGCCCAGGCCGCGGAAGTGCTCATGCACTTCGACGAGCACCTGCGCAACGACGTGGTACTGCGCGTATCCACTTTCTCCGGCGTGCAGCCGGCCGCGTTGCAGGAACTCACGGAAGTGCTGTCCGGCCTGCTCGACGGCCAGAACCTCAAGCGTAGCAAGATGGGCGGTGTGCAGACCGCCGCAGAGATTCTCAACCTGATGAACTCGGCCAACGAGGAAAGCGTGCTCGAGAGCGTGCGTGCCCACGACGACAATCTGGCCCAGAAGATTATCGACCAGATGTTCGTGTTCGAGGATCTGGCCAGCGCCGACGATCGCACCATTCAGCGCCTGCTCCAGGAAGTGGACCAGAACAGCCTGGTGGTCGCGCTCAAGGGCACGCCGGAAGAGCTTATCTCGCGCTTTACCTCGAACATGGCCAATCGAGCCGCCGAAATGCTGCGCGAAGACATGGAGATGCGCGGCCCGATTCGCGTGTCGCAGGTGGAGACCGAGCGCAAGGCGATCTTGCAGACCGTGCGCCGTCTGGCCGACGCTGGCGAAATCACCTTGAGCAGTGACGACGACGAATATGTCTGATCGGTCCCGCGCGAGAAAGGACGCATGGCGCCCTTGGCAGATGGGCGCGCTGGAACGGCGTGTGCCCCACCGGGATGGAGGCGATGCCGGGGATACGCCGGCACGACGGCGCGAAGACGGCATCAGCTTCGCGCTATTCGAGCTGGCCAAGGAAGAAGCCGTCGCCAAGGGCCACGAGTCGGGTTATGCCGAAGGCCTGGCGCAAGGCCGTGCCGAAGGCAGGGCCGAGGCCAAGGCAGAACACGAACAACGCCTGGCCGCGGAGCTCGACACCCTGCTCGCCCCCATACGCGAATTGAGCGAAGCATTTCGCACGGCCGTCAACGGTCTCAACGACAACGTCTCTTACGAGCTGGTGGAACTCGCGTTAGAAGCCGGTCACCAGCTCGCCGGCCGCGCGCTGGAGCTCAAGCCGGAACACATCATCGAGGAGATCGAAGCGCTGATGGCCGAGAACGCCACCATCGGCGGCAAGCCGACGCTGTATGTGAATATCGAAGATCATGCGCTGGTCGAATCGCATCTGGCGCAGACGCTGCAGGCCGCCGGCTGGGAACTGCGCCCCGACATGGGCCTGGCCCGCGGCGACTGCCGTATTGAAAGCGAACAGCGCGCCATCGATGCCACCGTGGGCGACCGCTGGGAGCGGCTGCTGCACACCGTCGGCCACGGAGAAGACGTATGACCAGCACCCCCAGCCCTGTAGCGCAATGGCTCGAGGACCTGCGCGAGGCCCGCCAACAGGTCAGCCATCTGTCGCGCACCCGTCAGGGCGGCCGGCTGACGCGTGCGACCGGGCTGGTGCTGGAAGCCGTCGGGCTGCAGCTGCCCCTGGGCGCCCATTGTATTGTCGAAATCCGCGGCGGCAGCGACTTCGCCGAGGCCGAGGTGGTGGGCTTCAATCAGGAAAAACTCTTGCTGATGCCGTTTGTGGACACGGCTGAAATGGTGCCGGGCGCGCGCGTGTGGGCCACCCTGCCCCCGCCCGGGGCACAGGCCATCGGCAGCAAGCGCGTGCCGGTGGGAGATAGCCTGCTCGGGCGCGTGGTCGATGCGCGCGGGCGCGTTCTCGACGGGCGGGGCCCGCTGCACGACGCGGCCCATGCCACGCTGGCGGCGCCGCGTCTCAACCCGCTCGATCGCGAGCCTATCCACGACGTGCTGGATGTCGGCGTACGCGCGATCAACGCCCTGTTGACGGTCGGACGCGGTCAGCGCCTGGGCCTGTTCGCAGGCTCCGGCGTGGGCAAGAGCGTGCTGCTGGGCATGATGGCCCGCTTCACCCAGGCCGACGTCATCGTGGTGGGCCTCATCGGCGAGCGCGGGCGCGAGGTCAAGGACTTCATCGACAACATCCTCGGCACCGAAGGCCTCAAGCGGGCCGTGGTGGTCGCGGCGCCGGCCGACGACTCTGCCCTGCTGCGCCTGCAGGGCGCGGACTATGCGACGCGCCTGGCCGAAGACTTTCGCGAACGCGGCAGAAACGTGCTGCTGATCATGGACTCGCTCACGCGCTATGCCATGGCCCAACGCGAGATCGCGCTGGCCATCGGCGAGCCACCGGCGACCAAGGGCTATCCGCCGTCCGTATTTGCCAAACTGCCCAAACTGGTCGAGCGCGCCGGCAACGACGC
>DJIE01000020.1:5484-12729 GCA_002433465.1 Salinisphaera sp. UBA6602
GCGGATTCCGCGCGCGCCATACTGGACGGGCACTTCGTGCTGTCGCGCCAGCTCGCCGAATCCGGCCACTATCCGGCCATCGATATCGAAGCCTCGATAAGCCGCGCAATGACCGCGCTTATCGATGAAATGCATCTGTCGCGTATCCAGTACTTTAAGCAGATGCTCTCTCGTTACCAGCGCAACCGCGACCTCATCAGCGTGGGCGCCTACGCGAAGGGCAGTGATCCGTTGCTCGACCAGGCCATCGAAATGTATCCGCAGCTCGAAGCCTTTTTGCAGCAATCGATGAATCAACGCGCCGATTTCGACCATGCCAGCCAGCAACTGGCGGACCTGTTACCGCAGAGAACCACGCACTGATATGGCCAAGACTTCCGCACTCGAAACCCTGATCGACCTGGCGACCGACGACCGCGACGCGGCCGCCGCCACGCTCGGGCGTCTGCGTCGCGATCACCAGCAGACCGAACAGAAGCTCGAAGCGTTGTTGACCTATCACGCCGAATATCAGCGCCGTCTCGACGACGCCATGGCAATGGGCATGAGCATTGCCACGCTTCAGAATTACCAGCGCTTCATCGCCTCCCTCGAGCATGCCATCGAACAGCAGCGCGGCGCGGTCAATCAAAGCGAGCGCCGCGTCGAGCATGGCAACGAGGACTGGCGCGACCGCCAGAAACGCCTGAATTCCTACGATGTACTGGCAGTGCGTCGCCGCGAGGCGGCCCAGCAGGCCGAAGCCCGCCGCGAGCAACGCCAGACCGACGAATTCGCCAGCCGCGCGCTCTCTGCCGGCCTTTATCAATAACGTTCGCCGCCCACGGGAATCGCGTCATGAGTATTCAGCTTCTCACTGCTGCAAAAACAGCGCCGGCCGAGACCGGTGCCAAGAATGCGGCATCCGGCGACCAGCCCGAAGGCAAGCTCAGCTTCTCGGCCGTGCTGGCCGATCGTCGCCAAGCGCATGGCCAGGATCATAGCCAGACCCATGGCCAGGCCGATACGCGCGCTGCCAACACGGCCCGCCGGCCCGACCAGGCGTCCGCCAAACACGCGGCCGCCCCCGGTGGGCTGGCACCGCAAGCCCTTGGCGAAACCCAGCTGGACGCGCGCAAGGCAGACCAGCGTCTGGTCCTCGATGGGCCCAACGCGCCGCTGTCGGATACGTCGAGCGGCGCGCTGCGCGCACTGGGCCACGGCGCAACGGACAAGCGCGCCCCGGACGCGCGCAGCGACGACAAGGCGACCGCCGAGCTGCGCGCACTCGATCGCGGTGCGTCGCGCGACGGCGCGCTCGCAGCCGAACCCGCAACTGAACTCGAACCGGCTCGCGATAGCGACACGCCTGCCGATAGCGAAGCCGCGGGCGAAAACGAGGCGCTCGTATTCGCCGACATGCGCTGGATTGGCCAGGCCGTGTCGGCCCAGCCGCGCGGCACAGCGCCGTCATCGGCGAAACCGGCATCGGATAACGGCCTGGCGCGTCTGGCGCCGGCCTCGGCCGACGTGCAGCTTTCGCTTCAGACCGCCACGCAGGCACAGGCCGACGCTGCGGACGACGGGGTCCGTACCCGCCTGCTGGATGCACGCGCTCTGCAGGGCGGCGACAAGCAGGCCGACAGCGCGCTGCGATTCGCCGCCGACCGCGACGGGCTGGCCAAGCAGGGCGAAGACGCCCTGACCGGCGATCGGGCCCGCATGGCAGCCGCCGCACAGAATGCGCCGACCGATACCCGCAATCCGGCCGCCTGGGCCGCCTTTGCCGGGGATACGTTCCAGCCCGGCCGCGGCACGCGTTTCCTGCAGCCCGGTCGCGACGGCGAATTTGCCGACAAACTGGACCTGAAATCACTGGCGAGCGCGGCGAGCAGCGTGCAAACCGCGGCGAGCAGCAATTTTACCCCGGCCGCCCAGCCGGCCGCCCTGGCGGCCAGCGTACAGGCGCCGCTGGGCAGTGAAGCCTGGAAACAGGCGATTAACCAGCAGGCCCTGCGCCTGACCCACCTGGGCGACGGCGCGGCCGAACTCACGCTCTACCCGCGCGAACTCGGCCAGCTGCACGTATCACTCAAGATGGGTGAACAGGCCCAGCTGCACTTCGCCTCGGCGCATGCGGACGTGCGTGCCGCGGTCGAAGCCGCATTGCCGCAGCTGCGTCATGCCTTCGCCGAAAGCGGGATCAATCTCGGCCAGACGTCGGTCAGCGACCAGGGCGCGAACCCGAATTCGTCGAACAACAACGGCAACGGTCGTGCTCAGGCCGGCGCCGGATCGGCCGATAGCGGGGACGTCGCAAGCGTGGACGCATTGACCGCACCGGTGGCAGTGACGACGCTGGCCGGACGCACGCTCGACGGCGGCATCGACATCTTCGCCTAGGGTCTGTAAGGCTAGCGTTCTCAGACTCTAGTCGCCCATACGGCGGCCCCGGCCGCTGACTCACTTTCAAGGATAATCCTCGCCCATGGCCACTTCGCCCCCCAACGCCCCCGGCAGCAACCGCATGCTCTGGCTCATCATCATGGCGCTGGCGCTGGTCATCGTGACCGGCGCGGCGATCGGCGGCACTTATTTCTTCATGAACGACGGCGACAAGGAAGCCGCCGCCCCGGCCCACGCGCCGGCCGTGCCCAAGCCCGCGCCGGTGTTCGTGCAGATCGACCCGTTCACGGCCAACCTCAGCGATCCGCGCGGGCGTATCCTTTACGTACGTATTGCGGTTAAGGTCGACGACAGCAAGGCCGCAGAACAGCTTGCCGAACACATGCCCGAGGTCCGCAACCGTATTCTCATGACTATCGCCGATACAAAGGCCGACAACCTCACCAGCGCAAGCGGCAAGCAATCGCTGGCCGAGTCGCTGCAGGTGGCGATCGCCCGGCCTTTCTACGAGGACGAAGACGCCATTGGCGTGCAGGAAGTCCTCTTCACCGACTTCATCGTTCAATAGGCAGCGATCGTGTCCAACGACGACATGCTTTCGCAGGACGAAATCGACTCGCTGATGCTGGGCGTCAGCGGCGACGAGGAGCCGTCTGCGAGCAGCAAGGACAACGGCGGCAAGCGCATCCGCGCTTTCGACCCCAACGACCAGCAGCGCGTGGTGCACGGACGCCTGCATGCGTTCGACATCATCAACGAGCGCTTCGCACGTCGGTTTCGCATGTCGCTGTTCAACCTGATCCGGCGCAATGCGGATATCACGGTCGGGCGGCTCAAGATCCAGAAATACAAGGACTTCACCCGCAATCTGCCGGTGCCGACCAATATCAACCTGATCAGCATCAAGCCGCTGCGCGGCAATGCGCTGGTGGTGTTTCCGCCGAACCTGGTCTATCTGGTCGTCGATAGCCTGTTCGGCGGCGACGGCCGGTTTCTGACCCGCTCGGAAGGCCGCGAATTCACCCATACCGAGCAACGCATCATTCAACGACTGCTTTCGCTGGCGCTGGAAAGCTATCAGGAAGGCTGGAAGAGCGTGTATCCGGTAGAGCTGGAGTATCAGCGCGCCGAAATGCAGGTGAAGTTCACCAACATCACCAGCAACGACAACGAGCTCGTGATCAGTTCGACGTTTCATGTCGAGGTGGGCGCGTTCGGCAGCGATTTCCAGATATGCATGCCCTATTCCATGATCGAACCGATCAAGGATCTGTTGTCCGGACCGCTGCAAAAACGCGATCCGGAAGACGAGCGCCAGCGCACGCAGCAGCTGGCCGGCGAGATCAAGCAGAGCAATATCAGGCTGGTGGCCGATTTCACCGAAATCGAAACCACGCTCGGCCGGATCGCCCAGCTGGAAGTCGGCGATGTTCTGCCGATCGACCTGCCCCGTGCCATCACTGCCCGCGTTGACGGCGTGCCGGTACTCGAATGCGACTACGGACGGCTCAACGACCGCAAGGCGCTACGCGTAACCCGTGTCATCAACCAAGAGGCTTCAAAGTCCAACCAGGGACCGAAAAAATGAACGACGATAAGGCCCAGAGCGGCGCCGACGACGATTGGGCCGCCGCCCTCGCCGAACAGACCGGCGAACAGCCGAACAGCGAAGGCGACAGCATGGAGGATGCCTGGGGCGAGGCCATGGCCGAACAGGCCGAAGTCGAGACGGGCGGCAAGGCCACGTCGTCTTCCAAAGCCACCAGCGCCGGCGATAGCGTGTTCAAGCCACTGGCCGACGAGGCCAAGGCCGGCACGCCGCGCGAACTCGACATGATCATGGAGATCCCGGTCACCCTGTCGGTGGAACTGGGCCAGACACGTCTGACCATTCGCGAACTGCTCGATCTGGCCCAGGGCTCGGTAGTGGAACTCGATGGCCTGGCCGGCGAGCCGATGTCGATTCTGGTCAACGGCTATCTCATCGCCCAGGGCGAAGTGGTCGTGGTCGATGAGAAATACGGCATCCGTATCACCGAAATCGTGACCCGCTCGGAACGTATTCATAAACTCAACAAATGAACGACGACGAGGCACAACAGACCATGAACGCGGCGCAGGATGCGCCGCGTACCGGTTCGGCCGACTGGCTCCACGGCCAGACCCAGACGGGCGCGGACACGCCCTCGGCCGCGGTGCCCCGTGCCAATAGCTCGCTGGGCATGGAAAGCATCGGCCGCACCTCGCTGGGATTGATCGCGGTGATAGCGCTGATCTTCGTCTGCAGCGCCCTGCTCAAGCGCTTTGGCCCCTATCGCAACCGCAGCGCACGCTCGCTGGACATCATCGCCAGCCAGAGCCTGGGCCCGCGCGAACGCGTTGTGGTCGTCGAAGTCGAAGACACCTGGCTGGTGCTGGGCGTCGCCCCGAACAGCGTCAACAAACTCCACAGCATGCCGGCCGGCGAGCGCGACAAGCCCGAACCGGGCAGCGGCCGCGCCACGCCGAGCTTCGGCGAAGCGCTCGCCGAGAATCTGCGCCGCGCCGGGTCGCGCTTTAGCCGTAACGACCGGGGCCGCTGATGGCCCGCCTGCCGATACGCCTGCTGCTGGCCCTGCTGGCGCTGACCGCAAGCTTTGCCGTAGGCGCCCAGGAGCCCGGCGCGCTGCCTGGCGTCGTCGCGCGCCCGCTCCAGGATGGCGGCCAGTCCTGGACACTGTCGGTCCAGACGCTCGTACTGCTCACGGCGATGGCGTTTTTGCCGGCCGTGCTGCTGATGATGACCGGCTTCACCCGCATCATCATCGTGTTGAGCCTGTTGCGCAGCGCGATCGGTACACCCACCGCACCGCCCAATCAGGTGCTGCTTGGACTGGCGCTGTTTCTCACGTTCTTCGTGATGTCGCCGGTATTCGAGCGCATCTACGACGTGGCCTACGAACCCTTGTCGCGCGACGAAATCACCTTTCAACAAGCGCTGCAGAACGGCGTACAGCCGCTGCGTGAGTTCATGCTGCGCCAGACGCGGGAAAGCGATCTGGCCATGTTCGCCAATCTTGGCGATATTCCGCCCATGCAGGGTCCGGAGGACGTGCCGCTGCGGCTGTTGCTGCCGGCGTTCGTAACCAGCGAGCTGAAGACGGCCTTTCAGGTCGGCTTCATGATTTTCATCCCGTTTTTGATCATCGACCTGGTGGTGGCCAGCGTCCTCATGTCGCTGGGCATGATGATGGTGCCGCCCGCCACGATCTCCCTGCCGTTCAAGCTCATGCTGTTCGTGCTCGTGGACGGCTGGACGCTGTTGATCGGCTCGCTGGCCGACAGCTTCTTCATGAGCTAGGGGGCAGACGCGCATGAGTCCCGCAACCGTCATGGAACTGGCCTATCAGGGGATGCGAGTAACCCTGCTCATGGCCACGCCTTTGCTGCTGACCGCGCTGCTCGTGGGCCTGATCGTGAGCCTGTTCCAGGCCGCCACCCAGATCAACGAAATGACGCTGTCGTTCATCCCGAAGATCCTGGCCGTTTTCGCCGCGCTCATCATTGCCGGCCCCTGGATGCTCGGCCTGATCCAGGATTTCACCCGCAATCTGTTTTTGAGCATCCCCGGCCTGATCGGCTAAGCGCTGCCTGCAGCCATGATCGAGTTCACCACGAGCCAGATCACGCCCTGGGTGATGTCGCTGTTCTGGCCGTTCGTGCGTATTCTGGCTTTCGTCGCCGTGGCGCCCATCCTGGGCGAGAACAGCCTGTCACGAGTTGCCAAGGTCGGCGTTGCGGTTCTGCTGGCATTCATCATCGCACCCACGCTGCCGCCGCCGCCGGACATCCCGCCGGTGTCCTATGTGGGCGTATGGCTGATCGTTCAACAGATTCTTATCGGCATTGCCATGGGTCTGGTCATGCGCGTGGTGTTCGCGGCCGTGCGCGCCGCGGGCGACTATATCGGCCTGCAGATGGGTCTGGGCTTCGCCTCGTTCTATTCGGCCGCCATGGGCGCGAACATCATGGTGCTGGCACAAATTCTGAACGTGTTCGCGCTGCTGTTCTTTCTGGCATTCGATGGCCATCTGATGATGATCCGGGTGCTCGCCTTCACCTTCTTCGAGCTACCCATCGGTGCCGGCACGCTCGACCCAGAAGGCTGGTACACGCTGGTGCGTTGGGGCGGCACGGTATTCAGTGCCGGCCTGGGGCTGGCGCTGCCGCTTGTCACGGCATTGCTGACCATCAATATGGCCCTGGGCATCCTCAACCGTGCCTCACCGCAGCTGTCCATCTTTTCGATCGGCTTCCCGCTCACGCTGCTCTCGGGCATCGTGCTTCTGTTCTTCATGGTTCCCGAACTCGGCGGTCTGTTCGGGCAGATGTTTGCCAACGGGATCGATGCCATGGGTGCGGTATTGAGCGCGCTCGCCGGGAGCGACTAGCCGGGGCATAGGCCGGCACGGTGTGAGCCGGCGATCATGGCGACGCTACAGCGCGGCCTCATCGCGCTCGACGGGTGAGTCGCGACGGCCCGCCGATGGGTCGTGACGGCTGATCGAACAAGGCTCGGCCCGGGTTCATCCTTGAACGCGCACGCATCCGTCCAGCAGGCCGGCCTGCGTTGTATAGCGGTCGCGTAAAAAAGCCCGCCGCGTATGAACGCTGCGGGCTGTATACCGGCGCCTGGCAGTACTAGGGAAGCTCTGCATAACCTCTCGCGGATCGCGTTCGCCCTGGAAAGACTTTCAAGGTCAAATGCGTTGCGACAAGGCGCCCGAGCGCAGCGCCTGCCTCATTGGCAGGTCAAGCTCGGCAACGCAGTCGCGGCGCATTTGAGGCCGAACCCCTTCGGGGCCGGGGCTTTGCGCGCGC
>DJIE01000073.1 GCA_002433465.1 Salinisphaera sp. UBA6602
TCGCATGAAGCTGCTGGGTGCTGAGGTGATTCCGGTCACCTCCGGCTCGCGTACGCTCAAAGATGCCATGAACGAGGCGATGCGTGACTGGGTTACCAACATCGACGATACCTTCTACATCATCGGTACGGTCGCCGGCCCGCACCCGTATCCGGCCATGGTGCGCGATTTTCAGGCCGTGATCGGGCGCGAATCCCGACGCCAGATGCTCGAACGCCTCGGCCGCCTGCCGGATGCGCTGGTCGCCTGCGTAGGCGGCGGTTCGAATGCGATCGGCATCTTCTATCCGTTTCTCGACGACGAAGAGGTCGAGATCTACGGCGTCGAAGCCGGCGGCGACGGGGTGGCCACCGGCCGCCATGCGGCACCGCTGTCGGCCGGGCGTTCGGGCGTGTTGCACGGTAACCGCACCTATCTCATGCAGGACGACAACGGCCAGATCAGCGGCACGCACTCGGTGTCCGCCGGGCTGGATTACCCCGGCGTGGGTCCAGAACACTCCTGGCTCAAGGATATCGGGCGCGCGCACTATGTGGACATCACCGATACCGAAGCGCTGAACGCGTTCCATGAGTGCACCCGTATCGAGGGCATCATGCCGGCGCTCGAATCCGCACATGCCGTGGCCTATGCACAGAAGCTGGCGGCCACGATGAAGCCGGACCAGGTAGTGCTGGTGAACATGTCCGGCCGCGGCGACAAGGATATGGCGAGCGTCGCCGAGGCCGCAGGAGAAACGCTATGAGCCGCCTGGCAGGCCGTCTGGGTACGCTGCGCGAGCAGGGGCGCAGCGCGCTGATCCCTTATCTCACCGCCGGCGATCCGGCACCGGACGCGACCGCGGGCTTCATGCATGCCCTGGTCGAGGCCGGCGCCGACGTGCTGGAAGTCGGGGTACCGTTTACCGACCCCATGGCGGACGGGCCGGTCATCCAGGGCGCCTGTGAGCGCGCCCTGGCGGCCGGCATGAGCCTGTCCGGCGTGCTGGACGTGGTGGCCGAATTCCGCCAGCGCGATAATGAAACGCCGATCGTGCTGATGGGCTATCTCAATCCCATCGATCGCATGGGCCTGGACACGTTCGCCGAGCGTGCGCACAAGGCCGGCGTGGACGGCGTACTTATCGTCGACATGACCGCCGAGGAGGCACCGGATATCGTGCCCACGCTGGAAAGCGCCGGGCTCGACGCGGTCTGCCTGATCGCGCCGACCACCGGCGAAGCGCGTATCGAAAAGATCTGCGCCAACGCGGGCGGTTTCGTCTACTACGTGTCGTTCAAGGGCGTGACCGGCTCGGCGAGCCTGGACGTATCCTCGCTGGCTGCGAGCATTGAACGTATTCGCGCCAAAACCGAGCTGCCGGTGGCGGTAGGCTTCGGGGTCAGCACGCCGGAAAACGCCGCCGATGTATCGCGGGTGGCCGATGCCGTGGTGGTCGGGAGTGCGCTCGTGCGCCAGATCGCCGAACACGGCGCGGACCGCGACGCCACCCGGGCCGCGTTACGCGATACCCTGTCGGCCATGCGTCGCGCGATCGACGAACAGGACAATATGCAAGAGGAGGCACGCCGCGCATGAGCTGGCTCGAAAAACTCATGCCGTCGCAGATGCGAAACGACTCGGCGGCAAAGAAAAGCACGGTCCCGGAAGGCCTTTGGACCAAGTGCAGCAACTGCGGTGCGGTGCTCTACAGCGCCGAGATGGAGCGCTCGCTGGAGGTCTGCCCGAAGTGCAACGCGCACCAGCGCCTGCGCGCGCGCAAGCGCCTCGATCTGTTTCTCGACCCCGACAATCGTGAAGAGCTGGCGCTGGGCATCGAGCCGCGCGACCCGCTCAAGTTTCGCGACAGCCGTAAATATCGCGAGCGCCTGAGCCAGGCGCAGAAGGACTCCGGCGAACGCGAAGCGGCGCTGGTCATGGCCGGCACGCTCAAGCAGATGCCGGTGGTGGCCGGGGCCCTCGACTTCGGCTTCATGGGCGGCTCCATGGGCAGCGTTGTCGGTGAAGCCTTCGTGCGCGGCGTGCACGGGGCCATCGAGCGCAACTGTCCGTTCATATTCTTTTCCGCCAGCGGCGGGGCGCGCATGCAGGAAGGCCTGTTTTCGCTCCTGCAGATGGGCAAGACGAGCACCGCGCTCACACGTCTGGCCGATCGTGGCCTGCCGTTCGTGTCGGTGCTCACCCATCCGACCATGGGCGGCGTGGCGGCAAGCTATGCCATGCTGGGCGATATCAACGTCGCGGAGCCGGAAGCCCTCATCGGCTTTGCCGGGCCGCGCGTCATCGAGCAGACGGTCAAGCAGACGCTGCCGGAAGGCTTCCAGCGTAGCGAATTCCTGCTCGAGCACGGCGCGGTCGACATGATCGTCGAGCGCCGGCACCTGCGTGACCGCATCCACAAGGTGGTCTCCGTCTTCATGCACTACGATGCCGCGCCGGAACAGGCCGCCGATGTAACGTGAGCGAACCTGCGCCGCTCGACGGCAGCGTCGACGACTGGCTGGCCTGGCAGCTCACGCTGCACGCCAGCGAGATGGAGCTGGGCCTGGCGCGGGTATCCGAAGTGGCCCATCGCCTGGGCGTGCCCACCGGCCGGGCCCGGCGCGTAATCGTGGCCGGCACCAACGGCAAGGGCAGCTGCGCCGCGCTTATCGAGCAGCTGCTCGGCGATGGCGCGCGCGTGGGAACCTATACCTCGCCACATCTGTGGCGCTACAACGAACGATTTCGTATCGACGGCGCGCCGGTGTCGGATGTCGCGCTGCTGCGCGCGTTCAAGGCGGTAGAGGCCGCGCGTGGCGATACGTCGCTGACGTTTTTCGAGTACGGCACCCTGGCCGCGCTGTGGTTGTTCGACGCCGAGCCCGTGGACTATGCCGTGCTCGAGGTCGGCCTGGGTGGACGCCTGGACGCGGTCAATATCGTCGATGCCGACGTCGCGCTGATTACCAACATCGGGCTCGATCATCTCGACTGGCTGGGCAACGATCGCGAAAGCATCGGCTACGAGAAGGCGGGCGTCATGCGTCCGGATCGCCCGGCCATCTGCTGCGATCGCAAGCCGCCGGCGTCGCTGGCGCGCCATGCAGACAACATCGGTGCACGGCTGGAAGGCATCGGCGAAGCCTTCGATATCGAATACGTGGGCGGGGGCTGGTCTTTTCATCGTGGCGGCCACAGGCGCGAACTGTCGCGGGTGCCCGGCGTGCTGGCGGATAATCTGGCCGGCGCGCTGGCCGTGGTCGATGCGCTCACCGATACGCTGCCGGGCGCGGCTGCGATCGATAGCGCCTGTCGTGCACAGGCGCGGCTGGTCGGGCGGCGCGAACGCGTCGACGCCGCGGTACCGATCATCTACGATGTCGCCCACAACGCCGAGGCGGTCGCCGTGCTCGCCGGGGAACTGGCGGCCCAGCGGATATCGGGCCGCACCCATGTAGTACTCGGTATGCTCGCTGATAAACCGGTCGAAACGGTGGCGGCACACCTTGAAAAGGTGGCCGAGCGATTCTATTTCGCAGGCCTGGATACGTTGGGCGCGCGCGGTCTTCGCGCATCGGAACTCGCCCGTCGTGCCGGTATCGAAGGTGGGCTTTACGAGTCGCCGGCGGCTGCGTTGAGTGCGGCGCAATCGGCGAGTGAGCCCGGTGATCGCCTGGTCGTGTGTGGTTCCTTTCTTACCGTGGCGCACGCCCGGAGGCCAATGCCGTCATGAAGGATGTAATGAAAAAACGAGTTGTCGGAGCCGTGGTTCTGGTCGTTCTGGGCATTGCGCTGCCGTTGTTGCTGGCGCGCTGCATGCAAGGCGACGACGGCGATACGCAGGCCATGCGCGTTTACGAAGTCGCCCCGGATGGCGAGGCGCGCCCGGCCAGCGCGGGCGACGATGACGCCCCGGTGCGCGACGACGTGGACGGAGCCAGCAGCGTCGCCGCAGGCGAACGTCGTGAAGCCGAGCAAGCGCCGGACGAGGTCGAGACGCCGGACCTGCCCGAGGCCGTGTCGCCGGCCAGCGTGGCTGAGCGCACCCCGGTTCGTAGCGAGCCGGCGCGACGTGCCGAGCCCGAACCTGAGCCCGCAGCCGAAGCGCCCTCCGAGCCGGCCGGCGCGACCGCCGAAGCGTCGGCGTCGAACAATGGCGGCTCTCTGCGCCAAAATGCCTCGTTCTCGGGTGGCTATGTAGTGCAGGTGGCGAGTTTTCGTGACGAGGCAAGCGCCGAAAAAGTCGCGCGTGAGCTCAACGGCGAATTCAAGGCGTTTTATCGCGCAGGCGACGTCAACGGCACCACCTACTATCGCGTGCGCGTGGGGCCGTTCGAAAATGAGGCGGCGGCCAATTCGGCGGCGGCGCAGCTGCGGCGAGCGGGGCGCGCGACGCTGGTTCGCCGCGCCGAGTGATCATGCGCGGTCGGCCCGGGTATGTGTTTGCTAGACTACCCGGGTCCGGCCGGTTTGAACGGGTGCCATGATCTGGGTCGATATCGCCATTCTGGCCGTGGTCGCGCTGTCTGCGACCATCGGTTTCTTCCGCGGCTTTCTGCGCGAAGCCATCGGGCTTGCAACCTGGCTGCTGGCTTTCTATCTAGCGTTCTCCTTCGCCGATACGGGTGCAGCATTGCTGCAGGGCTGGATATCCGTGGGCTCGGCCCGTCTGGCGGTGGCGTTCGGCCTGATCTTCATTCTGGTTCTGCTGCTGGGAGCGGTCTTGAACTACGTCATCGGCCGATTGGTGAACCAGACCGGTTTCGCCGGTACCGACCGCGCGATCGGCGGCCTGTTTGGCGTGCTGCGTGGCGTGGCGGTACTGATCGTGCTGGTGCTGCTTGCAGGCGTGACGCCGGTACCGCGCGATGCGTGGTGGCAGCAGTCGATATTCATCGCCCATCTACAGGACGGCGCGCTCTGGGTGCGCGATTTCCTGCCGCCGGATCTGGCCGGCGCGATCACCTATCCTGAGCCGGCGGCGCCGGCTGAAGATTCTTCATCCTCTATCTGAACTGGTCTCGCTATGTGCGGCATTGTAGGCATCGTTTCTCATACCCCCGTCAACCAGGAGCTGTATGACGCCCTGACGGTGCTGCAGCACCGCGGCCAGGATGCGGCCGGCATCGTCACCACCAGCGGTGGCCGGCTGTTCCTGCGCAAGGACAACGGGCTGGTGCGCGACGTATTTCGTACCGACCACATGCTGCGCCTGCAGGGCAACGCCGGGGTGGGGCATGTGCGCTACCCTACCGCGGGGGTGGATACCAGCGCCGAGGCGCAGCCGTTCTACGTGAACACGCCGTACGGCATCTGCCTGTCGCACAACGGCAATCTCACCAACGCCGACCAGCTCAAGGAAGAACTTTACCGCTCGGATCGGCGTCATCTGAATACCGATTCCGATTCCGAAATCCTGCTCAACGTATTCGCGCACGAATTGATGCGCAGCGAACGCTTGCAGCTGGCACCCTCGGACATTTTCGAGGCGGTCGCGGCCGTGCACCGGCGCTGTCGCGGCGGCTATGCGGCCACGGCGCTGATTACCGGCTACGCCATGGTCGGGTTTCGCGATCCCCACGGTATCCGGCCCGTGGTCTACGGCAAGCGCGAAACCGAGGCCGGTACCGATTACATGATCGCCTCCGAGTCGGTGGCGCTCGATGCGCTGGGTTACGAACTCATCGACGATATCAATCCGGGCGAGTGCGTGGTCATCACCCTCGACGGCGAGATTCACGTACAGCAATGCGCCGACAACCCCAGCTATGCGCCGTGCATCTTCGAGTATGTCTATCTGTCACGTCCTGATTCGGTGATCGACGACGTCTATGTCTACAAGGCGCGTCTGCGCATGGGCACGTATCTGGCGGAAAAGATCCAGCGCGAATGGCCCGATCACGATATCGACGTGGTCATTCCCATTCCTTCCACCAGCCGCACCGCGGCCGTGGAACTGGCCAGCCAGCTGGACGTGAAGTACCGGGAAGGCTTCATCAAGAACCGCTATATCGGGCGGACCTTCATCATGCCGGGCCAGAAAATGCGCAAGAAATCGGTTCGCCAGAAGCTCAACCCCATCGATCTCGAATTCGCCGACAAGAACGTGCTGCTCGTCGACGATTCCATCGTGCGCGGCACGACTTCGCGTCAAATCATCGAAATGGCGCGCGACGCCGGCGCCCGCAAGGTCTATTTCGCCTCGGCCGCGCCGCCGGTGCGCTACCCGAACGTCTACGGCATCGATATGCCGAGCGCGACCGAGCTGGTCGCCCATGGTCATAGCGAAGAAGAGATTGCCGAAATCATTGGCGCAGACAAGCTGATCTATCAGGACATGGAAGATCTGGTGCGCTCGGTCAACGTCGGCAACGCCGATTTGGAGCGTTTCGACGACTCCGTGTTCACCGGCGAGTACGTGACCGCGGATATCAGCGCTTCCTATCTAGAGCAGTTGGAGCTGTTCCGCGCCGACGCCGCCCGCGAAGACCGGCGTGCCAAGGATAACGCCGTGCTGGAACTGCATAACGACGGCTAGGGAATGCAGAGCCTCCCCAGGCGCGCCGACATGAACGGGCGCCGCGTGTCCATGGTTGATCGCGGCGCCCGGTGGTTTCATAATGCACAGGCGCCGATTTGTAACAGCTTGCGGGCGCCCTAAGGCCGGCAAACAGTTAATCGCATCGCCGCGTTGCTGCGCAAAATTCGGTCAAGCAAGGCAAGAGGAGCGAAATTGGGTTTCATCCAATGAGCGACGACTAACGCCGCTTGGCGGGATTTTGAGCGCAACCCTGCGGGCCGCTGGCGATTTTCAGCATTCCAGCGTTGCAGCTCGCTCATGTAGCACGCTACACGACGCGCACTGCGCCTTGGCCTGCAGAAAATCGCCGGCGGCGCGGCGGATGCGCGTAACTGTTGGCCGGCCTGAAATTCCGCTAAACGGTCCGGGGACTGCAAGCCTGCATCGCATCGCGACTGCGGGTTTTTTTGTGCCCGAAACCGTCTGCCTGGAGATTTTCCATGACCGAAGAATTCGACGAAAGCTGGGGTACGGCCACACGCGGTGTGCGTGCCGGCACCCATCGCACGCCCGAAAGCGAGCACAGCAACGCCATCTACATGACGTCGAGCTTCGTGTTCGATTCGGCCGAAGAATGTGCGGAACGCTTTGCCGGCAACACGCCGGGCAATATCTATTCGCGTTTCACCAATCCCACGGTCGACGCTTTCTGTAAGCGCCTGGCGGCCATGGAAGGCGGCGAGTGCTGCGTGGCCACGGCCTCGGGTATGTCCGCGATCCTGGCCACCTGTCTGGCCACGCTGGAAGCCGGCGACCATATCGTGGCCGCGCATACGCTGTTCGGCTCCACCATCGGCCTGTTCAACAACTATCTGGCCAAGCTCGGCATCACCACCAGCTATGTGTCGCCGGAAGACATCGACGCCTGGAAGGCCGCGATCACGCCGGCTACGCGCATGTTGTTCGTGGAGACCCCCTCCAATCCGCTTACCGAAATCGTCGATATGGCCGCGCTGGCCGAGATCGCGAACGATAACGATGCGCTGCTGGTGGTCGACAACTGTTTCTGTACGCCGGCCCTGCAGCGGCCGCTGGACTTCGGCGCCCATGTGGTCACGCATTCGGCGACCAAGTTTCTGGATGGCCAGGGCAGGGCGCTCGGCGGTGCCGTCGTAGGCGATGCCGACATCGTCGGCGACAAGGTGTTTCGTTTTCTGCGCACCTGTGGGCCCACCATGAGCCCGTTCAACGCCTGGCTGTTCTACAAGGCGCTGGAAACGCTGGAAGTGCGCATGCAGGCGCACTGCCGTTCGGCCCAGCAGGTGGCGGAATGGCTGGTCGCACAGCCGGGCGTTGAACACGTCTATTACCCGGGACTGGCCTCGCATGCCCAGCACGAACTGGCCGCGCGCCAGCAGCCGGGCGGCTTCGGCAGCGTTCTATCGCTGCGGGTGGCCGGCGGCCGCGAAGCCGCGTTCAAGCTGATCAACGCCACGCGCATGCTCTCGATCACCGCGAATCTGGGCGATACGCGAACCACGATCGTGCACCCGGCGAGTACCACCCATGCCCGGATCTCGGCCGAGGATCGAGCCCGGGCGGGCATCAGCGAGGGCGTGATTCGTATTTCGGTGGGTTTGGAGAACGTCGAAGACATCATTGCCGATCTGGCCCGCGGTCTCGACTGAGCGTGCTTATCGACGATGTCCATGCCGCGCTGATGATGCGCGACCCCGCGCAGAAATGCGCGGCGACACGGGCGCTGCACGCGGCG
>DJIE01000063.1:0-152 GCA_002433465.1 Salinisphaera sp. UBA6602
GACTTCCGTGGGCTTCGGCGCGGCGGCCGCGCGCCTGATGAACCAGCGCACATCGGAAATCGCGCATATGCGCGATCTGCGCGAGCAGCTGGAAATCGGGCTCGATGCCATGCCCGGCATTACCCGGTTTTCGGCGCAAGCCGAACGGCTGG
>DJIE01000063.1:498-1194 GCA_002433465.1 Salinisphaera sp. UBA6602
CGCGGTGGCCGGCTACGACGGCGAAGGCCTGCTCATGCTGCTCGACCGCGAGGATATCGCGGTGTCCTCGGGCTCGGCCTGCGCGGCCGGCACGGGCGAGCCCAGCCCGGTACTGCTTGCCATGGGTATCGCCCCGGATGTGGCCCAGGGCGCCATTCGGGTCAGCCTCGGTCCGCAGAACACGCTGGCGGAAATTCAGCAGTTTCTGCTCGCTCTGGGTCGCCTGGCAGACGGCGGCGGTGCCATGCCGGGGCGTATCAGCGCCTCCGTGATGGGATGACTACGGCAGATTCGACGATCTATCTCGATCATGCCGCTACCGCGCCGTTGTCGCCGGGCGTGATCGAAATCATGCAGCAGGCGCTGGTGGCCACGGATGCGAACCCGGCATCACCGCACGGGCCCGGTCGCGACGCCGCGCGGCTGATCGATGCCGCGGCCGAAGACCTGGCCCGGCTGATCAATGCGCAGGCAAAGGATCTGGTCTGGACCTCGGGCGCCACGGAGTCGATCAACCTCGCGCTCAAGGGCACGGCCGCGTTTGGCGGTGCCGACACCCATATTGTGAGCGTGGTCACCGAGCACAGTGCCACTCTCGATACGCTCGCCTGGCTGGAGAAACACGGCACGCGGGTGACGCGGCTGGCGGTTCAGGCGGATGGGCGTATCGATCTCGAGGCGCTCGAGGCAGCGCTC
>DJIE01000063.1:1530-32978 GCA_002433465.1 Salinisphaera sp. UBA6602
CGCGACGCTGGTTTCCATCATGCACGTGAACAACGAAACCGGGGTGATTCAGGATATTGCCGCCGTGGGCGAGCGCTGCAACGCACACGGCGTGGCCCTGCATGTGGATGCGGCCCAGAGCCTGGGGCGGCTGGTCATCGACGTGCAGGCCATGAATATCGCCCTGCTGTCGCTTTCGGCGCACAAGATCGGCGGGCCCAAGGGCATCGGGGCGCTGTATGTGCGCCCCCGCACCGGCCTGGCGGCCCAGCTGCACGGCGGCGGCCAGCAGCGCGGGCTGCGTTCCGGCACCTTGGCGACGCATCAGATTGCCGGGTTCGGTGCGGCAGCGGCTCATGTCGCAGCGATACGCGATAGCGAACAAAAGCGCCTCGCGGTACTGCGCGAACATCTGGCCGACGCGCTTGCCGGAATTGATGGCGTTGTAAGAAACGGCGCGCCGGCCCATACGGCTGCGGCGTTTCTCAACGTCAGCGTTGCCGGCGTGCACGGCGATGCGCTGCTCATGGGGCTGACTGCCGGTACGCCCGCGCTGGCGGTATCGTCCGGGGCCGCCTGCAGCGCGGCCAAGGGTCAGTCGTCGTACGTGCTGCGCGCCATGGGGCGTACGCCGCGTCAGGCCGGGGCAAGTATTCGTTTTACGCTGGGCGTATCGACCACGCTGGCACAGGTCGAGGCCGCCGCGAATCGATTCATCGACGAGGTGATGCGTCTGCGGCGTATTGCGGACGCGGCATGAGGCAGCCGGCAGTGCCGCTCTGGCAGGCACGATTTTTGAGGCCGCAGCACGCGTTGGCGGATTGTGTCATCATGCAATGGCAAGGTTCCGGGCATGCCGATACGCCGGCAGCCGACGCGCATTGCCAGCTCTGTCTGGCAGCGCAGGGCGAGGCCGGCTCGGAATATATCGCGCAGGCAGCGTTCGCGGTGTTCGGCCCGCCGGTGGCGATTGCCTGCGCGGACTGGGCCTGCGAATGGTTGCAGGGCCGAACGATCGAGACCGCACGAAGTCTTAATAGCAAGGATTTTGACAAGGCCCTGTGCCTGGCGCCCGCCGAACGCTATGCCGCGCTGTTGGTGCTCGACGCACTCAGCGCAGCGCTGGCGGACTGGGGCCCCTAGAACAATGCTTGGTTTATCTGGGATGATGAGCTCATGAGTGAAACGCTAGTCGAACCCGAAGAGATCACGCTGACGCCGGCCGCGGCCGAGCGCATCAAAAACCAGCTGTCCAAGCGCGGCAGCGGTATCGGGCTGCGCGTGGGTGTGCGCAAGTCCGGTTGCAGCGGTTATATGTACACCATGGACTACGCCGACGAAATCGGCGCCGAGGACGACGTCTTCGAAGGCTACGGTGCCAAAGTGGTGGTCAATCGCAAGCATCTGCCGGTACTCAAGGGCACCACGCTGGATTTTCGGTCGGAAGGGCTTAACCGCATGTTTCGATTCGAAAACCCCCACGCCAAGAACGCCTGCGGTTGCGGCGAGTCGTTCACCGTATAGCGCCTCGAACGCGGCCCGCCTGACAAGCCGCGCTTCCAAACGCTACAATGGGAGGTTAGCTTTCGCACCAGCGCGCTGCTGGCGCGACGTTTTTAATCGATTTTGTAGTTCCATTAGGGAGAACCCATGGCCGTTGAGCGCACCCTGTCCATCATCAAGCCCGATGCCGTCGCCAAGAACGTAATCGGCGAGATTCTCAGCCGGTTCGAGAAGGCCGACCTGCGGATTATCGGCGCGCGTATGGTGCAGCTGTCCCGCGAGGACGCAGAAAAATTCTATGCCGTGCACTCCGAGCGTGGTTTCTTCAACGACCTGGTGTCGTTCATGATCTCCGGTCCGGTCATGGTGCAGGCGCTTGAAGGCGAGAACGCCATCGCCAAGAACCGCGACCTGATGGGCGCGACCAACCCCAAGGAAGCCGAAGCCGGCACCATCCGCGGCGATTTCGCCGAGTCCATCGATGCCAACGCCGTACACGGCTCGGACGCGCCGGAAACCGCGGAACAGGAAATCGCTTTCTTCTTCGGGCAGGACGGCCTCTGCCCGCGCTAGTTCGCAACCGCGCTATTCGCTCATGAGTACGATCGTCAGCGACACCACCGACACTGCCACAACGCCGGCCAAAACCGCGCGCGTGAACCTGTTCGGTCTGGATCGCGAGGCCATGTCGGCCTTTTTTCGTGAACATGGCGAATCCGCGTTTCGGGCCAAGCAGGTCATGCAGTGGATCTATGCCCGCGGCGTGACCGACTTTTCGGCGATGACGGATCTGTCCAAGGCGCTGCGTGAGCGTCTGCCCGACATCGCCGAGATTCGGCCGCCGGCCAAGATCCGCGAGCAGAAAGCCAGCGATGGCACCCGCAAATGGCTGCTCGCGGTCACCGAGGATCTGGATCCGGACAATGCCATCGAGGCGGTCTATATCCCCGAAGCCGATCGCGCGACGCTGTGTATTTCGTCGCAGATCGGCTGCGCGCTGGATTGTTCGTTCTGTGCCACCGGCAAGCAGGGGCTCAACCGCAACCTGACTACGGCTGAAATCGTCGGTCAGGTGTGGATGGCCGAGCATGACCTGCGTGCCCAGGGCATGGTGCACGGCGAGCGGGCACTGTCGAACATCGTGTTCATGGGCATGGGCGAGCCGCTGGCCAACTACCGAGCGGTGGTGCCGGCGATTCGAATCCTGCTCGACGACTACGGCTTTGGCCTGTCGAAACGGCGGGTTACGGTGTCGACTTCGGGTATGGTGCCGTTTATGGATCGCCTGCGAGAAGAAGTCGATGTTGCCCTGGCCGTGTCGCTGCATGCGCCCACCGACGCGCTGCGCGACGAGCTCGTGCCGATCAATCGCAAGTATCCGCTGGCCGAGCTGATGGGCGCCTGCGATCGCTATGTCGAAGGCAAGCAGCGTCGTGCCCACGTCGTCTACGAATATGTGCTGCTCAACGGCGTGAACGACAACCCCGAGCAGGCGCGCGGGCTGGTCAAACTGCTGGCCGATCGGCCGGCCAAGATCAACCTCATCCCGTTCAACGCGTTTGAAGGCAGCGGCTACAGCCGGCCCGACGAAGCCCGTATTCGCCAGTTTCAGGACATCCTGCACAACAAGGGGCTGCGTACGACGGTGCGGCGCACCCGCGGCGACGATATCGACGCGGCCTGCGGCCAGCTGGTCGGGCGCGTACGCAGCAAGCAGAAGCGCCATTTTCGCGACGTGCCGATACGGGTCGAGAGCAAACGGGCCACACCGGTATGAGCAGGCTGCGTTCGGGGGCGGTTATCGCGCTGCTGTCCGTGCTCGTAGCGTTGGCCGGCTGTGCCGGTGGCAAAAACGCCGTCGACAACCAGCGTGCGGCAGAAGCCAATGCCAGCCTCGGCGCCGATTTCCTGCGCAAGCAGGACAACGAGAATGCCCTGTCGCGTTTCAAGCGCGCCCTGGATTACGACAGCAGCAATACGACCGCGAACTGGGGCATGGCCATCGTCAGCGAGCGCCTTGGCGAGGACGAGGACGCGAAACGCTACTACGAAAAAACGCTCGGCCTGCAGCCGAATGCGGCGATCTACAACAGCTATGCGGCGTTCCTGTGCAAGCAGGGCGACGTCGATCGCGCCGTTCGCTATTTCGAACGCTCGGCAAACGACGAGCGCTATCCGGGGCGTGCGGATGCCATGGCCAACGCCGGGCTGTGCCTGCACCGAGCGGGGCAGGCGAAGAGCGCCGAGCAGTATTATCGCCAGGCGCTCGCCATGGATTCAGAGCAGCTCACGGCACTTACGGGCATGGCCCGGCTGCAGTTCGAGCAGGGCGATTTCCTGCGTGCCCGGGCCTTCAACGAGCGCGCCGACAGCGTCGCCCAGCTCGACGCCGATCAGCTGCTGCTGGCCGCGCGCATAGAACTCGCGCTCGGCGATCGCGATGCGGCCGCAGCCTATATCGAGCGCCATAATGCCCGCGAACCAAGTGCGACGTTGTCGCTGCGCCAACTGGAGCAATCGCGCTGATGAACGAACCGACACAGTCTTCCGAAGAACAGGCAGGCGAGCGCGCCGGCCGTAGCCGTTCGGACATGCAATCGCCGGGCGAGATTCTGCGCGAAGGACGGCTTGCCCACGACTGGTCCGTAGAGGACCTCTGCGCGGAAACCAAGCTGTCCGAAAAAGCCGTCCATGCGCTGGAAAACAACCAGTTCGATGAGCTCTCGCAGCCCATCTTCGCCGGCGGCTACTATCGTCAGTGCGCCAAGGTGCTGGATATCGACACCGAGCGCATGATGGCGGCCTATGCCGCCTGGGGCGGCAAGAAAACCTCGTCGGCCACGGCACAGCCGGCCGCGGTGGAAGTGGTGCCGCAGGA
Organism: Salinisphaera sp. UBA6602; assembly: GCA_002433465.1. Taxonomy (GTDB): domain Bacteria; phylum Pseudomonadota; class Gammaproteobacteria; order Nevskiales; family Salinisphaeraceae; genus Salinisphaera. The sequence continues at coordinate 5,891 of DJIE01000063.1, forward strand.
CGTCACGCCGCCCAACTGGCGCGCCTTCGGCGCGATCGGCGTGGTGGTGCTGCTCGCCGTGGTAGGCGCGGTGTTTATCTTCATGCCCGACGCCGATCTGCCCGACGAAAACGGCGCCGCCAGCGGCACCGGCACCGCCGGTATTTCCGAAAGCACGCAACGCCCGACGGTGGGCAGCGGTAACAGCAGTGCGACCGGCGGCGGCATGCCCCGCAGCTCGCGTGATTCCGGCACCAGTCTGCGCGTATCGCCGGGTACCGGCGCCTCCGGCAACGGCATGCGCTCCGGCAGCGATGCGTCCGCCGGGTCTGCGGGTGCCAGCACCGGTCAGCGCATGGGCGGGCGCAACGTCAACGACACGCTCGGCATCGACCGCGAAGCCGAGCGCCGTGAGCGCGATCAGGCCCCGCCGCCGCAGCCGCAGGTGGCTGCCAATCATCTGGTGGTGACCTTTACCGACCGCTCCTGGGTGGATATCCGGGATGCCAGCGGGTCGCGTCTGCTCACCGGCATTTACGATGCCGGCGACAGCCGCGAGTTCGATGGCGAAGCGCCGTATCGGATCACGCTCGGCTATGCGCCGGGGGTATCCATGACGATCGGCGGCGAAGACGTCGATATCAAGTCGCAGACCACCAGCAACAGCACCGCCCGACTGACCGTCGAAGCCCGCGACAGCTAAAGAAGTTCGTTCGATCCATGAGCCAGCGTATTCAGTCCATCCGCGGGATGAACGACATCCTCCCGGCCGACAACGCCGCCTGGGCCACCCTCGAACGCGTGGCCGCGCGCGTGTTCGCCGGCTACGGCTACGAACAGATCCGGCTGCCGATCATGGAGCGCACGGGCCTGTTCAAGCGGGCGGTGGGCGAAGTGACCGACATCGTCGAAAAAGAGATGTACACCTTCGAGGATCGCGGTGGCGAATCGTTGTCGCTGCGCCCCGAGGGTACGGCCGGCGCGGTGCGTGCCGGTATCGAGCACGGCCTGTTGCACAACGCCACCCAGCGTCTTTGGTATACCGGCCCGATGTTTCGCTACGAGCGACCGCAGAAGGGCCGCTATCGCCAGTTCCATCAGTTCGGTGTCGAGGCCTTCGGCCAGATCGGGCCGGATGTGGATATCGAACAGATCGCCATGGCCGCACGCCTGTTCGCCGCGCTCGGCGTCACCGGCATGCGCCTGCAGATCAACACCCTAGGCACCCCCGAAGAACGCGCCGATTATCGCGACGCGCTGCATGCCTACTTCAGCGCGCATCACGAGCGGCTCGACGAAGACAGCAAGCGCCGCCTGGATCGCAATCCGCTGCGTATTCTCGATACCAAGAACCCGGCCATGGCCGATCTTGTGGCCGAAGCACCCACGCTGCGCGAATATCTCGGCGCCGAGTCGAGTGCCCACTTCGAGGGGCTGTGCCAGGGGCTGGAAGCGCTGGGTATCGACTACACGATCAACCCCCGCCTCGTACGCGGCCTGGACTATTACACGCGTACGGTGTTTGAGTGGATCACCGCCGATCTCGGGGCCCAGGACGCGGTCTGCTCCGGTGGGCGCTTCGACGGTCTGGTCGAACAGCTGGGCGGCAGCGCGACGCCGGCGATGGGCTTTGCCCTCGGTGTGGAGCGCCTGATTGCGCTCATGCTCGATCAGAACGTGCCCCTGGACGACCTCAAGCCGCAGGTCTATCTCATCCATACCGGCGATAGCACATCTGCACGCGTGCCGGCGCTGGCCGAGGCGCTGCGTGACGCGCTGCCCGAGCTGCGCCTGCGGGTGCACGCCGGCGGCGGCAGCATGAAGTCGCAGTTCAAGCGGGCCGACAAGAGCGGCGCGCAGCTGGCGCTGATATTCGGCGACGACGAGGCCGCGGCCGACGAGATCCAGATCAAGCCGCTGACCGATGCGCGCGAACAGGAACGCGTGGCCATCGACGCCGCAGCCGAACGTATCGCCACGCTACTGGCCGGCTAGTCGGGAACGACGCCGCCGATTCGCAGTCTGTATCTTCGTGTTTTCCAATCAATAACAAAGCAAAGCGCAACGCATGGCCGAATTCGATAACGACGAGATGAGCCGCCTGAAGAGATTCTGGGCAGGCAACGGTTCGGCGCTGGTCATCGGGGTCGTGCTCGGGCTGGTGGTGATCATCGGCTGGCAGGGCTGGCAGTGGTACCAGGATCGCCAGGCCGTCAAGGCTGCCGATATCTACCAGCAGATCGAACCGGCCCTGGCCGGTGACAGCGTCGACGACAAGGCCCTGGAAACCGTCGAGCGCCTGAAAAACGACTATGCGGACACGCCCTATGCCGCAGATGCCGCCATGCGGCTGGCCAGCCAGTACGTACAACAGCAGGACTACGACAAGGCCCGCGAGCAGCTGGTCTGGGTGAGCGAAAACGCCGCCAACGAGGGCGTGGCGCATATCGCCCGCGTTCGCGCGGCCCGTCTGTTGTGGACCCAGGACAAGCCGGACGAGGCATTGAGCCTGCTCGATAGCGAGCACCCGGCGGCCTTCGATGCGCTCTATGCCGAAACGCGGGGCGATATTCTGGCCGCCCAGGGCGATCGTGAAGGCGCCTACAAGGCGTATCAGATCGCCCTGGAAAGCCTGCCGCCGGATATCGCCACCCGGGCGCTCGAAACCAAGATTGCCGACAACGCGCCGGCCGATGCCGCCGACGCGCCGACCGACTCGAACAGCGCTTCATCATGAATCATCGAAACAATACGTTCCTCAAGACCACCGGTGCGGCCGTCGTATTGGCCGTGAGCAGCGCAGTGCTGACCGCCTGTGGCGGCGGTGCGAACGTGGCCGAGCCGACGCCGCTGGCCACGCTCGAGTCGCCGGCCTATCGCATGCAGACGGTCTGGAAGACCGACGCGGGCGAAGGCGCCGGCGACTACGTAAGCGGCTTCGAGCCGGTAGTCAAAGGCGAACGCCTGTATGTCGGTAACAAGGACGGCTACGTCATGGCGCTCGATCTGGCCACCGGCCGCAAGATCTGGCGTTCACGCACCGGCGACCGGCTGATCTCCGGGCCGTCGCTGGCCGGTGGCCGGCTGTTGCTCGGCACGCGCGACGGCCAGGTCGTGGCGCTGTCGGCCGAGACCGGCGAACGCGAATGGACCGCGGCGCTGTCGAGCGAAATCATTTCCGCGCCGGCGGCCACCGATGACACCGCGGTCGCGCGTACGCTCGACGGCCGGCTCGTGGCACTCGACATGGCCGACGGCAAGCGCCGCTGGAGCATCGAGCGCAACGTGCCGACGCTGACCCTGCGCGGTACCTCGTCGCCGGTCATCGTCGGCGACACGGTCTATGCCGGCCTGGACAACGGCAACGTACTGGCGCTGGACGTCGCCACCGGCGAAGAACGCTGGTCGCAGACCATTGCCTTTCCGAGCGGTCGCTCGGAGCTGGAGCGTATCGTCGATATCGACGCCGACCCGCTGGTGGTCAACAACGAACTCTATGCCGTGAGCGCGGGCGGGCAGCTGGCTTCGCTGGCCACCACGTCGGGGCGCGTACGCTGGCGTCACGAGCTGGCCTCGGAAAAGGCGCTGGCGCTAGACGAAGGCAACATCTACGCCGTCGATCGTGACAGCGTGGTCTGGGCGGTCAATCGTCTGACCGGCAACGAACGCTGGCAGCAGGACGGCCTCGAATATCGCAAGCTCTCCGGGCCCGCGCTTCTGGCCGGTGACCTGGTGGTCGGCGACTACGACGGCTACGTACACTGGCTGTCGGCCGACGACGGCCGCGTGATCGCACGCGGGCGCCCGTTCAAGGAACCGATCCGCTCGCAGCCGCTGGTGGTGGGGGATCGCGTGATCGTGGTCGGCGCCTATGGTGAAGTCGCTGCACTACGCTTCACCGCCCGCGACGAGCGCTAGCCATTACTACCGACGAACCCGACTTCGAAGACGTCAGCGATACACCGGCGCCCACGGTGCTGCCGGTGCTCGCGTTGGTGGGCCGCCCCAACGTCGGCAAGTCCACGCTGTTCAACCGGCTTACGCGGACCCGCGATGCGCTGGTGGCCGACCAGCCGGGCGTGACCCGCGATCGCCACTACGGTTTCGCGACCTATGACGGCCAGCGTTACATCGTGGTGGATACCGGCGGTATCGGCCAGGACGACGAGGATATCGACGCCCAGGCGCTGGCCCAGACCCGGGCCGCGCTGGAAGAAGCCGACGTGGTGCTGTTCGTGGTCGACTCGCGCCAGGGCCTCATGGCCGGCGACGAAACCATCGCCGAGCAGCTGCGCCGTATCGATCGCCCGGTTCATGTGGTGGTTAACAAAAGCGAAGGGCAGGTCGGCGCCAGCGCGGTCGCGGAATTCCATGCGCTGGCCTTTGGCGACCCCTGGGCGGTCTCGGCCACGCACGGCGATCGTATCTCGCTGTTGCTCGCCCACGTTTTCGAGCATCTGCCGCCGCCGCGTGCGCAGGTGTTGCCGCATCATCGCGGCGCCATTCGCCTGGCCCTGCTGGGGCGGCCCAATGCGGGCAAGTCCACGCTGGTCAACCGCCTGCTCGGCGAAACCCGCATGCTCACCCAGAATGCGCCGGGCACCACGCGCGATGCCGTGGCCAGCGAATTCAGCTTTGACGACAAGCCCTATGTGATTGTCGATACCGCCGGTATCCGGCGCCGGGCGCGTATCGACGACGACGTGGAAAAGGTGAGCGTGGTCAAGGCCATGCAGGCCATGGAAGCCGCCCAGGTTGTCATTGTCATGCTCGACGCGGCCAGCGGCCTGTCGACCCAGGACATCCGCCTGTTGAACATGGCCGTCGAACGCGGCCGTGCGGCGGTGATCGCGGTGAACAAATGGGACGGCCTCGAAGACAAGCAGCGCGAGAAGCTGCACGCCGAACTGGTCAAACGCATCGGCGCCTTCGACTATCTGCCGCTGTTATTCATTTCCGCGCTGCAGGGGTCCGGCCTGCGCGACCTCATGGACGCCATCCAGGCCTCGCACCGGGCCGCCTTTGCCGAACTGAGCACGAACGCGCTCTCGCGTACGCTCGAAGACGCGGTAGAAGGCCACTCGCCGCCGGCGATTCATGGCCGCCGGATCAAGCTGCGCTATGCCCATCAGGGCGGGCGCAATCCGCCGACGATCGTCATCCACGGTAACCAGACCCAGCGGCTATCCGACGAGTACAAGCGCTATCTCATGCGCCGTTTCCGGGAGAAGTTCGACCTGTTCGGCACACCGATCCATCTGGTGTTCAAGAACAGCGATAATCCCTACGTGCAACGCGGCAGCAAGCGCAAACGCTCCTGACCGGTATTACCGGCGCGAGTGGATCATGTCCCGTGGTCAGCCGGCTGCGGCACGGTTGATCGAACGGTGCATGTCCCGCCTCATCGGCGCATTCCTCCGGGCGCACAGCCCCGGGGTAAGAATTTCTTGTGCGACTGGCACGTGGCACGGCGCTCGCAAGGGCGGCTTGGGCGGCCTTGTCAGTCTGCGCGGCCGTTCTGTGAACGGTGTGGGCGCGTGGCGGTGCCGTGCGCTGGCGGAGGAACGACAAGCGCCGGTCGAAGGACAGCCGCGATGCGTTTTTCTGCTTTGGCGTCACGGGCACGGCTGTTCAGTGCGCAAGCGGGACGGCGGCTCATCGCATGCGTTCGAATCGTCAACGTGCCCGCGATTCGACCCGCAGAGCATTCCGCAATAAAAAACCCGCGTCACGCGACGCGGGTTTTTCTGCCAGCCAGGCTGACGCCCTGCTGGCGGTGCAATGACTGCCTCGCTACTTCTTGAGCAAAAAGTCAGCCACCCAGCCTTTACGGTCGTCTTCGAACTTCACGTAACGCCAGCCTTTATCCGCTTTCAGGATGTCGACCGCGTCGCCTTCCTTGGCCTGGAACAGGACCTTGGAATTCGTGCTCGATCCGTCACGGATATTGACCGTGCTACCGCTGATCGTCGCCGACGGATACTCAGGCTCCGCCGGGGTCTCCGCCTCGGCGGCGGCAGCGCGTTCGGCTTGGGCGGCCGCCGCAGCTTCGGCTTGTGCTTTTGCCTCGGCTTCAGCCTGGGCCTTCGCTTTCGCCGCGGCTTCAGCGCGCTCACTGCAATCCGTAAAGGTGCGCTGGAACCAGTTACAGGAGATGACGGAAGCGCTGGCCTTGCTCTCGGCACGGGCACCCGAATGCTGTGCCGCCGTTTCGGTGTTGTAGGGCTCGGTATGACCGTCCGCGAATACCAGATACGGCTTCATCTGCTGGGGTACGACCTCGAGCGGGCCTACGGCCACGCGGGTGTTGTCGGCACCGGGCAGGCTGGTGGGCTTCTGGCCATCGATATAGAACTGCCAGACCTCAACCGTGAGCGTATCGCCCTTGGTCTTCCAGCCGACCACGAGCCCGTCGTTGGTGTAGGCATAGCGCAGCCGCCGGATCTGCATCCAGATCATGGCGTCGTCCACGGTTTCGAAGCGGCGCTGGCCTTCCTCGACGTCCACCTTGGTGATCCCGTCGGCGGCCTCCCAGACTGGCGGCTGGCCTTCGTACTGAATACCCATGCTGCCGGCGAAGCGTTCCTTGCGCGGCTCCAGAATCACGCCGCGACGATTGCCGCGCCAGGTATAGACGCGGCGCAGGCCCGGGCCGGCCTCGATCTTGATACGGCCCCAGGGCGCGTCGGCCACGATCTGCGTGCCATCAGCCAACACGATCTCGTTGCTTTCGGGGACGGCGTCGCCGCCTTCCGGTATGGGCGGTGGTTCCGGGGTGACAATACGCGGGCCGGCGGCACAGCCACCGAGCAGTAACAGCGCCGTAACGCACACGGCGAAAGCGAAGGAGCGGCCGCGGATCGCGGCGTGCGGAGGTAACAGCATAGATCGAAAACCCCTTGATTTAGTATTGGGTCGTTATGAAAGGCCGGCCTACACGTACCCCTCGCGTCACGCGCCGCCGGCACACTGCGGCATGACTCAGGTAATACCCGCGCCCGAGTCGGTATGAATTTCGCGGACCTCGCAATCCAGCCGACCACGGGCCAGAACCACCTGGATCGAATCGCCCGCATTGACTGTATCGGCCGAACGAACGACATGGTTATGGTCATCGCGGGCGATAGCATACCCGCGTTCGAGCGTTTGCAGCGGGCTCACGGCATGCAGGCCACGCCCGGCATTGGCGAGCCGTCTATCGGCCTGCTCCAGGCGCCTGCGCATGGCCTGGCCCAGGCGTCTTGCACGCGCATCGTGCGCACTCTGCTGTGCTGTGAGCTGGCGCTGCGGCGAGGCAAGATGCAGGCGCCGCGTGAGCGTTGAAAGGCGTAGCCGGGCCTGCTCGATGTGCTGGCGCAGCGCGCGGTGCAGGCGCTGTTCGGCCACGTCGAGGCGCTGCATGGGCACTTCCAGGCGGCGCCGTGGGTGCTGGCGCGCCAGGCGCGCGTCGAGTCCGGCCAGCTGCTGTCGGGCGTGGTGCAGGCGCTGGGCCATGCGTCGATTGAGCTGCTCGGCCAGCCGCGGCAGCGCCTGTGCGCGCGCGCCCAGATCCGGACAGACCAGTTCGGCCGCGGCCGAGGGCGTGGCAGCACGTACGTCGGCGGCGAAATCGGCGATGGTCACGTCGACTTCGTGGCCGACGCCCGACACCACGGGGATGCGGCTGGCAACGATGGCACGGGCGACGTTTTCGTCGTTGAACGCCCATAAATCCTCGAGCGAGCCGCCGCCACGCACCAGCAGCAACACATCGCAGTCGGCGCGTTCGCTGGCGCGCGCGAGCGCTTTCACGATGGCCGGCGGCGCGGCATCGCCCTGGACTGGCACCGGATAGACGCGTACCGCGCCCAGCGGAAAACGCCGCGAAACCACGCTGAGCACGTCGCGAATGGCCGCGCCCGTGGCCGAGGTGATCACGCCGATGCGGGCCGGGGCCGCGGGCAGGGCACGCTTGCGCTCTGCGGCAAACAGGCCCTCGGCGTCGAGTTTGGCCTTGAGCTGCTCGAAGGCCCGCCGTAGTGCGCCGTCGCCGGCGGGCTCGACGTGCTCGACGATGAGCTGATAATCGCCGCGCGCGGCATACAGGCTCACCCGGGCACGTACGCGTACCTGATCGCCGTCGGCCAGCGGCGTACGCATCAGGCGTGCCTTGCCGCGAAACAGCGCCGCGCGCACCTGGGCATCGCCGTCCTTGAGGCTGAAATACATATGCCCCGATCGTGGACGGGCGAGGTTGGATATCTCGCCCTCGACCCAGAGCAGCCCGTAGCTGTGTTCGAGAAGCTGGCGTACCGAGGCATTCAGCTCGCTGACGCTGAACACAATGCGCGAATCGGAGGCGGTACGGCTCATGAAATATCGGTGATCCGGGTTGGGGCATGGACCGCGCCGCGCGGCGCGGGTTCCTCGTGGGCAATTCAACGTGACGGTACAACGATCGCTGTACCTGTGGCCAACCCCGGCACGGCGGGCGTCGGCACGATTCGGCCACGATCGCATCGACGTCGGCTTATATGAAAGGCGCAGATGTTGCTTTATAATCCGCGGTCTTTGCGGCGGCGATACGGGTCACGTAAAGCCGCCCACTGCCGGCGAGCCTATGACCCTGAGAATCAGCGAGCAAGCCCTGACGTTCGACGACGTCCTGCTCCAGCCCGCCTACTCCGACGTACTGCCGCGCCACGTCGACCTGTCCACGCGCCTGACCCGCAACATCACGCTGAATCTGCCCCTGATTTCGGCGGCGATGGATACGGTCACCGAGGCCGGGCTGGCAATCGCGCTGGCGCAGGAAGGCGGTATCGGCATCATCCACAAATCGATGCCGCCGGAAATGCAGGCGCAGCACGTACGCACGGTCAAGAAATATGAATCCGGGGTGATCTCCGACCCCATCACCACCGGCCCCGATGCCACTATCCGTGAGGTGCTGGAACTCACCCGCCGCAGCCGCATCTCCGGCGTGCCGGTGGTCGACAAGGGCGTGCCGGTAGGCATCGTCACCAGCCGCGATCTGCGCTTCGAAACCCGTTTCGACGCCCCGGTCACCAGCGTGATGACGCCCAAGGAAAAACTCGTCACCGTGCGCGAAGGCGCCGACCGCGACGAAATCCTGGGGCTGTTCCACCAGCACCGCATCGAGAAGGTTCTGGTCGTCAACGACGACTTCGAGCTGCGCGGCATGATCACGGTCAAGGACATCCAGAAGTCCTCCGACTTCCCCAACGCCTGCAAGGACGCGCACGGCAGCCTGCGCGTGGGCGCGGCCGTCGGCCCCGGCCCGGAAACCTTCGCCCGTGTTCAGGCCCTGGCCGAAGCCGGCGTCGACGTGGTGGTGGTGGATACCGCCCACGGCCATTCCTCCGGCGTGCTCGATACCGTGCGCCAGCTCAAGCAGCGCTTTGGCGATCTGCAGATCATCGGCGGCAACGTCGGCACGGCAGAAGGCGCCAAGGCGCTGGTCGAAGCCGGCGTGGACGCCGTGAAGGTGGGCATCGGCCCGGGCTCGATCTGCACCACCCGTATCGTGGCCGGTATCGGCGTGCCGCAGATTTCGGCGGTGGCCAACGTGGCCGCGGCGCTGGAAGGCACCGACGTGCCGCTGATTGCCGATGGCGGTATTCGCTACTCCGGCGATGTGGCCAAGGCCATTGCCGCGGGCGCCTATGCGGTGATGATCGGCGGCATGTTTGCCGGCACCGAAGAAGCGCCGGGCGATATCGAGCTGTATCAGGGACGCTCCTACAAGGCCTATCGCGGCATGGGCTCGCTGGGCGCCATGAGCGGCGATTCCGGCTCGGCCGACCGCTACTTCCAGGACCCCTCCGAAGAAATCCAGAAGCTCGTGCCGGAAGGCATCGAAGGCCGGGTGCCCTACAAGGGCCCGGTGGGCGGCATCGTGCACCAGCTCATCGGTGGCCTGCGTGCCGCCATGGGCTATACCGGCTGCCACAACATCAGCGAAATGCGCACCCAGCCGAACTTCGTGCAGATCACTGCGGCCGGCGTGAAGGAATCGCACGTCCACGACGTGCATATCGTCAAGGAAGCACCCAACTACCGCGTGGACTAGAATCCGGCAGGCGGCGTCACGGCTTTCGTGTCGCCGCCTTCATGGCGCCGTGCATGCAGGCCGGGCAGGCGCCCGGCATGGCACGGGCCAGGTCGGCCTGGCGGCGCAGGATATCCAGCCGGCCCAGTGGTTCGGGCAGATCGCGTAGCGATACGCCCCAATCCCGATACAGCGTGAAGGCGTTGGTGACGATACGCTCGGGCGAGTCCCAGGCCGCGAACGGCTGGCGCTTGAAGGCCGCGCTTTGTGCCACGGCGTGCGCTGCCTGTGTCGGCGGGCGACCGCGCGTTTTTTCCGCGTGTAGCGCGGTCTGGATGAAATCCCAGTAATCGAGGGTCTGCTGTATGTCGGCGTGGCCGGCGATGGCCCCGTGGCCCGGCACGAACACATCGGCCTCGAGTGCCAGCAGGCGTTCGAGTGCGTCCACCACGTTGGCGATCGGCCCCGCCCAGGCCAGCGGCGTGGCGCCCACGAACAGCACGTCGGCCGCATACACCACGCGCTCGTCTGGAACGAACACCGCACAGTCGCCTTCGGTATGGGCCGGGCCGAGTTCGATCAGCTCGAGGGTGACCCCGTTCACGTCCAGGGTATGCGTGCCGCTAAACGAGTCGTTGGGGTAGGTCAGCCGTACATCGGCAAAATCGTAGGGCGCGAACATGCCGCGCATGTAGCGGGAAAACGGCCCCAGGCCCGGCACGAATTCAAGGCCGCGGCTGGCCGTGGACAGGGCACGCAGGCTGTTTGGCTTGAGTTCGTCCATCTGGGCGATACATGCATCGCTGGCGATGATATGGCGACCCGCCAGCAGCTGATTCCCCCACCAGTGATCGCCGTCGGCATGGCTGTTGATCACGTGCTCGATGGGCGCGTTGCCGAGCAGATCGGCCGCGCCGTCGAGCATGGCCTGGGTGGTGCGTACGTCCCAGCAGGTATCGATAAGCACGGTCTGGTTGCCGCATACCACCAGCCCGGTGTTGGTTTCGCCCCAGGAACCGTTCGGCACCATCCACGCATGGCAGTGGCGGCCGAGCGCATACAGGCCTTCATGAAAGGCCGGCGTTTCGCCAAAGCGGGTGTGCCGCCGCGCCGGCCCGGTGAGCCAGCGGGGTGGCTGTTCATCGCATCGGGCGTTGGTGTTCATGGCCTGCCCCAGCCGTGGGCCACCGCGGCAGGAAAAGCGCGTCGAAACCGCATGGCAACCTTTGCAAAAGAAGCCCTCGGGCATCATAAGGCCGAAGCGAACGGATTTTGTCAAAGCATGGGATGGCCCCGTACTGAGCCGGGCGAGCGATCGACCGCCGCTCGGCTTGGATCGACGGCCCGTCACGGCGTGGGGTCGAGCTGCAACCGAGGCCGGCTTGGCGCAGGCTTCGCCGACCGTGCCTAGAACACCAGCAAGTGCGCGATCGCGACGATAATCGGGAACGTCACCACGGTGCGGATCAGAAAGATCGCGCCCAGCTCGAAGATGTTGAGCGGCACTTTCGATTTGAGAATCACCGCGCCCACTTCAGACATATAAATCAGCTGCGTGACCGAGAGCGCGGCGATCACGAAACGGGTGAACTCGCTTTCGATAGAGCTGGCCAGAATGGAGGGCAGGAACATGTCGGCAAAGCCGGCCAGCAGGGCGGGCGCGGCCTTGGCGGCTTCCGGCACCTGCATGGCTTCCAGCACGGGCACGAGCGGGGCCGTCAGCCAGTTGAAGATGGGCGTGTATTCGGCGATGGCGATACCGGTGGTACCGATCGCCATGATCAGCGGCAGCAGGCCGAACAGGATTTCTGCATAGGTGGTGGCCCCGTCGCGCAGAAGCCGGGTCGGCCCCGGGGCATGGGCGGCCCGCTGCATGGCGCTGTTCAGTCCCCAGCGGAACAGCGACAGTTCGCGCGGTTTGTCGACCGGCGCCTGGCGGCCTTCGGCCGGCCAGTAGCTGTCCGGCTTGCGCGACAGCGGCGGCAGGCGCGGCACGATCACCGCGGCGATAAGCCCGGCGGCCGTCACCGTAAGATAGAAGGGAATGAACAGGTGGCCGATTTCGGTGAAGTTGGCCACCAGCAGCGCAAAGGTGATGGAGACGATCGAGAAGTTCGTCGCAATCACCGCCGATTCCCGTGCCGAGTAGTAGCCGTTTTCGTACTGGCGCGAGGTGATGATTACGCCCACCGTGCCATCGCCCAGCCAGGAGGCCGTCGCATCCACGGCCGACCGGCCGGGCAGGCCGAACACCTTGCGAAAGAAGCGATGCAGCAGGGTGCCCACGAATTCCATGCCGCCGAAGTCCGTCAGCAGCGGCAGCAGGAAGGAGGCAAAGAAAAAGAACGCCACAAGGGCTGCGATCACGTCGAACAGCACCACCTGGCCCGTGTTTTCGCTGATCACGAATTCCGGGCCCATGCCGAACAGGGTCATCAGCGCAAATACCGCGCCCACCAGCCGGAGCAGGACATAGCCGATGCCTACGTTGAACAGCTGGTCGAACAGCCCCGGCTTTTCGGGCGCGGTGCGGGTGAGGCTGGTGGCCAGCGTCAACACGGCCGACACGCTCAGCACCACGCCCGCGATAGGGCCAAGCCAGCCGTCCAGCAGCGCCGCCAGCGCGTTCGACAGAATGGCCAGGCCGATGGTGATTTGGCCGTCGTCGACTATCGGCGTGAGGAACGCCAGTACGCCCAGCAGCGATGGAATGGCAAAACGCAGAAAGGCTCGGTAATCGAAACCGTTGCGCCCGCGGGCGCCGGCGATGGATGAATCGGAGTCGGCCATGGATCGTTTCGTAGGCTTGTCTTGAATGGTGGGCAGGCGGGCCGCTTGCAGCGCGCGTTTATCGTCGCGTGCCGTGGTCGGATGCCGTGGTCGGATCGCGCGGCTTGCTGCGCGATGGTGCACGAATGTCGGGCCATGCAGCGAAGGCGTCGCCCACAAGCCGCCTGTCATCAGGCTGTCATTCTAGCCGGCGGCCATGCAGGCGCGCGAGCGCTGCCGAGCGGGCGGCGATTCGGTATCCTGCGCGCTATGTAAGCGTCCGCTAGATGAGCGTTCGCTATATCAGCGTCTACTGTACCTCCGCCCATCAGCCGAGCCCGATACCGCGCATGACCCAGGATATCCACGCCGAGAAGATCCTCATCCTCGACTTCGGCAGTCAGTACACCCAGCTCATCGCCCGCCGTGTGCGCGAGGCCAACGTCTACTGCGAAATCTATGCCTGGGACGTGGCCGATCACCACGTGCGCGACTTCAACCCCAACGGCGTGATTATGTCCGGCGGGCCGGAGTCCGCCACGGCCGAGGACGGCCCGCGCGCGCCGGCCGCGGTATGGGAACTGGGCGTGCCGGTGCTGGGCATCTGCTACGGCATGCAGACCATGGCCGCCCAGCTCGGCGGCGAGGTGGAAACCTCCGAGGTGAAGGAATTCGGCTATGCGCGCGTACGCGCTCGCGGCCACTCCAGGCTGTTCACGGACATTCAGGACCACGTCAACGACGAAGGCCACGGCCTGCTCGACGTCTGGATGAGCCACGGTGACCGCGTGAAGGCGCTGCCCGACGGCTTCAAGGTGATCGCCACCACGGACGGCGCGCCGCTGGCCGGCATGGCCGACGAAGACCGCGGCTACTACGGCATCCAGTTCCACCCGGAAGTCACCCACACCGCCCAGGGCAAGCGCATCCTCTCGCGCTTCGTGCACGACATCTGCGGCTGCGGCGAACTCTGGACCAGCGAACACATCATCGAAGATCTGGTCGAGCGCATTCGCGAACAGGTGGGAGACCAACGCGTGCTGCTCGGCCTGTCCGGCGGGGTGGACAGCTCCGTGACCGCCGCGCTCATCCATGAAGCGATCGGCAAGAACCTCATCTGCGTGTTCGTCGACAACGGCCTGCTGCGCCTCAACGAAGGCGACGAAGTCATGGCCACCTTCGCCGAGCATATGGGCCTGAACGTCATCCGGGCAGACGCCGAAAGCCAGTTCCTGGACAAGCTCGAAGGCGAGGCGGACCCGGAGGCCAAACGCAAGATCATCGGCAACACCTTCATCGAAGTCTTCGATGCCCACGCTGCCGAACTCACGAATATCGACTGGCTCGCTCAGGGCACTATCTACCCGGACGTCATCGAATCCGCCGGCTCCGCCACGGGCAAGGCCCATGTCATCAAGAGCCACCACAACGTCGGCGGGCTGCCGGAAGACATGAAGCTCGGCCTCGTCGAGCCGCTACGCGAACTGTTCAAGGACGAAGTCCGTGAGCTGGGTCTGGCCCTCGGCCTGCCGCGCGACATGCTCATGCGCCACCCGTTCCCCGGCCCGGGCCTGGGCGTGCGCATCCTTGGCGAAGTGAAAAAGGAATACGCCGACAAGCTCCGTAAGGCGGACGCCATCTTCATCCACGAACTGCGCGAATCCGGCTGGTACGACAAGGTCAGCCAGGCATTCGCTGTCTACCTGCCGGTCTCGAGCGTCGGCGTGACCGGCGACGGCCGCCGCTACGAACACGTCATCGCCCTGCGCGCCGTCGAAACCATCGACTTCATGACCGCCCGCTGGGCGCACCTGCCCTACGAACTTTTGGAACATGTTTCATCGCGGATCGTGAACGAGGTGAGCGGGATTTCGCGGGTGGTCTACGACGTGACAGGGAAGCCGCCGGGGACGATTGAGTGGGAGTAGGGTGCTACTAATCGGTAAGTTTGAAAAAGCCGCTCTTTTTGCAGCGGCTTTTTTTTATGGCCGTTTGTTCCACGGGCGAGTCGTGCTTGAGGCTCGCTGCGTGTTTGGGTAGAAAGGTGTCAGCAGGTCGTCGTGAGAGTACTAAGAGAAATTGTTCGAGATCGTCTCACTCGCACAACGCAAAATCTGGTCCCGAACGAGTATTTCATGGAAGATCCCGACAATACGAGTCACTCCGCTGAAGGGCCTGCGTTAGGTTTTTGGTATCAGTCGCTTTATGCGTTGCTCATATTGCTGGAACAGAGTTCTGATGATGCTGCTGTCGGTATTGAGCTTCTTGACGATATTCAGCTCTCCGCGAATGGCCAGGGGCTCTACTATCAATTGAAGCATTCGGTCGCGGCTAAGCCTTCCTCGGTTGGGATCAAATCCAGCTCTCTCTGGCGCACGATCAAGGTGTGGATCGATCTGCTTCCGAAGGTGAATCTGCCGGAGACAAGCTTTCGACTTGTGACTGTGGGCGGCGTCGTAGACCAAGATCCACTTGCGGCGCTCGCCGTGCCGGATAGTAACCGTGAGGCGCTGGTCAGCGCTATGGCTTTGGAAGCCCGCCGCGTGGTCGCGGCGCGTGCAGCAGCCAAGTCGGCCGGGAAGTACCGGCTTCCCTATGCCGACCGCAAAGATGGTTGTGAGGCATTTCTTTCATGCCCCGATGCCACAAGATTGAACCTGCTACGCCGGGTAACCCTGGAAATCGAGAGTCCAACTGTCTCGCAGATTGAGGATCATATTTCAGCCCAGCTGAAACTGCTGCCTGTGGAACAACGAGCGCAGGTTGCTAGAAAGTTGATCGAATGGTGGGATCGACAGATTGTGTGCAGCCTGTGCGGCAAGCGCGAGCGCCTCATCACGCGGCCCGAACTGCAAGCGCAGATCAGCGAGATTGTCAGCGATCTGGAACAAGGCAAATTGTCAGCAGACTTCGAAACGGTGGATAAGCCACTCGAATATCAGCCCGACGGTATGCTCACGCGCCAGATTGCCCTCGTGAATGGCAGCAATACCGACATTAACAAGGCGATCCGGGAAGAGTGGCGCGCTCGAGCGCAGCGCGCCCGTTGGGTCACGGAAAATCCTGCTCTGGCCACCATGATTAGCGGTTACGACGCGGTTCTGACCGAGCACTGGTCCGATAAGCATGATCAGATGGTGGAGGAGTGCGAGACTGTAGAGGAGGGAGTGAAGCGCAAGTCGGGCCTGGATCTTTTGCGCTGGAGCCATAACGAGGCGCCGATGGCCATCCGGCCCATACAAGAAGGGTTCGGCGCCTCCTACTATGTGCGTGGAAGCTATCAGGTGCTAGCGATCGACCTTCAGGTCGGTTGGCATCCAAACTATAAAAAGCTCCTTAAGGACGGCGAATGACCCTCGCACATGACCTATACGCCGAAACCAATCCGGCATTCTGCGTCTATGCACTAGCGGCATTTATAAACGCTTATGTCCAGGTAAACGAGATCGGCCCTGAGATGCCGCTCGCCTACATCGCCCTGCCCATTGCCCTGTCAGAAGACCTTGCTGGCTCCTTTAAAGGTACCAACAAGAGAACCGGTCTCCTGGAGTGGCTGGAACGCACGCCGCAAATGTCGCTTGGGTTTGGCGAGCGCGTCAATGCAAGCCTCCATATCGTTACCCCCGCTGTGCGCTATGGTTGCTCAACGCAGATATTCATCCTAGGAGTGGATGGCCGCCTCAGGCCGGGGACCAAGAGAGTGAAGGCGGCAGCAGTGGGTCGCCTCGACACGAGTTCGGCGGGCGTGATCCGGCGAGCAGGGCGACTGGGGGCCTGGCTCGCAACGGCGGGATCGACACGCAACATCTTTGGAATTCTGGGACTGACGGTATGAATCGCTGGAACATCGCCAATGTTTTTTTTCTTGGCATGGCGGGGCGCCAGCAGAACATCTCTTTCACGCCTGGCGAAGTCAACATCATCACTGGCGCGTCAGGAACTGGAAAGTCGGCGGTGATTAAGGCAATCGACTATTGCCTCGGGTCCAGCAAATGTGAGCTGCCTGTTCACATCCGAAGGCATGCCATTGCTGTTGGTGTGAAATGGGTCGCGGCCGAGCAAGAAATGATCATCGGCCGTCATATCCCTCCCGATGGCCAGGCTACTAGCACGCGGATGTTCGCAACTGCGGGAAAAAACCTTGGCGTGCCTTCAAAGCTTGATGACTTCGACGGGGCTACCACTCTCGACGCAGCCAAGAACTTTATTCAGAAGGCTTTTGGCATTGGTGATCTCGGTCATCCTTTGGATGCTTCGGGAGACACAAAAGGCCGCACGAGCGTACGTCATGTCACGCCTTATCTCTTTGTGACAAAGGAGGTCATCGACAGCGAGTCGGTCTTGCTGCATGGCTTGGAGCAGCAAGATAAGGCGAAGGACATTGTTGCAACGATGCCCTACTTTTTGCGTGCGACAGATGAGAGAAGCGCGATGGCCGAGCGTAAGCTTCGCCAACTGCAGCGAGCCCTCGCGATAGAGGAGGGCCGGGAGCGTAGGCGGCAAGCGGAAGACACTGCTCTCAAGCATCGCGCCATCGGATTGCTTACCGAAGCAAATCGGTTTTCCCTTGCAGAAGCGCCATCCGGCGCCGCGACCGAAGA
The DNA here is from genome assembly GCA_002433465.1 of Salinisphaera sp. UBA6602. Classification (GTDB taxonomy): domain Bacteria; phylum Pseudomonadota; class Gammaproteobacteria; order Nevskiales; family Salinisphaeraceae; genus Salinisphaera. Next base: position 23,291 of record DJIE01000063.1, read on the forward strand.
CGAATTGCTCGAGCAACTGAAGGAGGTTGTCCAGGCGGACATTGATCCTAATACCTATCCGAACGAAGGCGAGCTTGGCGCGCTCCATGCCCGCCGTAGAAATGTATTGGCGGATCTAGGGAAGGCGCGTCGCGAGAGTCAGGCAGCGCGGGCCGCGCTCGCAGACGCCACTGGATTCGAACATGCCGTCACTAGGCAGCGGGATAAGTTGGCGCTGGCGGAGCACCTAAAGCTCGGCGATGGCGAGCAAGTTTGTCCGCTGTGCGATTCCCCATCCGAACGGGGACGCGAGACGGCTGCGGCGCTAGCGCAAACGTTGGCCAAAGTTAGAGATGAAAGCTTGGCGGTAGAGCGCGTACGTCCGCAGCTGATCGAGCATGATGAAGCGCTTGCCGCCGAGATCAGTGACCTCAATAGAAGCCTCCGTGAGATAGATGCAAGCATAGCGAGCTGGCTTCGTCAGACGGATGAATCTCGGCGCCTTGCTACTATCGCCCAGGCTCGGGCTCATCTTCAGGGCAAGATCTCCTTTTTTCTGCAAACAAGCGAAGAACATCCTAGGAAGCCGGGTACCGATCTGACGGTGCTCCGCAATGAGATCCAGCAGTTAGAAGCTCAGGTAGATCGTGAGAGCAAAGAAATTCGCCTCAAGCGTGCAGAAGGTAAAGTCTCACTATATGCCTCGGAGGCGCTATCTTTTCTTCCCACAGTGGCGCCCTGCGTGGGCTCGGAGCTCTACTTCTCCTCCAAGGAGCCCGAGGTCCGCGTGATCGAGGCCGGTAGCCGAGGCTCGATGCTGCGCCTGCCTGATGTCGGGTCGGATCAAAACTACCTCGCCATCCACATCGCGATCGCGTTTGGCCTACAGCGCTATTTTGAAGAGGTCACCGCACCGGTGCCGGGCGTTCTGGTGCTCGACCAGCTCAGCCGTCCGTACTTTCCCGCGCAATCGCCCAATGAGGATGAAAAGACAGTCTCGGGTGGCGAGGAGGACGAGGATATCAAGGCAATGCGGCGTCATATCGATTTCCTCTTCGAGGAAGTTGGCCGGCGCACTGATCTGCAAGTGCTGTTGATCGAACATGCCTACTTCGAGGACGATGCTCGCTACGTGGCCGCTACGCGTGAACGGTGGACGCGTAACTCAGGCAGGGCTTTGATACCGCCCGATTGGCCACTGCGAAACTGAGGCTAGAACAAAAATATCCGAACAATGGGGACAGACCAGAGTGGCGCTAAGTTAAGCCCCTTCAGCGGCTTGAAGCGGTAGTCCGGCCCGGCTACGGCAGCGACAATATCGCATGCCAAATCCAACGCTCTATCTCACCAGAATCCAGGGACAGTATACTCATCTCGTTGGCGCGCAAGGATATAAGCGTCAGATCCGTCTGATCCTGTTGCTTCCGAGCACAGCGCGTCGCACAAAAAACGGGGCAGATGCGCTAGGCACCTGCCCCGGCCTTTATGCCAGCTTGGCGCGCAATGCTCAGCCGGTAGCCGTTTCCGCGTCCTTGAGCTTGAGCAACTTGTACTCGTGGTGCAGGCCCTTGAGGACCGAATAGCACATCAGCAGCAGGATCAGCGTGAAGGGCAGGCCGGTTGTCACGGCTGCGGACTGGAGTGCGCTCAGGGCGTCGGCGCCGCCGACCATCAGCAGCGCGGCGGCGATGAAGCCTTCGGCGGCGCACCAGAAGACGCGCTGCGAGGTGGGCGCTTCGGTCTTGCCGCCGGCGGTGATCGTGTCGATGACCAGCGAGCCGGAGTCGGACGAGGTGACGAAGAACACCAGGACCAGCACGATCGCCAGGAACGAGGTGATGCTGGTGAGCGGCAGGTTCTCGAGCATGCGGAACAGGGTGAGCGAGGAGTCCTGAATACCGCCGGCCAGCGAGCCGACGCCGTTCAGGGCCTGGTCCACGCCAACGCCGCCGAATGCGCTCATCCAGATGCCGGTGACCACGGTGGGCACGATCAGTACGGCGGTGAGAAATTCGCGCACGGTACGACCACGCGAGACGCGGGCGATGAACATGCCCACGAACGGCGACCAGGATATCCACCAGGCCCAGTAGAAGATCGTCCAGGAGTGGTAGAAGGTTTCGTCGTCGCGGCCGAACGGGTTGCTCAGCGGCAGCAGATACTCGCCGTAGCCGGTATAGGTCGTGAGCAGGTTGCCGGCGAACGCAACGATCGAGCCGGCGACGATGACGAACAGCAACAGCAGGCCCGCCAGGCCCATATTGATATTGCTGAGCAGTTTCACGCCGCCGTCGATACCGCGGATGACCGATACCAGCGCGACCGCGGTCACGCCGGCGACGATGCCGATCTCCAGCGGCAGGTTGGCCGGAATATCGAAAAGGAACTCAATGCCGCCGGCGGCCTGTTGGGCACCAAAGCCCAGCGACGTGGCCAGCCCGAAGATGGTGGCCACGACGGCCAGCGTGTCGATGACGTCGCCCAGGGTGCCCCAGACGCGCTCGCCGAACAGCGGATAGAAGGTCGAGCGGATCGACAGCGGCATATCCTTGTTATAGGCGAAGAATGCCAGCGAAAGTGCGACCACGCCGTAGATCGCCCACGGGTGCAGCGCCCAGTGGTACATCACAGCACCCATGGCGGCCGTCTTGGAGGCCTGATCGCCGCCGGGTGTATTAAGCGGCGTGCCGGACCATTCCGTGAAGTAGCCGACCGGTTCGGCCACGCTCCAGAACATCAGCCCGATGCCCATGCCGGCCGCGAAAAGCATCGCGAACCAGGACAAACGCGAAAAAGATGGTACGGCGTCTTCGCCGCCCAGCCGGATGCGTCCGTGCGGAAGAACGATCAATACCAGCGCGAACAGAACGAAGACGTTACCGGCGCTGAGAAAGAGCCAGTCGAAGCTGTTGATGACCCAGTTTTTGGCCCCGGAAAGCCCGCTCTTGGCGATATCGGGATAGATCATCGAGCCGATCACGAAGACCAGTATCAGCAAGGCACTCCAGATGAAGACCGGGTTGTGCAGTTCCAGCCCCCAGGGGTGGATATTGTCTTCACCTATCTCGTAATCGAAATCATAGCGCTCTTCGAGCTCGTCGACCCGTTCGCTCTTATCCATGCTTTCCCCAATAAAACAGATGGCCGCGACGGCACCGATCCACACGCCTTCGGGCATGGGCTCAAGATGCGGTAGTCGCGGGTGTTAGCCGACCGAGCCTATGGACCCGGCGTGGGCGTGTCAAAACGAGCGCTAGACGCCAGGCCCGCTTTCGCGCCTGCGGATACGCTGATGATCACGTTTACGCGGCGTCGGCGCTATTCCGGAAACAACCGGCTCGGGTCTGGTATTTCCGCCCGAACGGCAAGGCAGGCGGCGACGCCCCACGCACGTTAATAAAGCAGATAATCAAAGGCCAGTCTGTCTGCGTATATCTGCCAGATCCGGGTAGGGGATGCGGATATTGTTGCTGCGTAGTTGAACACAGCGGGTGGCCGCTTCCGGTTGCGCGTCGAGCATGAAATTTGAACGCCGCTCATATCTTCAAAACGCGATAGTTGGCAAGTTTCGGGCGAATTTATAGCGCGCTGTTGGAAACGAGACGGACGTTATAAATTGCGGGGAGAGCAATGTGGCCGCTGCGTAATGACCGGCCTATGCGGGGCGTTGTGCCCTCGCGCCGGTGCTGTCTGCATCCGAACGGCAACCCAAACCGTTTGTGCTAGCCAGCCGGGCTTAATGGCCGTGCGATCGATCCACGGATACGCTCGGCTGCGGGCGTCGATGACGCAATCCCATGCAGCGGGTATACGCGGGTCCACGCGTCGTATGGGGCTGTCCGGCCCGTTCTGTTATCTATACGGCGAGCGCGGACGCACTGGGTCGCGTCCGTTCTTGTCGCCTTTCCTTGTTTTTCAACCGAGTCGCCTATGGCAATGCCCGAAGTTTCCTCGAACGATCAGCCGCAGACGCTGGATATTGATCCCGGCATGCTCGTGGAGCGGCTCGATACCTGGCTCGACGGGGCGATACGGTTGCTGCCGAATGTCGTGGTCGCGGTCATCGTGTTCCTGCTGTTCATGGTGCTGGCCTCGGTTGCACGGCGCCTGGTGGTACGACAGGGCGTACGTCGCTCGCGCGAGAATCTGGGCGAGGTGTTGGGTGGCTTCTTGAAGTGGACGACGTTGGTGATCGGCTTCATGTTGTCGGCCACTATCGTCATGCCTACGCTGCACCCGGGCGATCTCATTGCAGGCCTGGGCGTGAGCTCGATCGCGATCGGTTTCGCCTTCAAGGACATTCTGCAGAACTGGTTGGCGGGCCTGCTCATCCTTTTGCGCCAGCCGTTCAACATCAACGATCAGATCGAGATCAACGGCTACGAGGGCACGGTGGAACGCATCGAAACGCGTGCCACGATCATCCGCACCTACGACGGCCAGAACGTGGTGATGCCCAACAGCGATATCTATACCAACGCGGTGCTGGTCAAGACCGCCCATGCCAAGCGGCGTAGCCAGTACGATATCGGCATCGGTTACGGCGACGATATGGACAAGGCCTGCGAACTCATTCGCGAGGCGCTGGCCGGAGTCGACGAGATTCAGGCCGAGCCGGCGCCCGAAGCGTTCACCTGGGATCTGGCCGCCAGCTGGGTGACCATTCGGGCCCGCTGGTGGACTGACAGCCGTCGGGCGGACGTGGTGCGCGTGCGTGCCCAGGCGGTGCGGGCAATCAAGCAGGCGCTCGACGCAGCCCATATCGATATGCCCTACGAAACCCGCGTTGCCCTCTGGCACGACCAGACCGAAGCAGGCGAGGGCGATCGCAGCGCCCAGCGGGAAGGCTGGCCGGTCGATCCTGAGCGGCCCACCGAACCGCGTTGGAAAGCCCAGGCACGCACCCACGCCGACCGCGACCGAGCGCGCCAGCCAAGGGCAGACGACTAACCGACAAGGCGGCGATCGGGTTTCGCCCGGCGCGCCGCCAGGCTTGGGGAGCCGGCCCAGCGTGCGGGCGGCGCCGTGACCCGGGGCGAGGCCGTGGGTGAACGGGCATAATGTCGGTCTGCGTGACCCTCCTGCCTGACCTGTGTTCGGGTAAGGGGGCGTTGCCTGTGCCATTGCCCTGTGAAGATCGCATGCCAGCCACCCGTCGTTTATTCCTGTTTACGTTCGTACTCGTTTGCGCTGCGATCACGTCGCCTGCGGTGGCCGAGCCGGACTACGCGGTGGCGCCACGTACCGGCCTGAGCGAAACGCACGGCTTCTCCGAGGGGCTGGCGGGCGTACGGGGCACGGGCGGCTACGGCTTTCTCGACCTGCAGGGCGAATACGTCGTCGAGCCGCAGTACGACAAGGCCGGCGATTTTCATGACGGGCTTGCACCGGTCGGCGACTTCAACCGCAGCGAAGTCGGCATGCGCTGGGGCTATGTCGATCGTCACGGCAAGCGCGTGGTCGATCTGCAATATGCCGAGGCCCGCGAATTTTCCGAGGGTCTGGCCGCGGTCAAGACCCCGGACGGCGACTGGCAATTCATCGATACCGACGGCCAGCCCGTGCTTAAGGTCGATCCGCGCTGGCACGGCGTGGATGCGGACAATCCGAACCTGCATCACCCTTTGGGGGATTTTCACGACGGTTGGCTTCGTATCGTCGATGAACGCGGCGGCAGCAACTTCGTCGACCGCGACGGGCACAAACTGCGCGACGCGCCGTATCCGGCGGCCGGGCCGTTCTCCGACGGGCTCGCGGTGGTGTCCACCCAGGCCACGCCCGTATCCGAACCCAAGGGCGACAACGAACTCAGTCGTCTCTACGACAGCCTGCCGGGGCCCACGCCCAAGACCTATCAGTGGGCCGTCATCGATACCGAGGGCGATATCCGTTTCGCACTTCCCGACGATATGGAACGCGTCGGCCCGTTCATCGCCGGGCGGGCGAAATTCTATCGCGATGGCCGCTGGGGCATTATCGACGACAGCGGCGAGGTTGTGGTGCCGGCGCGCTATGAACACAAACCCCGCGGCTACGGCGACCGCGTGACGATGTTCGCCGTGGACGGCGAACGCAGCGATAACAGCGACGGGTATATCGAGGTGCTGGATCGCGACGGCGAACGCATCGCACGGATTCCGTTTCTGGATGACGAGGGGCGGTTCATGATCGACGCGAAGCAGGTATTCCACGAAGGCTTGCTTGGCGTCGAGTTGGCGCGCGGCCTGAACGAGGGCAAGGACTTCGAACGGCTTGGCTGGGGATTCATGGATACCCACGGGCGCATGGTCTTGGAGCCGCAGTTCTACAGCGTCGGCTCTTTCAGCGAAGGCCATGCCTTCGCGTCGCCCATGAACAGCGGCACCACTGGCATCCTGCGCAACCCGCTCGGCGCACAAAGCGCTGAAGACGCCTCCTGAGCCCCCGTGCTCTAGCCCGCCGAGTCGCGGGCATCTGGCTGGGCAGCGTGCGCGTGTCGCCGAACCAGGCGACCGTCCTTAACCCGCATGACGTATGGTCAACGGCGGCGATCTGGCCGCAGCAACGGACGTCTTGGATGCCGCCGCGGCGTTCGGCGACCGCGGCGGCGAGGCCATGCGCCGTGCCGGTCTGTGCGGGCCGGCGGATAGCAACGTCTCCGTTATCGTGATCTTCCGACTGCCGAGTGCTCATGCGCGGCGTTCACCCTCTGGCCCCTAAAAGAGCGCGTGCTATAAATCAGGTGCGTTTGGGACCACGGGAGGTCACGATGGGGGCGGCGGTTTTTACGGCGGCGGTATGGCTCTCAACTTTGCTGTGTTCGCTCGTCGCGGGGTTTTTGTTTGCGTTTGCCGTGGTGGTGATGCCGGGCATTCGCCGCTTACCCGATCGCAGTTTTCTGGAAACGTTTCGTGCGATCGACGGGGTGATCCAGGCCCGTGCGCCGTTGTTCATGCTGATGTGGGTCGGTTCGGTCGTGGCGCTGTTGGCAGCCCTGGCGTTGGGATTCGCCGTGCTAGACGGCGCAGATCTGGCCTTGTTGGCCGCTGCGGCCGCGCTGTATCTCGTCGGCGTGCAGCTACCCACGGGCCTGATCAATATCCCGTTGAACAATCGCATCCAGGCCTGTGATTTAGAGACGATGACGCCAGAGCAGCTGCGTGCGGCGCGGCATGCCTTCGAGTCGCGTTGGAACGGCTGGAACATCGTGCGTACCGCCGTGGCAAGCCTCACGGCGGCGCTGTTGTTCGGGCTGCTGTTACGTATCTAGCCTGAGCTGCGCGCGCACGAGCATTGCCGGTGGGCCCTGCGTTTGCTTGAACACCCCGGCCAGCGGCAGGGCGGGCCGGATATTGCCGGCGGCGTAGCGTTCGGCGGGGCCGGCCGATTACCATGGGCGCACTGCACACCCGCCATGCACCGATCGGCTGGACTGCTATGCACCTGTTACTTTCCGGGCTGGAACTGGCAGGCACGTTCGTTTTCGCCCTGAGTGGCGCGATGGCGGCGGCACAGAAGCGGCTCGATATCTTCGGGCTGGCGGTACTGGCGTTCGCCACCGGTACGGTGGGCGGCATCACCCGCGACCTGCTCATCGGCGCCACGCCGCCGCTGGCGATTGCAGACGTGCGCTACGGGCTGGTTACGATGCTTGCCGCGCTCGTGGTGTTCTTCGGTTATCGGTGGGTGGATCGTATCGCCCGGCCGGTGGGCGTCTTCGACGCCGCGGGGCTGTCGCTGTTCGCCGTCGGCGGCTCGATACGGGCGCTGGAGTTCGGCATTTCGCCGGTCATGGCGGCAGTGATGGGCATGATCACGGGCATCGGTGGCGGCATCATGCGCGACGTGCTTATCGACCGGCTGCCCATGGTGCTGGCGCCGACCGAACTGTATGCCACGGCCGCGCTGCTGGGCTCCGGCGTCGCCGTGACCGGCGTTACCCTCAACTGGCCGTTCGCGCCCACCGTGATCGGCGCGGCCGCGCTGTGCTTTTTCGTTCGGTACATGGCGATGCGGCGCGGCTGGCACTTGCCGGTACCGCGCCTGTACAACGACTGATCCGATGCCTGTCGACCGGCGTTGCCAACGATATGCGACGCCACCCAAACCTGGGCCCGCGATATTGCGCTCATGGACTCGACGCAGGGTCGCTGCAGGGAGCCATGCACGCCGGACTATCGTCGCGCGCCGATCACGAATTACCGTTGTTGACCCTCAACGCCGAGCTCGTCGAGCACGGAGCCTGCGGCCCGGCCCTGCAGAGCGGCGGTGAACCGTTCGACGAAGCGCTCATGTGTGAGGCGTTCGGCACTCGTACGCAGCGGCCCGAACCTCAGCACCACGTGCTGCGAGGACGGATGGCACTGGGCGGCCCCGAGCGTGATGCGTGCACAGCGCGGCAGCGGCGCCTGTTCGTGCAGCTGCAGATAAACGCTGAGCTGGCCATTGCGGCGGTCGAAGCTGACGTTGTCCACGGCATCGATCGGAATGGGGTCGCGCAGAGCACGGCTGAGGATCGCGCTGTCGGTGACCTGCACCACGGCCGGCGGCCTGCCGAGCAGTCGCCATGCCGCCAGGCCAAGGCTGAACAGGCCGACGCAGGGGGCAACGATGGCCGGCAGCAACAGATCGTGGGTGGCATAGCCGGAGACGAACAGGAACAGCCCGCCCAGCAGGCAGGCGATACCGACGACGACACAGACCGCGATCACGCCCCGCATATCGGCGTAGTAGATGTTGTCGGCGGGCGTGTTCTGTTTGTCTCGTACCAGCGTGTGCAGCCAGCGGGCGTAGTCGTCGGTCAGCAGATTGGCGAGGTCGCGATCGATCTGTTCGATCACCGGCGCATCCGGGCCGACATAGCGTGCCAGCGCGTTCTGGCCCGGCGTGATGGTGCGTTCAGCGCGGGCGTATACGCGGCGGTCGTTGGCGACGTCGAGTGCGGCCAGCCGCTCGTTGAAGCCGGGATGGCGTGCATGCGGATCGGGCACGGCGGCATCCTGTGCCACGGCCGGCATGGCATTCGCCCTCAACCAGGCATCGGCGGCGGTGAACGGCCGCTGCGGGGGCGTGATCGCGCCATTCTGAAACGCCGCGATCGCCTGCTGGGCCACGTTCTGCGTGGCCGCCACGCGCAGCACGGTCGCGGCGGCAACCTGTGCGGAACTGGCATCGGCGGCGGCCCGGTCGGCACGGTATTCCGCCGCGCGTCGATCTCGGGCCACGGCGCGGTCCAGGGCGGCCATCACGCTCTCGGCAATACAGGCGACCGGGCGTGTAAGCAGGCCCTCCAGCTGGGCGCGGGCGCTGCTATGCTCGAGCACCGCATGGCCGCGGCCGATGGCGCGTTGGTCGGCGGCCAGCGTCAGCGCCTGTTCGATGTCGGCGTTGGCGACATGCGACAGCTCGTGGGCTATCAGCGCTGTGCACTCGGCTTCGTCTAGATGGGCCAGGGTAAGCAGCGGCAGATGCAGCGTGCAGCCCTGCAGTTCGGTGCCCGCCGGTTGTACCTGTACCGGGGCGGCGGTAACGAATGCGCCTTCCACGAAACCGAGGACGATCTGGTCCGGCACACGTGCGTCCTGTGCCTTGGCGATATCACGCACCAACTGCCATAGTGCCGGCGCGGCCGACGCCGTGAGCAGCTGTCCGGGCAGCTGGGTGACGGGTTGTTCGGCCAGCGTTCGGCGCAGCGCACGGGTGCCGGCGACGAAACGGAACAGGTCGACGC
>DJIE01000145.1:0-13957 GCA_002433465.1 Salinisphaera sp. UBA6602
CTGTGAGGACTCGAACGCGATCCGCGCGAGGTGATGCAGAACTTCCTAGGGCCCGCCCGATTGCTCGTCCTGCTGGGCCTCGACTTCACGCATGCCGGGCACGAACAAACGCGCCATGACGATACCGATTTCGTACAACAGGTAGATCGGCACTGCCAGCAGGGTTTGTGAAATTACGTCCGGGGGCGTCAGCAGCATGCCCGCCGCAAAGGCCGCCACGATGATATAGGCCCGATAGCTGGCCAGTTGTCGCGGCGTGACAAAGCCGGCCCACACGATCAGGAAGATGCCGACCGGCAGCTCGAAGGCGATACCGAAGGCGAGGAACATGCCGAGCACGAAGTCGAGATAGGCCGAGATGTCGGTCATCACCGCGACCCCGGCCGGGGCCACCGAGATGAAGAAGCCGAACACCACGGGAAAGACCACGTAGTAGGCGAACGCCATCCCTAGATAGAACAGCCCGGTGCTGGAAATAAGCAGCGGCGTGACCAGACGTCGCTCCTGGGCATACAGACCGGGGGCGACAAACATCCAGACCTGATACAGCGTCCAGGGCAGCGAAACCGCCACGGCCAGCAGCATGGACAGCTTGAACGGGGCAAGAAAAGGCGCCGCCACCCCGGTTGCAATCAGGCTGTTGCCTTCCGGCATGTGCGCAAGCAAGGGCCCAGAAAGAAACGTGAACAGGTCACGGGCGAAATAAGCCATCGGCAGGAACACCAGCAGGATGCCGATGACAATGCGCAACAGCCGTGTGCGCAGCTCCAGCAGATGCGCGATTAGCGGTTGCTCTTCGCCTAGTTGATCGTCGCTCATGCGTTGCGTTCGTTATCGTTGGCGCGCGTATCCGCCTCGGATTTCCCGGTCGGCTCGGTCGGCTCACCAGTCGCATCGGCGACCGGATTGGCGCTGTCGCCGGCCTGAGTTGCGTCCGCCTTGGGCGCCTGCGTGTGGCGCGGCGCACGGTTGGCCTCGCGCGGATCGACTTTACGTACGGAATCGACGGTATCGCGCGTGCCCGCCTCGATCCGCTCGCGGGTGCGGCGGACTTCAGAACGCAGATCCTCGACGTTGACCTCGCGCTCGAGCTCGCTGGTCAGACCGCGTACATAGCCTTTCGCGCGCCCCACCCAGGTGCCCAGCGTGCGGGCCACCACCGGCAGCCGCTCCGGGCCGAGCACGATCAGGCCGATGACCGCGATGACGGTCAGTTCCCAGAAACCGATATCGAACATAGGGAGGGTCCGGCTGGATCAGTCCCGCGTGTCGTCGGTTTCGTTTTTCTGCGCGTTACGACGCTGCGCTTCTTCAACCGGACCGGTATTGGGTTTGGTCTTGCCCAGATCGTCGACCAGCTGCGGGTCTTCCGGACGCTTGCGTGCGTCCTGGGTCGTTTCGTCGTCCTTGTCGGCTTCGCTGTCCTTCATCGCGCCCCGGAAATCCTTGAGCGCCGAGCCCAGGTCGCCGCCCAGGTTACGCAGGCGCTTGGTGCCGAATATCAGCACCACGATCACCAGGAGAATAAGCAACTGCCAAATGCTGATACCACCAATCATGTCTACCTCGTTTCAATCAGTTAGCCGACGTATCGGCACGGCCGCGACCTGCTTTTTCCTCAATGCCCGACACCCCGAAGCGACGCGCCAGTTCCGTTTGAACCGCGCCGGCGTCCAGCCCACGCGCCTGCAGCAGCACCATGGTGTGGAACCACAGGTCTGCCACCTCATGCACCAGATGCGCATCGTCTGCCTCGGCGGCGGCTTCTACAACCTCGGCGGCCTCTTCGGTGATCTTGGCCGTGATGGCTGCTGTACCGCCTGCATAAAGCGACGCCGTATAGCTGCTGGCCGGATCGGCGTTGCGGCGCTTGGCCAGAGCCGTATCGAGCTGGGCCAAGATATCGGAATTACTCATGCAGACCGTACATTTCGCTGGGATCGACGAGCACCGGGTCGCGTGTGACCCAGCGGCCGTTGTCGTAAACCTGGAAAAAACAGGATTCGCGCCCCGTATGACAGGCGACGCCGCCGATCTGTTCAACGATCAGCAGCAAGGCGTCGTTATCGCAGTCCAGCCGCACCTCGCGTATGCGTTGAAGATTGCCCGACGACTCGCCCTTGCGCCAGAGCTTGGCACGCGAACGTGACCAATATGTTGCAAAGCCGCTTTCGAGGGTCGCTGCCAGCGATTCACGATTCATCCAGGCCAATGTGAGCACGCGATGGGTATCGTAAGCCTGGGTAATGGCCGGCACGAGGCCCTGCTCGTTCCAGGCGACCTGGTCGAGCCAGTCGGCCGATCGATCATCCGCGGGGTCTAAGGTTGTGTTGTCCTGAATCACGGTTGCAATGCTCTAAACTGTAGCTCGCCATCCTACGCTTTCGCCGATCGCAAACCCAGAGCAAAAAAAATTCAGGAGGCAGACCCGGCGCCTGGCGCGATCGCTCGGGCTTTCGGCCGCGGCCGCCGGATGCGGTGCGCGCACGCAAGGCGTGGTTTCTGGCAGGCTTTCGCAGGATCACCGCTTGGATGGACTACACTACCGCGCATGAAGATCATCATTCTGGGGGCAGGCGAGGTCGGCGCAACGCTGGCAGAAAACCTTGCCCACGAATCCAATGACGTAACCGTCGTCGATACCGACGAAGCCCTGTTGCGTCCGCTTCAGGACCGGCTCGATATTCGCGCCGTGCACGGCTATGCCGCGCATCCCGACATCCTGCGCAGCGCCGGCGCCAACGATGCCGACATGATCATCGCGGTCACCGCCGCCGACGAAGTCAACATGGTGGCCTGCCAGATCGCGTACACGCTCTTTCATACCCCGACCAAGATCGCGCGCATCCGTGCCGCGGAGTACCTGATCGAGGATCGGCTGTTCCATCAGGACGCGATCCCGATCGATATGAGCATCAGCCCGGAACAGCTGGTTACCGAACATATCAAGCGCCTGGTTCAGTACCCGGGCGCGCTGCAGGTGGTGGATTTCGCCGACGGCCAGGTCCAGGTGGTGGGCGTAAAGGCCTATTACGGCGGGCCATTGGTGGGCAAGGAGCTGCGTGCGCTGCGCGAGCATCTGCCCGAGGCGGATACGCGCGTGGTGGCCATCTATCGGCGCGGCAAGCCGATGATCCCGGAAGGCGACACCGTGATCGAAGCCGACGACGAGGTCTTTTTCGTGGCCGCGCGTCGCAACATCAAGAAGGTGATCGGCGAACTGCGCAAGATCGACCGCCCGGTCAAGCGGGTGATGATCGCAGGCGGCGGCAATATCGGTCTGCGGCTGGCCCTGGCGCTGGAGAACCATTGCCAGGTCAAGATCATCGAGAACAACCCCACGCGCGCTGCCTGGCTGTCGGAGAAGGTCAACCGCTCCATCGTGCTCAAGGGCGATGCCGCCAACGAATCGTTGCTGGTCGAGGAGAACATCGAATCGGTCGATGTGTTCTGTGCGATCACCAACGACGACGAAGCCAACATCCTCTCGGCGATGCTGGCCAAGCGTCTGGGCGCGCGCAAGGCGATGTCGCTGATCAATCGGCTGGCCTATGTGGACCTCATCGAGTCCTCGGGCACGCAGATCGACATTGCGATCTCGCCCAAGCAATCCACCATTTCCGCGCTGCTCGCCCATGTGCGCCGCGGCGACGTGGTACGCGTGCATACCCTGCGTCGCGGCGCCGCCGAGGCGATCGAGGCCATCGCCCACGGCGAGCGTTCCAACTCGCGCGTGGTGGGCCGGCGTATCGACGAGATCAAGCTGCCGCCGGGCACGACCATCGGCGCGATCGCACGCGGCGACGATGTGCTCATCGCCCACCACGATACGGTGATCGAGTCCGGCGACCACGTGATGTTGTTCATCATCGAAAAGAAGCATACCGCGGACGTGGAAAAGCTCTTCCAGGTCGGCGTGTCGTATGTGTAGCGCGGCGTTGCTTTCGCCCATCGTGCCGGTTTCGACCCCGCCTTCCGCCGTATGAAACTGTCGCTGAACTACTACTTCGCGGTCGTCCAGCGGGTGCTCGGTATCCTGCTGATGATCTTTTCCACGAGCATGCTCGTGCCGATGATCATGGGTCTGGCCTACGGCGACGGCGAAGCCGACGCGTTCGCCATCGGCTTCGTCATCACCCTGCTCACGGGCCTTGTCGCTTGGTTGCCCGTGCGCCACGTGCGCCGCGAACTCAAGATCCGCGACGGCTTTCTGGTGGTAGTGCTGTTCTGGCTGGTGCTGAGCCTGTTCGGCGCGGTGCCGCTGTATCTGGCCGAACGCCCGGATATCGGCGTAACGGACGCCGTGTTCGAAGCCGTCTCCGGCCTGACCACGACCGGGGCCACCGTGCTCGTGGGCCTGGATACCCTGCCCCACGCCATTCTGTTCTGGCGCCAGCTTCTGCACTGGATGGGGGGTATGGGCATCATCGTGCTGGCCGTGGCCGTGCTGCCCATGCTCGGCGTGGGTGGTATGCAGCTCTATCGAGCGGAAACACCCGGCCCGGTCAAGGATTCCAAGCTCACACCGCGTATTCGCGAAACCGCCAAGGCGTTGTGGTACCTCTACCTGTCGCTGACCGGCGTCTGTGCGCTCGTATTCTGGATTGCGGGCATGAGCGTCTTTGACTCGGTCAGCCACGCCTTTTCGGCCATCGCGACCGGCGGTTTTTCCAACCACGACCTGTCACTGGGCCACCACGACGATGCCATCATCGAGTTGGCCGCGATTATCGCCATGATCGTGGGCTCGATCAGCTTCGGCATGCATTTCGCGGTCTGGCGCAGCGCCAACCCGATGACCTACTGGCGCGACTCGGAAACCCGCACCTTCTTGATCATGGTCGTCGGCGCAACCCTGCTTGGCTGTGCCGTGCTGCTGATTGCCGGCACCTATGTGTCGCTGCCCAACGCGTTCATCAAGGCGATGTTCCAGGTGGTGTCAATCGGCACCACCACCGGTTTCACCACCACCGACTATTCGCTGTGGCCGAGCTTTCTGCCGATGTTCTTGCTGCTGGGCAGCTTCGTGGGCGGCTGCGCAGGCTCGACCACCGGCGGCATGAAGGTGGTCCGCTTCATTCTCCTGGCCAAGCAGGGCTCACGCGAGATCAGTCGCCTGGTCCATCCCAACGCGGAAATCCCGATCAAGATGGGCGGCAAGGTCATTCCCGACCGCGTGATTCAGGCGGTCTGGGGCTTTTTTGCGGTCTATATCACCGTGTTCGTGGCGATGTTTCTCATCCTGCTGTCCACCGGCCTGAGCGAACTCACCGCTTTTTCGGCGGTGGCCGCCTCGATCAACAACCTGGGCCCGGGCCTTGGGGAAGTTTCGTCCAACATGGCCGGCCTGCCGGGCCTGGCCAAATGGGTGTTGTGCATGGCCATGCTGCTCGGCCGTCTGGAGATCTTCACCCTGCTGGTGATCCTCACGCCGGCCTTCTGGCGCCGATAACCCAGCCTGTATCGGTACACTGGGCGTCATGGCGATGAAAGACCAACTCGAAAAGATGCTTGCCGCCGGCGAAGACAACGCCTTGCTGCGTTTTTCGCTAGGCGAACTGCTCTACAAGGAGGGCCACTACGCGGAAGCGGCCACCCATCTGGCCGAAGCGGTGGCCCACGACCCGGACTATTCCGCGGCCTGGAAGCTCTACGGCCGGGCGCTGGTCGAAGCCGGCGATATCACCGCCGGCCTGGACGTGCTCGAACACGGAATCACCGTGGCCGAGGCCCGGGGCGACAACCAGGCAGCCCGCGAAATGCAGGTCTTCGCCAAGCGTGCACGCAAACAACAGGCCACGGATAACTGATGTCGGTCTATACACGCGTAACCGAAGACGATCTACGCAGGCTGCTGGCCGACTATTCGATCGGCGAACTGGAGGATTTTCGCGGTATTACAGCCGGGATCACCAACACCAACTATTTTGTCGATACCTCTACCGGCCGCTGGGTGCTGACGCTGTTCGAACAGATGGATAACGGCTCGCTGCCGTTTTTCATGCAGCTGATGGATCACCTGGCCGGGCACGGGGTGCCCGGCGCCCATCCGGTGGCCCGCAACGACGGCGGCTTTCTTAGCCGTGTACAGAATCGCCCGGCCGCGCTGGTGTATCGGCTCGCCGGCGCGAGTATCGAAACGCCGAGCACCGGCCAGTGCGCATCGCTGGGCGGCGTGGTCGCGGAAATGCACCGCGCAGTGCGCTCTTTCGGCGAGGCCCAGCCCAATCCTCGCGATCTGGCCTGGATCGCCCAGGCGCGCGATCGGCTGGCCGAGCGGCTCGACGCAGACACCGCAGCCCTTCTCGACGACGAGATCGCCTTCCAGCGCGAGCGCGCGCGTACCACCTATCGCGGCCTGCCCGAAGCCGTCATTCATGCCGACATGTTTCGCGACAACGTGCTGTTCGAAGACGATCGCGTTTCCGGCGTCATCGATTTCTACTACGCCTGCCACGATTACCTGCTGTTCGATCTCGCGGTAATCTGCAACGACTGGGCCTTCGACGACGACGGGGATTATCGAAGCGGCCATTGGCAGGCATTCATCCGCGCCTACCATCGTCGTCGCGCGCTCACCGACGCCGAGCACGGCGCCTGGCCTGCCATGCTGCGTGCCGCGGCGCTGCGCTTCTGGGCCTCGCGGTTGATCGACTATCACTTCCCGATGGACGGCGACGTCACCCATATCCACGACCCGGGCCCGTTCGAGCGGCTGCTGCGCGCGCATCGCGAAGCGCCGCCGGCGCTTTTCGAAACACCGTGATCGCGCTCATTCAGCGCGTGACCCGCGCCGCGGTCGACATCGACGAAAACACGGTGGCGGCGATCGGCCCGGGCATACTCGCCCTGGTCGCCGCCCAACCCGACGACACCCCGGCCCAGGCCACCCGTCTGGCAGAACGCGTACTCGGCTATCGCATATTTGCAGACGAGCGCGGGCGCATGAATCACGGCGCGCTCGAAACCGGACGTGCAGTGCTGGCGGTACCGCAGTTCACCCTCGCCGCCGACACCCGGCGCGGCAACCGCCCCGGTTTTTCCTCGGCCTGCCCGCCCGAGCGCGCTCGCACGTTGTTCGACACCTTCCTGGACGCCTTGAACGCCCGCCACCCCGGGCTTATCGAACAGGGCGTGTTCGGCGCCGACATGCAGGTTTCGTTGCGCAACGATGGCCCGGTGACCTTCTGGTTGCAGGCATAGCCGACTACGCAGCAGCGCACGGCGACAGCCTCGGGGCGCGGCGTTCGCGTTGCCCAATCAATGGGCGTATTATTCCGCGTCTCGGGGTGATGGAAAGGCTCTATTCAGCCAATGAAGGCACGCAGCGCAACGATCGCACGCCAGACCGCAGAAACCGATATCCAGGTCACGCTGGATCTCGACGGCAATGGCGTATTCGCCGCCGAAACGGGCGTCGGCTTCTTCGATCACATGCTTCACCAGATCAGCCGCCACGGCATGATCGACCTCGACGTGCGCGCGACCGGCGACCTGCATATCGACGACCACCACACGGTCGAGGATGTCGGCATCTGTATCGGCCAGGCCTTGCGTGAGGCCGTGGGCGACAAGCGCGGCATCACCCGCTATGGCCATACCTACGTACCGCTCGACGAAGCGCTGTCGCGCGTGGTCATCGACTTGTCCGGCCGCCCGGGCCTGTTCTTCAGCGCGGACTTTACCCGCGACAAGATTGGCACCTTCGATGTGGAACTGGTGCGCGAATTCTTCCAGGGCGTGGCCAGCGCCGGCGCGCTGACCCTGCACATGGATGCGCTCAAGGGGCACAATGCCCACCATATAGCCGAAACCCTGTTCAAGGCGTTCGGCCGCGCCCTGCGCATGGCCGTATCGGCCGATGCCCGCAGCGGCGACAGCATGCCGTCCACCAAGGGCAGCCTCTAAACCCCTTTCTTCTTCGTACACGATCACACTATGGCAACCGTCGGCATCATCGACTACGGGATGGGCAATCTGCACTCGATTGCCAAGGCCTTGCGCTACGTCGCATCGGACGAGCAGATCGAGGTCAGCTTCGACCCGGACGTACTCGCGCGCATGGACCGGCTGGTATTGCCCGGCGTAGGCGCGATCGGCCACTGCATGGACGAACTGCATCGCCTCGAGCTCGACGACATGCTGCGCGAACAGCTCGGCAAGAAGCCGTTGATGGGCGTCTGCCTGGGCATCGAAGCGCTCATGGGCCATTCCGAGGAATCCGGCGGTGTGGAATGCCTGGGCGCCTTCCCCGGCGACACCGTGCACTTCGCCGCCCCCGATGCGCAGCCGGACGGCGTGCGCCGCAAGATTCCGCATATGGGCTGGAACCAGGTTCGCCAGGAGCGCCACCATCCGCTCTGGAAGGATATCGCGCCGGCCAGCTGGTTCTATTTCGTGCACAGCTATTACGTAGTGCCCAGCGACGAGCGTCATATCGCTGGCACCACCGACTATGGCGTGCGCTTTGCTTCGGTGATCCTGCGCCCGAACGTGTTCGCGGTGCAGTTTCATCCCGAGAAAAGCCAGTCCGCCGGCCTCCAGCTGCTGGCCAATTTTCTGGAATGGGACGGCGCCGCCTGAGCGCCCTTCGCAAGCATCCAGTCGTTTCGACCATTCAAGCCGTAGACGAGGATTATCGGCGTGTTACTCATACCTGCCATTGATATCAAGAACGGCCAGTGCGTACGCCTGCGCCAGGGCCGCATGGACGACGTCACCGTCTTCGACGAAGATCCGGTGGCCGTGGCCGAGCGCTGGCTCGCCGAAGGTGCGGATCGGATCCACGTCGTCGATCTCGACGGTGCCAAGGCCGGCTATCCGGTCAACGACCGCGTGATCGGCCAGATCGTGTCGGCCTGCGGCAACGTGCCCGTCCAGGTGGGCGGCGGCATCCGCGACGAGGCCGCGATCGAAACCTATCTCGAGCGTGGCGTGGAGTACGTCATCCTCGGTACGCGTGCCGTGTCGGAGCCGCACTTCGTGGCCGATGCCGGCGTGGAATTTCCGCGCCACATCATCGTTGGCCTCGATGCCAAGGACGGCATGGTGGCCACCGACGGCTGGTCCAAGCTGTCGAACAACACCGTCGCCGAAATGGCACAGCAGTTCGAGGACGACGGCGTGGTCGCGATCATCCATACCGATATCGGCCGCGACGGCATGATGCAGGGCGTCAACGTCGAAGCCAGCCGCGCCTTGGCCGCCGAACTCACCATTCCGGTGATTGCCTCCGGCGGCGTGACCCGCCTCGACGATATCGAGGCCCTGCTCACCGCCGAGGAAGACGGCGTGACCGGCGCGGTCATCGGCCGCGCGCTCTACGAGGGTACGATCGACCTCGCCGAAGCACGCAAGCTGGTCAACGACCGTCAGTCCAAGTCGAAGGGGTCCGCGTGAGCCTGGCCAAACGCATCATCCCCTGTCTGGATATCGACAAGGGCCGGGTCGTCAAGGGCGTCAAGTTCCTCGAGATCAAGGATGCCGGCGATCCGGTCGAGATCGCGCGGCGCTACGACCAGCAGGGCGCCGATGAACTCGTCTTTCTCGATATCACGGCAAGCCACGAAGACCGCGGCACGCTCATGGAAGTGGTCGAGCGCGTGGCCGGCGAGGTATTCATCCCGCTGACCGTCGGCGGCGGCGTACGGACCCTGCCCGACGTACGGCGCCTGCTGTCGGCCGGTGCCGACAAGGTATCGATCAACACGGCCGCGATCTCGGACCCCAATTTCGTGGCCGAGGCCGCCTATCGCTACGGCTCGCAGTGCATCGTGGTCGCGCTCGACGCCAAGAACGTGGCCCGCAAGGGCGAAGCGCCGCGCTGGGAAATCTTCACCCACGGCGGGCGCAAATCCACCGGTATCGATGCGATCGAATGGGCTCAGAAGCTGGTGTCGCTCGGCGCCGGCGAAGTGCTGCTGACCAGCATGGACAAGGACGGCACCAAGTCCGGCTTCGATCTCAAGCTCACCCGTGCCATCTCGGAAGCCGTGGACGTGCCGGTCATCGCCTCCGGCGGGGTCGGTAATCTCGAGCATCTGCACGACGGACTGGAAATCGGCGCCGCCGATGCCGTACTCGCCGCCTCGATCTTTCACTTCGGCACGTACACGATCCAGCAGGCCAAGGGTTATCTCGCCGAACGCGGCGTGGTCGTACGCGACCCGATCTACCGCTAGCGCCACCCGACGCCGGGTCGCCCTGTCTTCCCGGCGTCGGCGATTCAGCGCGACCCTCGTACCTGTTCTGGACGCGATCCGCCGACCCCTCGGCTCTAAAGACAGCGTGCCTGGACTTCCGGCTCGCCCGATGCGTTCGACTTGACTGCAAAAAGCGATCCTCAAGATGGGCCCAATGACCATCTGAGTGCGCCTGCTTCGATCGGCGTAATCTGCGGCCGCCCTTGTTGAAACGGTTTCGGAAGCCGGATGGATCGCTCGGTACGCAAGATCGGCCAGCGGGTGCACCCGAATCTGCCGCTCACGCATGCGCGTTTGTGCCGATTGCTTAAGCCAGCCGTAAGCTTGGGCGCTCGATACTTGGCTTGCTTGTATCACCACCGTCGGCGTATTCGATGAAGAACAATATCCTGGCTGCTGCCATTCTCGGCCTGTGTCTAGCGATTGGGCTGATCGTGGGCGGCAGCTATCTCAAGAGCGCGGCCATTCAATGGAAATCGGCCGAGCGCGCGGTCACGGTCAAGGGGTTGGCCGAACGCGAAGTACGAGCCAATCTTGCCCTATGGCCGCTACACTTCACGGTTACCGGCGACGAACTGGGCGCGGTGCAGGATCAGGTCAATCGCCAGGCCGACATCATCCGCAGTTTCTTGACCGATGCCGGCTTCAAGGCCGATTCGATCTCGCTCACATCACCTCAGGTGACCGATCGCTATGCCAACAGCTACGGCGACCAGCGCCCGCCGACGCGTTATTCCGCCGAAGCCACGGTGCTGGTACGCACGCCCGAAATCGACACGGTCAAGCAGGCCATGCCGCGCGTGGGCGAACTGGTCAGCCAGGGCGTGGTGCTCTCGCCCAACTATGAATATCGCACCGAGTTTCTGTTTACCGACCTGGAATCGATCAAGCCGGAAATGATTGCCCAGGCCACCGCCGATGCGCGCAAGGCCGCACGTCAGTTCGCGGAGGATTCGGGCAGTCAGGTCGGTGCCATCCGTTCAGCTTCCCAGGGCTATTTCTCGATTGAAGACCTGGACAGCTACACGCCGGACGTCAAGAAAGTTCGCGTCGTAACCACTATCGACTACGCGCTCGAAGACTAGGCAACGGCGGACACAAAAAAGCCCGGGTCGAAGCCCGGGCTTTGCTTTGCACATGGCAGTCAGTGCGCAGCTCGATCAGGTGGTCTGTTCTTCGTGCTTGCCTTCGGCGATCTCTTCGATCGTCTTGGCACAGAAGGCATCCAGATCATCCGGCGTGCGGCTGGTGACGAGCGCTTCGTCACAGACTACCTCGCGGTCCTCCCACTTGGCGCCCGCGTTCTGCAGGTCCGTCTTGATGGAGGGGAACGAAGTCACGGTACGGCCCTTGAGCACGTCGGCTTCGGCCAGCAGCCACGGTCCGTGGCAGATGGCGGAGACCGGCTTGTGCTGGGCGAAGAAATCCCGCACGAACTGCACGGCCTTGTCGTTCATGCGCAGGGTGTCCGGATTGGCCAGACCGCCCGGCAGCACGAGGGCGTTATAGTCCTTGGCCGATACCTGATCGACGGTCTTGTCGACCGGAATCGGATCGCCCTTGGGCTCGCCGCCGCTTTCGCCCTGGATCTTGCCGTTTTCGAGCGAAATCAGTTCGACCTCGGCGCCGGCGGCCTTGATCTCGTCCCACGGCTGGGTCAGCTCCGAATACTCGAAACCGTTCGTGGCCAGAAAGGCGACCTTCTTGCCTTTGAGTTCGTCGCTCATCACAACTCCAATTGGTTGGTAAATCAGTACACCACCGACTGTGCGGCTGGGCGCGATCGTTTCAACTCCGTAATGCTACCTACCGAACACGGGATACAAGGGGTCCCGATCAACCGCGGTCGCGTTCGAGCACCGCGTAATAGAAGCCATCGAAGCCGTGCATGCCCGGCGCGATACGCCGCCCGTGGCGTTCGGCAAAGCCCCAATGCGCATCGATGGTGAGCTCGCGCGCCGCGGGCGTGCGCTTGAGAAAGGCATCAATCACGTCGACGCCTTCGGCGCGCAGGATCGAGCAGGTGGCATAGACCAGCCGCCCGCCGGGGGCGAGCGTTTGCCAGAGGCCATCCAGCAACTGGGTCTGGCGCTCGGCCGCGGCCGCAATATCGGCCGGCCGACGCAGCCATTTGATATCCGGATGGCGCCGAATCACGCCGGTACCGCTACAAGGCGCATCGAGCAGGATGCGATCGAAGGCGCGGCCATCCCACCACTGATCGATCGCCGCGGCGTCGGCGGCCTTGACCTGCGCGCTGGTCCCCACCCGCGCCAGCGTTTCGTTGAGCGTGTCGAGCCGCGCGGGGTCGATATCGAGCGCGAGCAGATCGATATCGGCGCGTTCGAGCAGATGCGCGCTCTTGTTACCGGGCGCCGCACAGGCGTCGAGCACGTAATCGCCGGCGCGGGCGCCAACCAGGCCGGCGGCGAGCTGGGCGGCGCCGTCCTGTATCGAGAGGTCGCCGCTGGCAAAACCGGGCAGCTCGCGTGCCGGTATCGGCGTGTCGAGGGTGAATACGCTGTCGCATACGCGAGCCGCTTCGCTTGCGATCCCGGCCTCGGCCAGACGTTGCATCGCGACATGGCGATCGCAGCGCCGTGCGTTGGCGCGCAGGTGCATCGGTGCCGGCCGGTTGCCGGCTGCCAGCACATCCGGCCAGAGACGGCCCCAGTCGGTTTCAACCATGCGCACCAGCCAGTCGGGGTAGCCGTAGCGCACGCCCGGCGCGAGCTCGCCCGACTCGGTGTCTGCGCCCTCGCGCTGATGGCCCCGCAGAATGGCGTTGACCATGCCCCGCGCCTTGCCAAGCTTGAGCATCGCCGTCGCTGCCACCGTCGCATGTACGGCAGCATGCGCCGGAATACGCATGGCCTCCAGCTGCAACAACCCGACCAGCAACAGTGCCCGCAGCAGCGGCTGCGGCTTGCGCGACAGGCGCGGTGCCAGCAGGGTTTCCAGGCGGCGATAGTCTCGTAACACGCCGTAGGCCAGCGCCGAGGTCAGCGCCCGGTCGGCGCCGCTCATCTGCGGCGGCAGCTCCGACAGTGCCGCGTCGAG
Organism: Salinisphaera sp. UBA6602; assembly: GCA_002433465.1. GTDB lineage: Bacteria > Pseudomonadota > Gammaproteobacteria > Nevskiales > Salinisphaeraceae > Salinisphaera. Next base: position 13,263 of record DJIE01000145.1, read on the forward strand.
GCTGCGACGATCATTCATTACGGCCGAAACACAGCGTGCGGCCCAGCCGCGGGCGGCTGCGCCTTCCACCGGGGCCGGCTGCCTGTCGCGAGGTCGCGATTTACTCAAAACGCTGACCGACCCAGTCGCGCCCGTTGACCGCCGCGGCGGCGTCCATTCGCTTCTTGCCCGGCAGCTGCAGCTCCATGACCCGCAGGGTGCCGGCGCCGGTGGCGATATCGATACCTTTCGGGCTCGCCGCGACCACCGTCCCCGGTTCGCCGCTCGCGCCTGCGGCAGGAGCCGCCCGCCAGAAACGCACCGGCTGACCGTTCAATTGCGCATGGGCCACCGGCCAGGGCACGAAAGCACGCACCGCGCGCGCGATTTCGTCGGCGCCGGCCCGCCAGTCGATCGCGGCCTCGCCCTTGTCCAGCCGCCGGGCATAGCAGGCCTGGGCGTCGTCCTGCGTTTCACCGCTCACGCCCTGCTCGACGCGGCCGAGCAGTTCGGTAAGCTCGGTCGCGCCCAGCGCCGCAAGCCGGTCGTGCAGCTCGCCCGCGGTGGTGTCGCTATCGATAGGCACCGCCCGGCGCACGAGCATGGGCCCGGTATCCAGCCCCGCATTCATCTGCATGAGGGTCACGCCGGTTTCGCTATCGCCGGCGAGAATGGCACGGGCGATAGGCGCGGCGCCGCGCCAGCGCGGCAGCAGC
>DJIE01000145.1:14264-16798 GCA_002433465.1 Salinisphaera sp. UBA6602
CCAGCGCGGCAGCAGCGAGGCATGCACGTTGATACAGCCATAACGCGGCAGGGCCAGCACCTTCTTCGGCAACAGCAGCCCATAGGCGACCACCACCATCAGATCGGGTTCAAGCGCGGCGAGTTCGTCGAACGCCGCCTCCTTCTTGAGCGACAGCGGTTGTTGTACGGGCACGCCGAGTTCAAGCGCACGCTGCTTGATGGGCGATGCCGCGAGCTTGCGGCCGCGCCCGGCGGGCCGATCCGGCTGGGTGAGTACGCCGGTCAGACGATGCGAACTGGCGGCGATCGCGTCGAGACAGGGCAGTGCGAATTCGGGCGTGCCGGCAAAAACGATGTTCACGGGTTATGCGTCGCTTTCGGTCGCCGGTTGCTGGCGGGCCGCCTTGGCGAGCTTGCGGCGAATACGCTCGCGCTTGAGCCGTGACAGCTGGTCGATATAGAGCCCGCCGTCGAGATGCGCCAGCTCGTGCTGCACACACTGGGCAAGCAGGCCTTCGGCCTCCATCTCGTAGCGCTCGCCGTGGCGGTCCTGGGCAGCGAAGCGAACGCGGGCATAGCGTTTGACCTTGTCGTAGTGGTCCGGCACCGACAGACAGCCTTCGTCGACGGTTTCCAGATCCTCGGCGGATAGGATTTCCGGGTTGCACATCACGATCTGTTCGTTGCGCTCTTCCGAGCAGTCCATGACCGCCACGCGGCGCGTATCGCCGACCTGGGTCGCGGCCAGGCCCACGCCGGGTGCGTCGTACATGGTTTCGAACATGTCGTCGATAAACCGCGACAACGTTTCGTCGAAAACCGTGACCGGCTCGGTGCGTTCGCGCAGCCGCGGATCGGGGAAATGCAAAATCTCTAGAATCGCCATATTCTATCGGTGGTGTGCGTCACAAGTGGCCCGGCCATCAATAAACGATCTGACTGGCCGATAACGAAAAACACGTGGCATGGCACGTTAGAGCGCTATCGATCCGACAGGAAAACACTTTCCATATCGGCGCAATAGCGCGAGTATGCACAGGCAGGCGCGTCGCAGCCAGCGGCCGCTAAGCCTGCAAAAACAAATGCCGGGCAGAAGCCGGCATCTGTTTGTGCAGGGGTTGCAGGGCAGCTGAGCGTCAGCTGTCTTGGTATGGGGTCAATCATTGGGGGCGCGTCCTGGATGCGAGAGTATAACGATTTGAAGCAGGCCATGAAGTGTGCCGGCACCGGTCTGACCCTGGCCCTCGCGGCCGTCTTGAGCGGCTGCGCTCATCAAAAGGCCGAGCCCGAACTGGCCCCCGCCCCGTCCACGCCGCTGCCGGAACGCGCGGCGCCCGTCGTGCAGGAAAACACGGTCAACCAGCAGCTACGCGCGGATGCGCCGCTGCGCTATGTGGTCAAGAAGGGCGACACGCTCTGGGATATCGCGGGCTACTACCTGCGCGACCCCTGGTACTGGCCACAGCTGTGGTACGCCAACCCGGATATCGCCAACCCGCATCTGATCTATCCGGGCGATGTGCTCATTCTCACCCGCGACGCCGATGGCAACTTCCAGCTGCGTCGGGCCGGCACCAAGGTGCTCTCCCCGCGCATCCGTGAAAGCTCGCTGGAATCGATCGCCACCATACCCATGGATGCGATCCGGCCGTTCATTACCGGCCCGCGCCTGGTAAGTGCCGAAGAGCTCGCCGACGCCCCCTATATCGTGTCCTTCCTGGACGAGCACCTGGTCGGCGGCAAGGGCACCGTGAGCTACGTGCGCGGCGTGGATACACAGGGCCAGCATGACGGCCGATTCAGCCTCGTTCGCGATGCCGGCCCGTACAAGGATCCCGACACCGGCGAAATCATCGGCCAGCAGGCCGTGCCGGTGGGTGAAATCCAGATCATCGAACCCGGTCCGGTCGCCAAGGCCCAGATCACCAAGAGCTATCGCGAAGCGCTGGTGGCCGATCGGCTGCTGCCGCTGGAAACCGAGGATCTGGTGCGCGATTTCTATCCGCATGCGCCCGATCAACGCGTCGAAGGCCGCATCATTTCGGTTTACGACGGCGTATCGGCCATCGGCCAGTATCAGGTAGTGACCCTGAGCGTGGGCCGCAGCGACGGCATCGAACGCGGCCACGTGCTGGATATCTTCGAAGCCGGTCGCGTGGTGCTCGACCCGGTCAAGGGCGGCCAGGTGCGCCTGCCCGAACTCAAGTCCGGCGAGCTGCTGGTCTTCAAGACCGACGAACGGGTGAGCTTTGCAGTGATCATGCGCGCCGAGCGCGCGGTGCATATCGACGACTTCGTGCGCACGCCGGCGCGCTAGCGCCCGCGTGCGGGAATCGAGCCGGGCCATGATCCCGCGTGCCGAGCTGCAGCTGGCGTGTACGCCGGGCATCGGTGCGACCCTGGGCAGCCGATTGATCGACCATTTCGGCAGCGCCGAACGGGCGGTAGCGGCCGGCGAGCGCGCCTGGCGCGAACTGGGCGTGCCGCGTGCTGCCTGTGCCACCCTTGCGGCGGGCGACAACGCCCGCGTCGCCGAAACCGAGCGCTGGCTCT
>DJIE01000145.1:17130-22268 GCA_002433465.1 Salinisphaera sp. UBA6602
GAGCCGAACCGTCATTTCATCACCCGCGCTCATCGCCACTATCCGAACGCGCTGGCCGAGCTCGATCCGGCCCCGCCCTGGCTGTACGGCGTGGGCGATACCGAACTGCTCAACTACCCGGCAATCGCGATCGTGGGCAGCCGCAACCCAAGCCCCGCCGGGCTGGAAGCAGCGCGCGAGTTCGGGCATGCGCTGGCAAGCGCCGGGCTCGTGGTCGTCTCGGGCCTGGCCCGGGGTATCGATGCCGCGGCCCACGAAGGCGCACTCGCCGCCGACGGCATGACCATCGCGGTCTGCGGCACGGGACTGGACCGCGTCTATCCGGCCATGAACCGGGATCTGGCCGAACGCATCGCCGCCCAAGGCCTGATGCTCTCCGAGTTCGGTCTGGGCACCGAGCCTGCCCGCGGCAATTTCCCGCGCCGAAACCGAATCATCGCCGGCCTGTGTACGGCCACGCTGGTGGTCGAAGCCGCACGCGCCTCGGGCTCGTTGATCACCGCAAGGATGGCCAGTGCCGCCGGGCGCGAAGTGTTCGCCCTGCCCGGCTCGATTCACAATCCGCTGGCGCGCGGCTGCCACCAGCTCATTCGCGACGGGGCCAAGCTGGTCGAGACTACCGAGCATATCCTCGAGGATATCGCCGGCGTGCTCGACGGCTATCGTCGGCCGGCTTCGTATCCGTCTGATCATGAAAGCGAAGACGCCGAAAACACCGCTGGAGCGCCGGCCGAGAACGACACGCATGCGGCCTTGTTGGCCGCTCTTGGCCATGGCCCGGCCCGGGTCGACGATCTGGTCGCCCGTACAGGCTGGTCGGCAGATGCGGTATCATCCAGTCTGCTCATCCTGGAACTGGAAGGTCGCGTCCAGGCCGGCCCGGGCGGTGCCTATACCTGCACCGTGTCATGATCGCGGGGCTGGATGAACGCTACGGTTCACATACGACGGATCTGCGCCGATGAACGAAAACCTGCTCGACGTGCTGCTCTATCTGTTCGAGAACTTCTCGCTGGCCGATGCCGAGCATATGTCCAGCGTGCGCGACGATCTGGGCGATGCCGGCTTCTTCGACGACGAGATCGACGACGCCTTTGCCTGGATTCGGGCCACCGATCCGGCCGGCCAGTCCATGGCCGACACCCCCAGCGACGACGCCATCCGCGTGTACGCCGAACGGGAAATGCAGGTTCTGGACGCCGAATGTCGCGGCTATCTCGAGGCGTTGCAGCAGGCCGGCGTGCTCAGCGCCACGGCCCGCGAGATCGTGATCGATCGGATGATGGCGCTGGCCGAGGATGCCTTCGAGGGCGCCGAGATCGAGCAGCTCAAGTGGGTGGTGATGATGGTGCTGTCGTCCAGCGGTCAGGACCAGGCCTACGCTCGCATGGAAGCGATGATCCATGCCGAATCCCCCGGCGCCAGCCACTAGCTACGCGCGCCGGTCCGATAAAGGCCCGAAACGAGCCTCGAACGAGCCGTCGCGGTTGACGCGCCTCGGTCGCGCATGCTTCAAAGGCTATGCTAGTGTGCAGCGCCCTGCGCATGAGTGCAGGCCTCAATCCTTAAATATAGCGTGAATCGATGAGTCGCAATCTCGTCATCGTGGAATCGCCGGCCAAAGCCCGGACGATCGAAAAATATCTCGGCAAGGACTACGAGGTGCTCGCCTCGTATGGCCATGTGCGTGACCTCGTGCCCAAGGAAGGCGCGGTCGATACCGAGCACGACTTCGCGATGCGCTACGACATCATCGACCGCAACGCCAAGCAGGTCGACAAGATCGCCCGCTCGCTCAAGAAGTCGGACGCCCTGCTGCTGGCCACTGACCCGGATCGCGAAGGCGAAGCTATTGCCTGGCATCTGCTGGAGCTGCTGCGCGAACGCGGCCTGCTCGAAAACAAGGAAGTCGCCCGCGTGGTCTTTCACGAGATCACCAAGAAAGCGGTCGGTACGGCCGTGGCCAACCCGCGCACCATCTCGGACGACCTGGTCAACGCCCAGCAGGCACGTCGCGCGCTCGATTACCTGGTGGGTTTCAACCTCTCGCCGCTGCTCTGGCGCAAGGTCCAGCGTGGCCTGTCGGCCGGGCGCGTACAGTCGCCTGCCCTGCGCCTGATCTGCGAGCGCGATGCCGAGATCGAAGCCTTCGTGCCCCAGGAATACTGGAAGATCGAAGCCCAGGTCGAAAAGGACGCCCAGCCGTTTACCGCGCGCCTGTCGCAGCTGGACGGCGAAAAGGTCGAACAGTTCACGGTCAACAACCAGGGCAGCGCCGATGCGGCCCTGGAAACGCTCACCAGCGCCGCCCAGGGCCAGCTGCGGGTGGTCAAGGTCGATCGCAAGCAGCGCAAGCGCAACCCGGCACCGCCGTTCACCACCTCGACCCTGCAGCAGGAAGCCGCGCGCAAGCTCGGCTTCACCGCCAAGCGCACCATGCGCACGGCCCAGAGCCTGTATGAAGGTGTATCCATCGACGGCGCCGAGGCGACCGGCCTGATCACCTACATGCGGACCGACTCGGTCAGCCTGGCCGCGGACGCGGTCAGCGAACTGCGCTCGATGATCGGCAAGCGCTACGGCGACAAGAACCTGCCCGACGCGCCGCGCAGCTTCAAGACCAAGTCCAAGAACGCCCAGGAAGCGCATGAGGCCATCCGCCCGACCGAAAGCGCGCGCATCCCGGACGAAATCAAGTCGAACCTGACCAGCGACCAGGCGCGTCTTTACGAATTGATCTGGCAGCGCACCGTCGCCAGCCAGATGATGCATGCCCTGTTCGATACCGTCTCCGCGGATCTCGCCGCCGGCGACGACGCGAAGCATCTGTTCCGTGCCTCGGGCCGCACCCTGCGCGAGCCGGGCTTTCTTGCCGTGTACAAGGAAGGCAAGGACGACGACAAGGGCGACGACGACGCCGACAAGCGCCTGCCGCACCTGGAAGAAAACGAGCTGCTCAAGCTCGCCGAGATCGTGCCCACCCAGCATTTCACCGAGCCGCCGCCGCGCTTTACCGAAGCCGCGCTGGTGAAAACCCTGGAGGAATACGATATCGGTCGGCCTTCGACCTATGCCTCGATCATTTCGACGCTGCAGGATCGCGAATACGTCGAAATGGACGGCAAGGCGTTCATGCCCACGCCGCTGGGCAAGATCGTCAACAAGTTCCTCACCGACCACTTCACCCGCTATGTGGACTACGAGTTCACCGCCAACCTCGAAGACCGGCTCGACGCCGTCTCGCGTGGCGAAGAGAAGTGGCAGCCGTTGCTGAGGGAATTCTGGGATCGTTTCTCCGAGCAGATCGAATCCAAGCAGGACCTGTCGCGCGAGGAAGTCGCCCAGGCCCGCGAGCTCGGCACCGACCCCAAATCCGGCAAGCCGGTTATCGTGCGTATCGGCCGCTTCGGGCCGTTCGTGCAGATCGGCTCCAAGGACGACGAGGAAAAACCCAAGTTCGCCGGCCTGCGCAAGGGCCAGGACATGGACAAGATCACGCTCGACGAGGCGCTGTATCTGTTCAACCTGCCGCGCGATCTGGGCGAAACCCCCGAGGGCGAGGAAATCCAGGTCAATATCGGCCGCTTCGGCCCCTATGTGCGCTTTGGCAAGAAGTTCGCGTCGATCAAGGAAGACGACCCGTACACCATCTCCAAGGAACGCGCGCTCGAGGTCATCGCCGAAAAGAAGGAAGCCGACGCCAAGAAGCTGATCAAGCACTTCGAGGCCGAGGGCATCAAGGTCCAGCACGGCCCGTTCGGCCCGTACATCACCGATGGCAAGAAGAACGCCAGCGTGCCCAAGGATCAGGAGCCGGCCGACCTCACCCTGGAACAATGCCAGGAGATCATCGCCAAGGCGCCGGAGAAGAAAAAACGCGGGCGCAAGGGCGCGGCTGCGAAAAAGGACAGCGCAAAGTCCAGCGCCAAATCGACGACGAAGTCGAGCGCCAAGACCGCCAAGAGCACCACGGCCAAGAAAAACGGCGCGGCCAAGACTGCGACCAAGGCCAAGAGCACGGCCAAGGCGGCCCCCAAGAAAACAGCGGCCAAGAAGGCGCCGGCCAAGTCGAGCACGAAATCCGCCGGCAAGGGCGACGCCTGAGTCGTGGCTGCCTGATTCGACCGAATATCTATGAGCCGTCATCCCCAGCGCGCCGGTGTGCGCGTGAGTGCCCATCGCCTGCGCCGCGCTGCGCGTATTCTTCATGATGGCGGCGTGGTTGCCCATGCCACGGAAGGCGTCTGGGGGCTGGCCTGTGACCCGTTGGACCCGGCGGCCGTACTGCGACTGCTCACGATCAAGCGTCGCGAGATCGATCGGGGCCTGATCGTGATCGGCGCCGACAGCGACCAGCTTGCGCCCTTCGTCGCCGCCGACGCGGCCCAGGCATGGAATCGTGCCACCCAAAGCTGGCCGGCGGCTCTGACCTGGCTGTTGCCCGCCGCCGACGATACGCCCTGGTGGCTGACCGGCGCGCACGACACCATCGCCCTGCGCCAGACCGCCCATGCCGACAGCGCCGCGCTGTGCCGGGCCTTTGGCGGCGCCCTGGTTTCGACCAGCGCGAACGTCAGCGCTCGGCCGCCGGTCCGCAACAGCTGGCAGGCGCGAGCGCGCTTGAGTCAGCCGCATGACGGCGTCGACATGATTCTGGGCGGCGTACCGGATACGCCCGGTCGCGCCAGCACCATTCGGGATGCGCGCACCGGCGACACCCTGCGCGGAGGCTGAGCATGAGCGCCGATAGCATCGATTCCGATCGCGTTATCGCCTGGTTTCGCGAGCTGCAGGACCATATCTGCCAGCGTCTCGCGGCGTTCGAGCCAGCGCTGGATTTTCATATCGACGCCTGGCAGCGCCCGGCCGGCGGCGGCGGCGACACCCGCGTACTCGCCGACGGCGACACCTTCGAACGCGCGGGCGTGAATTTCTCGCGGGTCACCGGCGACAACCTGCCGGCCTCGGCTTCCGCACGCCGCCCCGAGCTTGCCGGCCGTTCGTTCATTGCCACCGGCGTGTCGGTGGTGATTCACCCGCGCAATCCCTATGCGCCCACCGCGCACGCCAACGTGCGTTTTTTCGTTGCCGAAAAAGACGGCGAGGACCCGGTGTGGTGGTTCGGCGGCGGCTTCGAC
>DJIE01000147.1:0-1954 GCA_002433465.1 Salinisphaera sp. UBA6602
GTCAAAAGTGATCAAGGGCCCTTTCTTTGTGCCGACCCCTGGGCAGAGTCCGTGCCCCACCAGCGGGCCTCGTACACGGCCGCGGGCTGATTGCCATGGGCGTCGTATTTACCTTTGCCGGCCAGGGCGCGCAACGCGCCGGCATGCTCGCAGAACTGCCGGATAGTATGGCAGTGCGCGATACATTGGCCGAAAGTGCGGATGTTCTGGAATGCGAAGTGGCGGCGCTGGATACGGACGATGCGCTGGCCGGCACGGAATCGGTCCAACTGGCTCTGACCGTTGCCGGCGTTGCTGCGGCCCGGCATCTTGTCGCCGAGGCAGGCGCGCCCGACGCGGTGATGGGGCTTTCGATCGGGGCCTGGCCCGCGGCCGTGATCGCCGGCGCGATCGACTATGCCGATGCGCTGCGCCTGGTTGCCCTGCGCGGTCGGCTCATGGCCGAGGCTTATCCGCAGGGCTACGGCATGAGCGCGGTGATCGGCCTCGACGAAACAACGGTTCGGGCACTGATTGCCGAGCTCTATCGTGACGACGCGCCGCTGTATATCGGCAACATCAACAGCGATACCCAGATCGTGGTCGCGGGCGGCGACGCCGGGCTGGAACGCCTGGCCGATAAAGCCACCGAACGGGGCGCCGCACACGTACAGCGCCTGGACATGGCCGTGCCGTCGCACTGCGAATTGCTCCAGGCCCCGGCGCAGCGCCTGGCCGAGGCGGCGGCCGATACGGTATTCAATGCCCCGAGTTGTGCCTATTTCAGTGCGAACCGGCGGCGCCGGCTCTGGCGTGGTGCCGATATTCGCGACGATCTGATCTACAACATGGCGCGCACCGTGCACTGGGCGGCCAGCGCGCGCATCGTGCACGAAGCCGGCTACGAACTCGCGCTGGAAATGCCGCCCGCGCGGGTATTGACGCGCCTGCATCCGGGCATGGATGGCCCGGGCGAGGCCGTGGCCGTCATCGATGCCGGCTGGCATAATGCCGCGGCCCTATTGGCCCGGCACCGAAACCGCTGACTGCGTCAGCAGTTTCCAATGCCGTGGAACGAAAGGCCGGCCGCTGTTCGTCGTTTCGTCCAATGGCTTCACGACCGTTGGCCGTGGCGCGTGTGCTGTCGCACACGCGTGATATCCACCCGAAAAATCAACGATTGAATAATCTATTTTAGGGCCGGGTTAATAATCCGGCGCGCCCCAGCGGGCTGACCCTGCCGCCGCGCCTGCGGCGCTGCCGGCGCCCCGCATCCCAAGGAGCCGCCTGCATGGCCACGTCCCTCGAAAGCCGCGCGGCATATTTCGTATTCATTGCCGTACTCGGCATGCTGACCGCGGTTACGCCGTTGTCGATCGATATGTACCTGCCGGCGATGCCGGGCCTGGCTCGAGAGTTCGCGGTCGATCCGGCGTACGTACAGTACAGCCTGAGTCTATTCTTCCTGGGTCTGGCGGCCGGCCAGTTGACCTACGGTCCGCTCTCCGATCGCTACGGGCGGCGGCCGATACTGTATTTCGGCCTCGGCCTGTATCTGGTCGCCTCCGTCGCCTGTGCCCTGTCGGAGTCGGTCGGCATGCTCATTGCCGCGCGTGCCGTTCAGGGCTTTGGCGCGGCGGCCGGCCCGGTCATGTCGCGGGCGATCGTACGAGATCGTTTCCACGGCTCGAAGGCGGCGAGCGTGATGTCGTTCGTGGTAATGGTGATGGCCACCGCGCCGTTGCTGGCCCCCATTGTGGGTGGGCTGGTGCTCAAATTCGCCGCCTGGCAGGGGATTTTCTGGCTGCTCTGCGTTTACGCGCTGATGTGTCTGGTCGCGTTGACGGTGCTGCTGGGGGAATCGCATCCGCCGCAGCGGCGTATCCGCGATCGCAGCCTGCTGGCCCAGTACACGGGATACCTCGCGCTGCTCAGGCGCGGCCCGATCGCGCTGTTTCTATTGTGCGGCGGGCTG
>DJIE01000147.1:2254-3700 GCA_002433465.1 Salinisphaera sp. UBA6602
TTTCTATTGTGCGGCGGGCTGATGTTCGGGGCGCTGTTCTCGTACGTCGCGGCCAGTTCGTTCGTCTATATCGAACAGTTCGGGATCGACGAATCCCTGTTCGGCTTTTATTTCGGGGCCAATGTCTTCGCCATGCTCATCGGCACCGCCAGCAACGGCCGGCTGGTGATGTTTCTCGGCTATCGCATGCTGCTGGGCGTGGCCGTGCTGAACACGATGGCCTGTTCGCTGGTGCTTCTGGCGACCACGCTGACCGGATTCGGCGGCTTCTGGGGCGTGGCGATACCCTTGTTTTTCCTGCTATCCACGGTCGGTGTGGCCGGCGCAAATACGGTTGCGGGTTTGCTCGATCTGGCGCCGGATGCAGCGGGTGCGGCCTCGGCACTGTTCGGAGTGGTGCAGTTTTCCTGCGGCGCGGTGGCGACCTGGGCGGTGGGCGCGTTCGGCGGCGATGCCGTGGCCATGGCCGCGGTGATGTGCCTGGCCTCGGGCGGGTCGACAATGGCGTATATCGGGCTGCGGCTATTCACGTCCGCGCAGCCTGCTCAGCGCTGAGGGCCCGCCGTGGGCCGGTAGAAACGGGCGCGCGCGCTGCGCTTTCGGGCCGGGCTGGGCGCGCCGATCACAGCACGCCTAAAAGGCGACGATCAGCCCCATCCCGAAGGCGATATCGTCGCGAAAGTCGTCGTCTTCGTTTTCGATCAGCCGGTCGTCATTCAGGCCAAGCCCACCCAGCAGGGCGACGCGCTGGTTGATCCAGTTCTGCTTCATGAAGCCACGCAGGCCGTATTCGGACTTGAACAGGTTATAGCTTTCGACTTCCGGCGCCTGCTTCTGAAACTGGCTTACATCCAGCGGGTTGGGCCGGGTCCTGGTGGTCGCGGCTGCGGCCTGAGCGCGCGCCGCATGATCGGGCGCGTCGAATGCGTTCTGGACGTTCAGGTCCAGTGTCTCGTTTGGGTCGTTCTCGACAAACGCGTCGCTGGTTTGAGCATCCACGCTCTTGGCCGCGGGCGCAGGCTTTGCTGTCTTCCGGGACGGCGCAGGCTCATGCTCGACGAGGCGATTCGCGCCGTCGAGGCGCAGCGTCATTTCTGTCACCGGGCTGGGCGCGGGCGTTGTGACCGCGGGTTCTGACCGTTCGACCGGCCCCGGTTGCGAAGCACTCCAGCCCTGCGGCGCGTGAACGGCCGGCTCCTGTGACTGCTGACCGTACCACCAGGTGCCCGCGGCAAGCGCGCCGACCACCGTCAACGACAGCGCGGCGATATTTCGGGAACGAGCAAAGGCGTGCGTTTTCATCGCTTCATCCATGACTGAACGTCAAAGAAGCCGGATATTCCGTATTCGGGTCAGATAGTTCAAAACGTATCATCGCGCGATTTCGCACGCTGCACAATACGTAACAAAACGGGCGGCTCGTGGATCGCGAACCGCCCGGGGCGC
>DJIE01000147.1:4016-7780 GCA_002433465.1 Salinisphaera sp. UBA6602
CCGGGGCGCGCGTCGTCATCGGCGACGCACGTTTACCGCGTATTGTATTGACGTCGGCTGAGCTAGACCTGAACGTCGAGCGTGACGTCAATATTGCCGCGCGTGGCGTTGGAATAGGGGCAGACCTGATGGGCCGCCTCGACCAGCTTGTCGGCTTCACCCTTGTCCATGCCCGGCAGCGAGATATTGAGTGTGACCTCAATGCCGAAGGCCTCGCCGGAGGGCCCGATGCCCACGTCGCCGGTCACGCTCGTGTCCTTGGGCAGTGACACTTTCTGTTTGCCGGCCACCACCTTCATCGCGCCAATGAAGCAGGCCGAGTAACCGGCCGCGAACAGCTGCTCGGGATTGGTGCCGTCGCCGCCGGCGCCGCCCAGCGCTTTCGGTGTATCCAGTTTGAGATCGAACTCGTTGTCGGCGCCCGTTGCTCGGCCGTCGCGTCCGCCTGTCGCCGTGGCCTGGGCCCGATAAAGAACCTTGTCTACTGCCATGTCGTGATCCTGTTTCTGAGTTATTCGTGGATGAATATTGTGCGCAATATGATTCGATTCAAGAACGCCCCGCAATTGCGCCTGCCCAGCCTTGCCACGGCAAGTTCTAGGCGGTCGTGCCCAGACATTCTTCGAACAGGGTCAATAGCCGTTTGAAATGACGGGCATCGGCACGGGCGTCGTAGACGGGCGCATCCTTTGCGGTATAGCCGTGGCCGGCGCCTTTGTAGAGTTCGGTACAGAAATGCACGCCGGCTTCGGCCAGGGCCTGGTCGAGCCGTGCGATCTGGTCGGGTGGCAACAACGTATCGCCGTCGGCATGCCCGAAATATAGCTGTGCCTGAATCGATTCCACGTCGTGAATGGGGCTGTCCGGATCGTCTGCCTTGGCAAGATTCGCGGAGTGGAAACCCGCGGCCGCGGTGATGCGTTCCGGGTGCCAGGCCGCCATGCGCAGGGCGAAGGCGCCGGTCATGCAGTAGCCCACAACACCCACGGTAGCCGAATCGAACTCGGGGGCGTCGTCGACGGCTGATAGCCAAGCGGCAAAGTCCTGGCGTTGTGCTGCAGGGGTCAGCTGGGCGGCGTATTCGAACAGCGTGGGACGGACGTCTTCATCGCGAAAAGACTTGCCTTCGGGAACTACCGCACCGTGGCCATGGCGATAATAGACGTTGGGCAGGAGCACCGCATAACCGCCGTCGGCCACGATCTGGGCCTTCTCGTGATAGCAGGGGCGCAGTCCGCCGATGTCGGTGAGGAGGATGACCGCGGGCAGGGCGCCAGGCGCATCGGCGGGCGTAAAAACATGGGCGTCGATACGGCCATCGGCGCTGTCGATTTCGATACGATAACTCATGGGCTACGACCGGCTCGCAAGCGAATAGACGTGCTATTTCTACGTTGCCACAGGCCGATTCGCAAGCTGGAGTGCAGCCGTTCTGCAACGTGCCGACTCGCGACGTACCGCTCAACCGATGACTTGGTTGCGCCCGCCGAGCTTGGCGCGGTAGAGATTCTGATCGGCCGCGTGGAGCAGGTTATCAAGCGGCTCATCGGCGTCGCGGCTGACGGCAATACCGATACTCGCGGTCAAGCGCAACACCACCTCGCAATCGTGACACGCAAGCGCTTCGATGGCGGTGCGGGTGCGTTCTGCGAGCTGGCGCGCGGCGCAAAAATCCGTGTCGGGCAACAGGATGCAGAACTCTTCGCCACCGAGCCGAAAGACGAAATCGGCATCGCGCATCTGTCCTTTCATGGTCTTGGCTACGGCGCGTAATACTTTATCGCCGGCCCGGTGGCCATGGTTGTCGTTAATGCGTTTGAAGTGATCAAGATCGACCATGAGCATGGCCATTGGCAGTCGGGTGGCGGTCATATGGCGCGCATAGATCTGTTCAAGGCGGATGCGATTAGGCAAACCGGTCAGGGCATCCGTCGAGGCCATACGCCGCAGGCGGCGTTCGGCCTCGCCCCGACTGCCTTCGTATACGTACGACAACAGATAGCTACAGCAGGTGATCGTAACCATGTTCGCGATCGATCCAGGATTGGCAAATACCGGATCGGTACCGAAACGCCAGATGAAGATCGCCGCTGCCAGCGGCACGAATACCGCGCATAGCACGCCGCCCCACAAACGCCCGATCAACAGATGCGCAACCACGGGCATGAGTAGAACCCAGCCGAAGACCGATACCGAGGTTTCGGGCGTGATCAGCGCATAGCTCACACCGCTATACAGTACGATCAGATACCCCACAGACCAGCGTTGAAGACGTGGCGTACGCCGGACGACGGGTAGCAGAGCCAGCGCAAAGGTCGAGACGGCGACTTCGACGGCCATCAACATGTATTTGCCGGCGAAGAAGTTGATGACGATGAAAAAAATGCCGAACAGCGCGGTAAACGCGAGCAGCACCAGCAGCAACGCGCGCCGATGCCGGTGAAAGGATAGCGAGTCGTCCGGACCGATCGGGGCGTTCATGCGTATGCTCGTGCCGGCCGCCGAATGTTCGCCGGCCAAGCGACATTCGGCAACGAGTTCGTGTTGCCAATGCCCTGCTCGTCAGGTTGGCTGGGCTTGATCGGCCGCATGCGTGCTCCCCTGGTGATAATCACGGCCGGCGCTCCCTGGTTTGCTGCTAGAAATGTCCGTTGCCGGTATGTTGCAGTCTGCCCTGTGGTTTAGCAGGCCGCATGTGGCCCGGGCTGGCAAGCGGGGAAAGGCCGGTAACCAGGCCGCGAAATTAACTGGCGATACTCACCCGGCAGCGACCGCCACGCTTTGCCTCGTAGAGGGCGACGTCTGCCCGATTCAGGGCTTCGCGCCACTGGCCCTTCTCGAATTCCGCATAGCCCATGCTGGCGCTCAGCTTGAGGCCGTCTATACCATCGATACGGGTCTGGTCGAGGGCCCGCACGAGACGCTCGATGGCCGGATTGGTGGCATCGTTCTCGGCCCCGAGCTCGAGCAGCACCAGGAACTCGTCGCCGCCCCAGCGGCACACGATATCGCGTTCGCGCGTGGCCTCGCGCATACACTGGGCCACCGTCTGGATCAGCCGGTCGCCGGTTGTATGGCCGTAGTCGTCGTTGATCTTCTTGAAGTGATCGAGGTCAACGAAAAGCAGGCCGCCGCGAGCTTGCGCGCCCCCGCGGGCCATATAGTCTTCAAGGTAGCAGCGGTTATAAAGGCCCGACAGCGCGTCGCGATTGGCGCGGTCGGTGACAGACCTGAGCTGGGCGTATTGGCTGCGCTGCTCGCCGAGGGTCACCGAGTAGTGCCAGACCATCACCGCACAGGCAAAGGTCTGAAACAGCACGGCGGCCAGCGCCAGCGTATCCATGGGCAGCAGCGACAGGCCGAGTTCACGCAAGGCGTCGTGTATGCCGCAGAGCAGGAACACGGCAAATCCGAAACCGGTTACTAGCGAGATGCCCGCACTCTTGCGGGCCGGGGCGTGCCGCAATATGCGGTAGCTGACGACGGCAAACACGGCCAGACAGCCCGCGAAGAAGGGCGCCGCGCCCGCGCCGTAGTCGAGAAATATGTTGGCCCGGGTAATCGTGAGCTGTTCGCTGGCCACCACCAGATAGGCGTTGTCGAACCACGGCAACAGGGCAGCACACAGACCAACGCCGTAGACCCCGACGAGCAGCCGGCGCGCGGGCCAGCCCTCTTGCGTCATGCAGCGGTAAACGAAGAAATAAGCCGCCAGCGCGAGCGGGAGTACGGCGATGGCAGTGCGGTAGGCGAGCTGTACCACA
>DJIE01000180.1:0-4416 GCA_002433465.1 Salinisphaera sp. UBA6602
CGGCGCGACCGTGGCAGGTTGTGCGGAGCATGCTAAACGGCAAATCGGGATCGCCCGCGTAACACAGCGCGCGTACCCACTTGGGGGATACATCATGCTTGATCGTTTTTCTGCGCGGGCGCGCGTATTCGGCGTGCTCGTCATCGGGCTGTTGTTGCTGGGTGGCTGTGCTACCGAGTCGCATCGCAGCATCCAGCCGGAAACGGTGGCCAGCTACGGCACCGCCTACAACGGCCCGCGCTATGTTCTGGTGGTGGGCAACTTCCAGAACCGCTCGACCTATCGCCAGGGACTGTTCAGCGATGGCACCGACCGGCTCGGCAGCCAGGCCAAGACCATCCTCAAGACCCATCTGCAGCAGACCAACCGCTTTGCCGTGGTCGATCGCGACAACATGGCCCAGATCGCCCAGGAGGCCAAGATCAGCGGCACGCAGCAAACCCTGAAAGGCGCCCAGGTGGCGATCACCGGTGACGTGACCGAGTTCGGCCGTCGCACCACCGGCGACATGCAGCTGTTCGGCATTCTCGGTGCCGGCAAGACCCAGGTGGCCTACGCCAAGGTCGCGCTCAACGTAGTCGATGTCACCACCTCGGAAATCATCTACTCCGTGCAAGGCGCCGGCGAATACGAACTGAGCAACCGTCAGGTGGCCGGCTTTGGCGGCACCGCCGGCTACGACGCCACGCTCAACGGCAAGGTGCTCAACTTCGCCATCACCGAAGCCGTCAACAACCTGACCCAGGCCATGGAAAACGGCGCCTGGTCGCCGGTTCGCTAAGCATGAAACGACATACACGATTCGCGCGTGGCAGCGGCCTCGCAGCGCTCGCAGGTGCCCTGCTGCTGGCCGGCTGTGTCGCCCAACCGGAACCGCTCTATCGCTGGGGCGAATACGAAAACCTGGTCTATGCGATGTACATGAAGCCGGGCGAGGCCGAACCCGGTGTGCAGGCACAAAAGCTGCGTGCCGATATCGAGCGCAGTGAAGCCGAAGGCAAACGGGTGCCGCCGGGCGTGCATGCCCAGCTGGGCTATATGAACTACATGCAGGGCAACGAAGCCGGCGCGGCAGAACAGTTCGCGATCGAGCGCCAGCTCTACCCCGAATCCTCGGCGTTCATGACCACGTTCATCGAACGTATCCAGAAGGGGAGCTGACCGATGCGCCGCTATCTCGCACTGCTTGGCCTCATCGCCGCGTCGCTTCTGGCGACCGGCTGTGCCACATCCCCCGGCTACGACTACTCGGCCTATCGCGCCGACCCGCCGCGTTCGATCCTGGTGCTGCCGCCGATCAATAACTCGGTGGAAGTCAACGCGCCCTATGTGTATCTGTCCACGGTCACGCGCCCGCTCGCCGAGGCCGGCTACTACGTCTACCCGGTGGCGGTCGTAGACGCGTTCATGAAGGAAAACGGGCTGTCGGAACCGGCCGAAATGCAGTCGGTGCCGCTGAACAAGATCGACGAAGTGATCGGCCCCGATGCGGTGCTCTATGCCACGATCGAGGACTGGGGCCAGAAATTCCACGTGCTGTCGTCGGATACCACGGTGGACGTATCGCTGCGTCTGATCGATACCCAGACCGGCACCCTGCTCTGGGACGGCAAGGCGCGCGCGATCGAAGGCTCCAACAACAACCAGGGCGGCCTGCTGGCCGCGGTGATCGTGGCCGTGGTCGAGCAGATCGTGGATACCAGCGCCGATCGCACCCGCGAAGTCTCGCGCATGGCCAACGTCAATATGGTGGCCGACCAGAGCGATGGCCTGCCGCTGGGGCCCTACAACCCCGAACACGTCACCGACCCGCGTCGCCAGTAGTCACGAACTTGCACGCGGCCATGGCATGGCCGCGTGCCGCAGGCTAAATTGATGGCTGGCTTGAACCACGCAAACGCCATGCTCATCCGAATTGCCACTACCCTGTCGCTCGCCCTGCTGGCGAGCACGTCCGTGGCCGCCGAATCGACGGCGGCCGATATCGATGCCGCGCGTGCCGATGGCACCGGCGATATCGAGATATCGGAAAAATTCCGGCAACTCGACCGTAACGGCGACGGCCTGCTCAGCCGCAGTGAAGCCGAGGCCGACTATACGATCGGGGCGCTCTACGACTCGTTCGATACGTCTGCGACCATTGAAGGCGGGTCGAGTGAGAGCGCGGGCAGCGGCATCACGCTGGAACAGTTCGAAGCCGGCATGCAGGCGCTGGCCAGCGGCGGCGTAATCGGTCCGTCGGCCTCGGGCGGCGAGACGATCCTGGTTTTTCCCGACGGCACCATGGAACGGGTCAAGGGCACCGGTATTCAATCCGGCAACTGAACCGGCCTGTAAAGGCTTCACGGGGCCGGCCAAGGAACGGGGCGTCGCCCTAAACGAACGAAGCCGCCGGCGTTAGACCGGCGGCTTCGTTGCCGCGGTTACGAAGGCGCTGCCTCAGTAACCCTTCGCCCGGGCGAACCGCTCGGTACAGAAGTTGGCATCGCCGAACAGCTCGCTGGCCGCGCGCGCACGCTTCATGAAAAAGCCGATATCGAACTCATCGGTCATGCCCATGCCGCCATGCATCTGCACGCCTTCGGCACTGGCCAGCCGCGCGGTCTCCGCTGCCCGGGCCTTGGCCGCCAGGATCTGCAGCGAGGCATCGTCCGCGCCGGCATCGAACGCTGCCAGTGCCTGGAAGGCCATGGCTTCGCTGATTTCGATATCCACCGACAGATGCGCGGCACGGTGCTGGAGCGCCTGAAACGAACCGATGCGCTGACCGAACTGCTTGCGCTCGGACAGATACGTGAGCGTGCGTTCGAACACGGCGCGTGCCAGACCCACCAGCTCCATGGCCAGAATCGCACGACCGGCGTCGAGCACCGCATCCAAGGCGTTCGCATCGCCGTCGAGCAGCTCGGCTTTCGCGTCTTCGAATCGTACGTCGGCCATGCTGCGCGTATCCAGCGACACCACCGGCGTTGTCGCCACGCCGGCATCGCCTGCCTCGACTGCGAACAGGCGCGGCGTGCCGTCGAGCATCGCGCTTACCAGCAGCACGTCGGCGTTGACGGCATCGAGCACGAGCGTCTTGGCACCGCTGATCGTGTAGCCGTCGCCCGCTGATTGGGCTTCGGTGGCCACGCGTTCCGGGCGATGCTTGGCGCTTTCGTCGAGCGCCAGCGCCACTATCAGCTCACCGCTGGCAATCGAACCCAGCCAACGGCTTTTCTGGTCGGCGTTGCCGCCCCGGCCGATCGCGATCGCACCCAGTACCGCCGTCGACAGAAACGGCGTCAGGGCCAGGCGGCGGCCGACTTCGCGGGCCACCAGGCCGGCGCTGACCAGCCCGAAATCCATACCGCCCTGATCCTCGGGCACCAGAATGCCGGTCAGGCCGGATTCGACCATCGCCTGCCAGAGCTCGTGATCGTAGTCCTGGCCGTGGCTGCCGCCGCGAATCGCACGCAGCGTGTCCACGCTGGCCTTGTCAGCAAAAATACGCTCGGCCAGATCTGCGAGCATCTGCTGTTCTTCATTCAATATCATGGGGATGCCTCGCTAGCCTTTGGGAAGTTCGAGAACGGCGGAGGAGATGATGCCGAGCATGATCTCCGAGGTACCGCCTTCGATCGAGTTGCCTTTGGAACGCAGCCATTCGCGGGCATAGCGTCCGCCATTCGTGCGTTCGCTCTCCCATTCCAGGCCCTGGCCGCCCATGGCATCCATCATCAGGTTGTAGCGGCGCTTGTTGAGCTCGGTGCCGTAGTACTTGAGCATGGCCGAGCGCGCGCCCACGCCTTCGCCGGCCTCGGCCTTGGCGCGGGTATGCTCGACCAGCGCACGAAACGCCATCGCATCGATTTCCAGGCGGGCGATATCGGCACGCAGCATCGGATCGTCCAGCCGCCCGGCCTCGTCGGTGCCGACCGCATCAAGCGCCATCTTCGCCAGATCGCGCCCCTTGAGCAGACCCGGCGGTTCGCCGCCGATGTTGTCGCGCTCGTGGGTGAGCAGATACTTGGCGATCGTCCACCCCTGGTTGAGTTCGCCCACCAGATTGGCGCGCGGCACGCGCACATCGTCGAAGAAGGTTTCGCAGAACGGCGACTCACCCGAGATCAGCTGGATCGGCCGGGTCGATACGCCCGGGGTTTCCATGTCCAGAAGGATGAAGGAGATGCCGGCCTGCTTCTTGGCATCCGGATCGGTACGCACTAGGCAGAACATCTTGTCGGCCCGGTCGGCATAGGATGTCCAGATCTTGCGGCCGTTGACCACGAATTCGTCGCCGTCGATTTCGGCCGACGTCTTCAGGCTGGCCAGATCCGAGCCCGCATTGGGTTCGGAATAGCCCTGGCACCAGCGGATCTTGCCGTCGGCGATTTCATTGAGGAAGCGCTTCTTCTGGCCTTCGGTGCCGAAGTG
>DJIE01000180.1:4661-10496 GCA_002433465.1 Salinisphaera sp. UBA6602
GAATAGCCCTGGCACCAGCGGATTTCGCCCCGGGCGATGGCCGGCAGATGCTCGCGCTTCTGTTCTTCGGAACCGAACTTCAGCAGCGCCGGGCCCAGCATCCAGAAACCGAAGTTGCTGACCGGGCTGCGCGCGTTGATACGCTTCATTTCGGCCTTGAATACGTCGTGCTCCGCCGGGGTCATGCCGCCGCCGCCGTATTCCACCGGCCAGGCCGGCGCGGTCCAGCCTTTCTCGACCATGCGCTCGAACCAGAGCCGCTGCGCCTCGGAGGAGAACTCCCACTGGCGGCCGCCCCAGACATGCTCCTTGTCGGAGGCCAGCGGCTGGCGCATCTCCTCCGGGCAATTGTCTTCCAGCCAGGACCGAACCTCGGCCCTGAACGCCTCCATATCGCGCATGCATCACCTTTTTTATTTGTGAAACGAAGTTTCGTGAAACCGAAGTATCTGACCGCCATGGCGACCGGTCAACCGTTCACTTGGTAGCGATTGTTACCGCGACCGGGCCGAATGGTCGGCCATATGGGCCCCACGCTGGCCCGCCGGCCGCGGGGCATGCACGGTTGTATCTTCTTCGACCTGATATTCCATCTGGGCGTTGAATTCAGCGCCCACGAGCACGGTCACGACCGTCACATAGATCAGCGTGAGCAGCATCACCACCGCGCTGAGCGAGCCATACAAGGCGGTGTACGAGTTCGAATAGGCCATGAACCACGAAAACGCCAGCGACCCGACGGTCCAGAACGCGACCACAACGCTGGCACCGGCACCCACCCAGCGCCAGCGCGGCGGCCGCCGGTCGGGCGCCCAGCGATACAGGGCCGCCAGACCGAACAGTAGAATCAGCCCGCCCACCGCCATGCCGGCAGCCCGTACCGCTTCCACCTGCCAGAGGCTCCAGCCCAGCCTCGATGCCGTCACCGGCAGCCCGATCGCCAGAATCGCGGTGAACATCAGGCCCGCGATGACGCCGATCGCCACGAACAGCGACTTGAAAAGCCGCCACCAGGTGCCGCGTTCGCTGTCCTCGTGGTAAGCCGTATTGAGCGCCAGCAGCAATGCCGCGACGCCCTGCTGGGCACACCAGATGGCCACGACGAGACTGAACAGGCCCGCCGCGACCAGCTTGGCCAGCGAGCGGCTGGACACCGACTGCATCTGATCGACAAGCGAGAGCACTACATCGGCCGGTACAAAGCCGCGCAGCGCCTGCATATCCTTGACCATCGCCTGCGGATCGGCGATCAAGCCGTAAAACGCGACGAACGCAGCCAGTGCCGAAAACACGGCGAACAGGGCCAGAAACGACACGCCCGCCGCGGTGATGGTCATATCGTGACGGCTGAACTCGCGGCTGACTCGGCGCACGATCTGCCACCAGCCGCGCCAGCCGATTTGTACCGGGCCCCGGGCATTGGCTACGCCGTCAGGCCGTGGGGCGGGATCGCGATCGGACATAGGCGAGTTCGTTGGCGAGGGCGTGACGTGAAGCGGGCCCGGACCGCCATGGCCAAGGATAATCATGGCAGCATAACCGGCCTTCGAATCCTTGAATATCGGTATCAGGCGAAATGGCCAACGACACGGCACGATCGGTTTTTCAGCGCGACGGCGACTATTTCGTCGCCACGGATCTGGCCCGCGGCCCCTGGGACGCGCGGGCCCTGCACGGCGGCGCGCCGGCCGCATTGCTCGCGCATGTGGCCGAACAGAACGCCGGCCACGAATTCGTGCTCGCGCGCCTGACGTTTGAGCTGAGCCGGCCGGTGCCGCTGGCCGCCCTGCAGGTCCATGCCGAGGCCAGCCGCGGCCGCAGCGCGCGCCGGATCACACTGGAGCTCGAGCACGACGGCGCCGTGGTAGGCCGTGCCATTGCCCTGATGCTGCGCGAGCAACAGGTCGTCGTACCCGACACGCGCTCGGATCCACTCACGCCCGCACCCGAGCAATGCAGCGCCCCATTCGAAACGCCCGGCATGCCCACCGGCGCGTTCTTTCACGATCAGGCCATGGAGATTCGCGTGGCCACCGGCAGCACCCGCGAAGCCGGCCCCGCGGCGGCCTGGTTTCGTCCGCGCGTAGCGCTTGTCGAAGGCGTCGAAACGAGTGCTGCCATGCGCGCCGCGGCCGCGGCGGACTTCGGCAACGGCCTGAGCTGGGTGCTGCCCTTTGACGACTATCTGTTCACCAATACCGATCTGACCGTCTATCTGCACCGGGCGCCGGTGGGCGAATGGATCGGCGTGGATGCGCAGACCGTCGCCCAGCCCAACGGCGTGGGCCTGAGCAGTTCCACGCTCTACGACACAAGCGGGCGTATCGGCATGGCCCATCAGAATCTGTTGATTCGCAAGCGCTAGCCTCGGCACCGCCGATCCGGTTGCACACAAGACATCGAACGAACGTTCGATTTTGCTTGCCGCCACGCGTACGAGCTTCTAAGGTGCATTGCACTTATTTGTTCAAACCACGGTACTGCCATGAGTTCGACCGATCAGAATCGCCAGTTTCGTCTCGCCGAACGGCCCCAGGGCCTGCCCAAGAAGAGCGATTGGGAACTGGTCAGCGAAGCCGTCGCCGAGCCCGGCAACGACGAGATCCTCGTTGCTGTCGAATACATTTCGCTGGATCCGGCCATGCGTGGCTGGATGAACGCCGGCAAGTCCTATATCAAGCCGGTGGAAATCGGTGAAGTCATGCGCGCGGGCACCGCCGGCACGGTACTCAAATCCAACCACGCCGACTTCGCCGAAGGCGACAAGGTATCCGGCAACTTCGGGGTACAGACCCATGCCGTGGTGGCCGGCAAGGACGCCCGCAAGGTCGATACCCGCCTGGCCGAACTGCCGGCCTATCTGGGCGTGCTGGGCATGCCCGGCATGACCGCCTATTTCGGCCTGCTGGATGTCGGCGGCGTGGCCGAAGGCGAAACCGTGGTGGTTTCGGCGGCCTCCGGCGCGGTGGGCGCGCTGGTCGGCCAGATCGCCAAGCTCAAGGGCGCACGCGTGGTCGGTATTGCCGGCGGCAGCGAAAAGTGCAGCTACGTCACCGATGAGCTCGGCTTCGACGCGGCCATCGACTACAAGAACGAAAACGTCTACAAGGCCATGAAAGAACACTGCCCCAAGGGCATCGACGTGTTCTTCGACAACGTCGGCGGCGAGATTCTGGACTTCGCGCTTGCCAACCTCGCCCTAAACGGCCGTATCGTGATCTGTGGCGCGATCTCGCAGTACAACGCCACCGACGGCATGTACGCGCCCAAGAACTACATGTCGCTGCTGGTCAACCGTGCCCGTATGGAAGGCTTCGTGGTGTTCGACTATGCCGATCGCTACGGCGAAGCCGCCAAGGCGCTGGCCGGCTGGCTGTCCGAAGGCAAGATCAAGCATCGCGAGGATATCGTCGAAGGCTTCGAGAATTTCCCCGAAACGCTGCTCAAGCTCTTCGAAGGCAGCAACTTCGGCAAGCTGGTGCTCAAGGTCTAGTATCCGGCCTGAATTCGCCCCGAAGCCGTATGCGCTTCGGGGCGACTGATGCCAAGCCGCGTTGCGTGTGAACGGCTGCCATTACCGCACGGCCCAAGCGCGCGCCACTTGGCAAACCAGAGCACACACCGGCCCATCGCCGGCGCCAGGCAAGCTCGTCAAGCAGTGCCAGTCGAGCTAGAGTTGCGCAGACAGCCACGCTATCTGCTTGCATGACCGACCAACCGACCCGTGGCAAACATCGAGCGACCGGCCGCGCACGCCCGTGAGCCGGCTGACCCACAGGCTGCGTTCATTGTTGGGGCCGCGCGCCTTGCCGAACTACGATCGAAGCGCCTTCACGGCCGATCTGGTGGCCGCAACGGTGGTCACCGCCCTGCTCATTCCCCAGGCGCTGGCCTATGCCCTGCTCGCCGGCATGCCGCCGGAAACCGGGCTCTATGCCAGCATGCTGCCGCTGGTGGCCTATGCCGTGTTCGGGCGCAGTCGTACGCTCGCCGTGGGCCCGTTCGCGGTGGTATCGATCATGACCGCGGCCGCCGCCGGCCAGGTGTCGGCCCAGACCGATATCGATAGCGTCACCGCCGCTATTACCCTCGCCCTGTTGTCGGGTGCGATCCTGGTGGCCATGGGCGTGCTGCGGCTGGGCTTTCTGATCAATTTTCTCAGCCGCCCGGTCATCTACGGCTTTATCGCCGCCTCCGGCGTGCTGATCGCTGCCAGCCAGTTCGGTCGTCTGCTGGGTGTCCAGGCCCGCGGCCAGACACTCTGGACCATCGCCCAGGCGCTCTGGCAGGAACACGACGCCATCCAGCCGGCGACCGTGCTGCTGGCCGGTATTTGCCTGGCCTGGCTGGTGGTCACACGGGGCTATCTGGCGGGCGCGCTCTCAAGGCTCGGCATTCCGCCAGCGAGCGCGCGACTGCTCGGACGTACCGGCCCGATCCTGCTGGTGCTGGCAACCACCGCCGCGAGCGCGGTCTATGACCTGCACGACCACGGCATTGCCACCGTGGGCACGGTAACCGCGGGGCTGCCTTCACTCTCGCTGCCGCTGCCGCCCTGGGCGTCATTAACCTATTTATGGCTACCGGCGCTGCTGATCAGCATCGTCACCTTCGCCGAGTCGGTGTCGATGGCCCAGACCCTGGCCGGCCCGCGCAACGAGCGGATTGCGCCGAATCGCGAGCTGGTCGGCCTTGGCGGCGCCAATATCGCCTCGGCGCTGTCCGGGGCCTTCCCCGTGAGTGCGAGCCTGTCGCGCTCGGTGGTCAACGACGAAGCCGGCGCACGCACCCGCGCCGCGGGCGCGCTCACCGCAGTGGCCGTGGCCTTGAGCGCGCTTTTCCTCATGCCCATGCTCGCCTATCTGCCGCTGGTCGCGCTTTCGAGCATTATCGTGGTGGCCATCCAGAGCCTGCTGAGTCCGAGCTCGTTTTTCAGCGCCTGGCGCTACTGCCGCCCGGACGGCTTCGCCTGGCTGGCGACGTTCGGAGTCACCCTGGTTCTGGGGGTCAGCGGCGGCCTGATGACCGGCGTCGCGCTGTCGCTGGTGATCTATATCTATCGCACGTCGAAACCGCACTACGCGGTGGTCGGGCTCATGCCGAACTCCGAGCATTTTCGCAACGTGCGTCGTCACGGGGTAAAAACCGCCCCGCACCTGACCATTCTGCGCATCGACGAAAGCCTGTATTTCGGCAACGCCCGGTTTTTCGAGCAGGTCGTCGACGAGATTCGCGCCAGCCAGCCCGAACTGACCGATCTGGTGCTCATGTGTCCGGCGGTGAACTTCATCGACTATTCGGCGCTGGAAAGCCTGGAGCTGATCAGCGACAAGCTTGGCCAGCACGGCGTGCGCCTGCATCTGGCCGAGGTCAAGGGCCCGGTCATGGACCGCCTGCAACAGACCGCGTTTCTCAAGGGCATGACCGGGGGCGTGTTTTTGAGCACCTACGACGCCTGGCGCACGCTCCAGCGGTAAGCACCGCGCTTGCGCTCAGCCGGCGACGCGCTGCTG
Organism: Salinisphaera sp. UBA6602; assembly: GCA_002433465.1. Classification (GTDB taxonomy): domain Bacteria; phylum Pseudomonadota; class Gammaproteobacteria; order Nevskiales; family Salinisphaeraceae; genus Salinisphaera. The sequence goes on from DJIE01000180.1 coordinate 10,175, forward strand.
CAGGGCCATCGCGGCCTGTGGCGCACGAACCTTGCCCTCGCGTATGAAATAGGCAAAGACATCGCGCGGCTGAGGGGCGTGGTCGGCATGCGGGGCGGGGACGACACAGGGCAGATCCTCGGGCAAATGGCCGTGCGCCCAGCTACGCAAACGGGCTGACCAGGCCTCAAGTGCCTCGGCCGAGTAGCCGGTTTCGATTGCGTTGTCGCCACGCTGCAGACGCGCATAGACGAAATCCGCGGTGGGATCGGCGATGGCCGGATAGTCGTCGCTATCGGCATAGACGATCGCCACCCTCGCCTCGCGGCAGAGATTCACCGCA
>DJIE01000180.1:10893-27446 GCA_002433465.1 Salinisphaera sp. UBA6602
GCCGGAAGCAGATCGAGAAAGGCGGCGAATTCCTCGGCCTGGAAGGTCTTGGTCGGCGGCAGCTGCCACAGAATCGGACCAAGCCGATCACCCAGCGCGGACAGCCCCGAGTTCACGAACCGGGCAATGCCCTCACCGGCCTCGTCCAGGCGCTTGCGGTTGACCACATAGCGCGGCGCCTTGAGCGAGAACGCGAAGCCGTCGGGCACGGCCTCTGCCCAGCGTGCGAAGGTGGCGGGCTGCTGGGTGCGGTAGTAGGTGCCGTTGACTTCGATCGTCGCGAGCTTTTCCGCCGCATAGGCAAGCTCGTTTTTCTGGGCAAGAGCGTCCGGGTAAAACGTTCCCCGCCAGGGCTTGTAGGTCCAGCCGCCGATGCCGGCACGGATGGTGGCGTTCGGTTGCTCTGTCACGGCCCAGCCAAGGGCCTGTCGACGCGAGCGAAATCGCCGCGCCGCGAACCATTTTTGTGCAAGACAATACGTCGCGGGCGTGCTGTCGGTTTGCGACATGAGCCAGCGGCAATGCCGGACTGCGCGCCTCGAATAGTTACGCAGGGGATCCGCGTGCCGACGGGTTGCGTCCCGAAATCCACCATGCAGCGTTGCGCGTCGTTCATTTGGCTCACCCAGCATCTCTGCTCGCGCCTTGCCGGGCGAATTTGCGCAAGGCAACGCGACGATTGGCGTTAGCGTTAACAGGCGCTAGAGCAGACCGATATGCTCGAACAGTATCGCCGTGCCAATACCGATCAGCACGAAGCCGCCGACGCCTTCCGCATAGCGTGGCACACGTTTGCCGGCAAGGCCGCCGAGCATGAAGCCCAGGCAGGTCATCGCAAATGTGGTGGCGCCGATAATGAACACAGCAGGCAGGATCGGCACGCCGAGCACCAACAACGGCATGCCGACCGCTGCGGCATCGATACTCGTTCCCAGGGCCAATAGCAGCATGCGGCCGCCACTGGCAGGTTCGTCCGGCGCGCTTTTCGTATCCGGACGGACCGCCTCATAGATCATCTTCGTGCCGATACCCAGCAACAAGACGAACGCAATCCAGTGGTCGACCGCTGCGATGACCGATCCCAGCACCAGGCCCAGCGTCCAGCCGATCAGCGGCAACAACGCCTCGAGGGCACCGAAATAGAACGCGACGCGTACCGCTTCGGCAACCGGGGTGCGCCGTTGAAGCGCGCCCTGAGTCACGGACGCAGCAAAGGCATCCATCGACAGGCTCAGCCCCAGCGAAAATGACGTAAGGAGTGACATCAGCGATCCCGCTGTTTCGAACGGCTGTGCAATCGGGACGTCAGACTAGCTCAAAACCGATTAAAAACAATAATTTGCGCTATACCCAGATATTCAGCCCATGCTCAAACCCGGCAAGCGAACAGGATAATCCACCCATTTTCATGTGTTTGCACCCTATCGAGTTGACCCTGGGCTGATCAGCCGGAGGCATGGCGGTCGCCCGGCTGGCCCTGTGGCTGTGTGAGCTGCGCAGCCGGCGCCAACGGGCGGGCCGGGCAGGCCGGACAGGCGCCCGGCACTCGCGGCGATGTTGTGCTCGTATGGTGGACACCGCAAAATCGGCGGCCTGTCGTCGCCAACGTACCTGCCAACGTGATCAGCTACCGCCGCCGCGAACGTGTGATTGCTGCCGGCCTGACGTCGCTGTCGGGCTATGTCGATGCTATGGGCTTCATCGCGCTGGGCGGCTACTTCGTGTCGTTCATGAGCGGGAATTCCACTCGCCTGGGCGTGGGGCTGGAAAGCGCCTGGTCGAAGGCCGCCCTGCCGGCGATGCTGATCGGCCTGTTCGTGGCCGGCGTGGTGCTGGGCACGCTCACCGGCCAGGTCGCGCGCAGTCGCCGCCCGAGCGCCGTGGTCGCGCTCGTAACGGTGCTGCTGTGTGCGGCCGCGATCTTTAACGACGCCGGCATGAGCTCGCTGGCGGTCATGTTCATGGCCCTGGCCATGGGGGCAGAGAACACCGTGTTCGAACGCAATGGCGAAGTCACCATCGGGCTGACCTATATGACGGGTACGCTGGTCAAGCTTGGCCAGCGCGTGACCTCGGCCCTGCTCGGCCAGGGCGATCGTTTCGCATGGGCCTGGTACCTGCTGCTATGGCTTGGCCTGGTGGTCGGCACGCTGGTCGGGGCGGCCGTCTATAACCGTATCGGCCTGGACGGCCTGTGGTTCGCCGCTCTGGCCGCGGCTGCACTCGGCGTCGCGGCGCACCGCTATATCGGTGCCGACGCAAAACCGAAGCTCTGATCAACGCCTTGCGGCTCGACTTCGAGGTCGCTGCCAGGGAACTACAAGGCGCAGCGACTGCTCAGGGGCAGGTCAAGCTGCGGGCGCCGTGGCGGCGCGTTTGCGGCCAACCGTAATCGGCGCCCACTCAGCGCAACCCAAAGGATTTGGTACGATTTTCCCTAGCATTCGCGCGACGTTGGCACGATAATCAGTGCCACTTTAATCAGTGCCACTTTCAAGCTAGGCGAGTTCTAAGCCGATAGAAGCCCGTATCAGCCGGGCGTCGTTCCATACCTTATGAATGACCGTGTTTGCACCTTGTCGTAATCGCTCGCCGGCACATTCGCGGCCGGGCCGCCGCCTCGTTTCGCATCAGCACGCGCCGTCGGGGCGGCTACGCTCGTTCGTACGCCGCGTCGGCGTCTGGAAAGGCACGGCCATCTTCACGTTCGCCTCGACCCTTATTGCCTTTGCGGTCACCGGCGTCAGCCTGGAACTGGCCGGCCTGCGGCACGGCGCGATCGGCTATCTGATCGCGCTTGCCTGTTCCCTCACGATCATGCCCGCGATGATGGTCGCGCTGCTGTCGCTGATCAAACGTCTCGACGAAGCCGAACACGCGTTGTATCGACTCGCACGCACCGACGAACTGACCGATCTACCCAACCGGCGTGCGCTGTTCGAAGCCGCCGTCCAGCAGTTGCAGACCGATACCGCCGTGGCCCTGCTTTTCATCGACATCGACCATTTCAAACGCGTGAACGATACCTACGGCCATCGCATCGGAGACATCATTCTCTGCCGCGTGGCCGAGGCGATCGACGGGCAGCTGTCGGCACGTGGCCTGTTGTACCGCTTCGGCGGCGAAGAATTTGCGGGCCTGCTTTACAACACGCCGCCGGCCGAGGCACGCGATATCGCCGAAGCCCTGCGCGAACATATCCAGCGTACCCCGATCACCGTCGGTGAGCACACGCTCTACATCACGCTGAGCATCGGCGTGGCCACGGCCGACAACGCCCGCAACAGCCAGATCACCACGCTCATCGACCACGCCGATCAGGCGGTCTATGAAGCCAAGAATGCGGGCCGTAACAGGATTCATCTGGCACCCGCGGCATAAAGCGCTGCGAGATTGCTAACCGGCGCTAGTTACCTGCGCGGGTGTCGGCGTGGCCGTCTTCGCCGGCCGTGAACTGCGCTTTCTGTTCCTCGGTCGCCGGCGTCTGGTATTGCTGCTTGTAGTCGGCATACGGCATGCCATAAACATGTTCACGCGCCTCGGCATCGCTGATCGAAGCGCCGCGAAGCTCGGCCTCGGCGCGATACCATTTCGACAGGCAGTTACGACAGAAGCCCGCCAGATTCATCAGATCGATGTTCTGCACGTCGGTCCTGGCTTGCAGATGCTTGACCAGGCCACGAAAAGCGGCGGCTTCGGCTTCGATACGGGTCTGTTCGTCCATGGCAATGCTCGTTCAAATAAATGAATTCGGTATACGCCCGTGCCGGATCGGCGGCCGAGCGCAGCAGGTATCAGTATAGAAGCCGCTAGCTGCGATCGCGGCCGCGGGTGGCCAGCGACTGGATGGCATCAGCCAGCGCCCGCACCGATTCCGGCGCACAGCCTTCGGCCTTGTTGTTGATGGTGATATACACCGGCTGATCCTGACCGGCCGTTCCGGCCGCCACGCGGGCAACGATCTCGCGCGTATGCGGGTCGGGGTCGACCATCTGGTCGAACGGGGCATAGCTCTCGCGCGCGGCCTCGTAGCCGTAGGCGCCGTGTCGGGGGTTGAGGTTCCATCGGCACACGAAGGGGCCGGGCCAGAGCTGGCGCAGAATGGGCAGTTGGTCGCCCGGAGCCGGCATCTTCGGGTGCAGCCCGAGGCAGTATGTCGCACCACTGTCCTTGAGCGCATCGACGAACGCCGGAGCCAACCACTGCGGGTTACGTACTTCGACCGCGACGACGGCATGGGGCACCCGCGCCTTGACCTGCTGCATGCGGCACAGCACCTCGTGCAGCCGGGCAATCAAGGCATCGAGATCGGCCAGCACGCGCCCCGGCAGCGGGCTGATCTGAAACACCAGCGCGCCGAGCTTTTCGCCCAGGCCCTCGCTCGCGGGCGCGGCGAACTCGTGCCAGGCCAGGTCCGCGTCCAGAAAATCGGGGTTGTCGCGTACGCCCTGGCCGCCGCTTTCACGAATAAGCGCATCGGTCACCCGGGCCGGCGCCTTGACCAGAAAGCGAAACCCGTCCGGGACCTGTTCGGCATAGGCTGCGTACTGGGCAACGCTCAGGGGCCGATAAAAGGCGCGGTCCAGGCTCACCGCCCCGAACAGCGGGTGACGGGCATAGGCCGACAAACCCGCACGCGAGAGCTGTTTTTCGCTGTACAGCCGATCCCACACGCGGTTCGCCCAGCCGGGGAAATGCCAGGACGACGTCCCCAGGCGCAGATGGGCCGGCAGCTGCACCGCCAACCGCTTGAGCGCTTCATCCGGCACGGCCGCGCCCACCCCGGCGTGGGCCGACGCCTCATCGGCAAACAGCGATCCGGTGCGCGCCGGGTCAGACGGGTGATCAGCCACCATCGATCGCCCCTGGCCGGATTCCACTCACCCCGGGCAAGTCGGCGCCCCTACGACTTGTCGCGACCGGTATAACGATCGAAGTTCGCCATGCATTCATCGAAATGGTCTTCGAACATCTTGCGGTACTGGGCCGTGAAGTACTCGATGGCGTTGTCGCGCTCCTCGGCCATATCGTCGCGGGTTTCGGCCGTGGCCGCGACCTGAAAGGCATTGAACCGCGCCGTGGCGTACATCAGCGAAGCACTGACCTGGCCGGCCGACACGCTCTGCGACTGGCGGTTGGCAATATCGATCACTTCGTCCGCGCGGCTGCGAAACGCCGGAGATAGGCTTTTTCCACTCATGGGCGCCTGTCCTGGAAGACATGAATTGGGCCGCACAGGATACCGGAGACGTTCGCTCACGAAACGCGCCCCGGGACGTACACAACAAGATCGGCCCCTGCCCGCGGGTAGCGCACAGGGCGCAGAAGGACTTTTGCGCAATGGCCAATTAAGAACCCGATTCGCGCGCCGACAAAGTAGAAGCAACCCAACCGGCCTGAAAAACCCATGAGCTATCGCTACGGCCTGGAAGATTTTCGTTCGATCGCCGTGGGGGCGGCACTGCTGGGTAGCGGTGGCGGTGGCAGCTATCACGACGCACACAACGTCATCGCCGAGCTGGGCGATAGCGGCTGGACCGGCACCGTCGAGGTGCGCGACTACGACGGCGCGACCGATGCCTGCGTACTCGCCATGATGGGCTCGCCCGACGCGGCCGAGGATCTGGCCCTGGCCGATATCGAACGCGCCATGCACAACACCGTGGACGCCTTCGGCACGCTTTGCGGCATGACGCCGCGCTGCGTGATTCCGGTCGAGATCGGGCCGATCAATTCCACCGTACCCTTGATCGCGGCGGCATTGAACAGCCAAACGATCGCTTGGGTGGTCGACGGCGACGGCGCCGGCCGTGCCGTCCCCCAACTGCCACAGACCGTCTACGGCGGTGCCGCCGGGCTGGCACCCAGCCCCTGCGTGCTGGCCGATGATGCCGCCTCGGCCGGCGCAATCCGGTCGGCCCGTATCGGCGCCGCCAGCGCTGCCGAAGTGGAGTCGTTGGCAGGCAGTCTGGTCAATGCATTTGGCAGCTATGCGGGGATCATGCTCTGGCCATCGACCCGGAGCAACGGGTTCGCATTAAAAAACAATTATTTGCCGGGCACGTTAGAACAAACGCGCAAATTGGGGCAATATCTCATGCAGGGGGACGAAAAACCGGCGACGCAGGCGGTGGTTGAACGCATTACAGCGATCACCGGCCGACGCGCGTCGGCCGCTTTAATCCAGGTTTACATCACCGACGTCAAGCAGGCGACCAGTCTGGCTTCGCTCGACGTGGGCACCATCAGGCTGGACGACCATCCGGATATCGGCCAGAGCCGCAATACGTACTTCATCTACAACATGAACGAGAATCTGATTCTGTATTCTGCGCAGCACGAAGCCCCGCTTGTCGTGGCACCGGACTCGATCTGCTACTACGCCGAGCACACGGGACGCGGCTTCTCGAACGCCTTCGACGACCTCGCGCCCTACTATGATCGAGCCAACGCACGTAGCACCGGCATCGCCCTAAGCGTCATCAAGATCGATGCTGCCCCCGCCTTTCGTCGCGCCGCCGGCGTGGTAGAGAGTTTTACCACCCTGTTGCGCGCGATCGGCTACGGTGGCCGAGTGCCCGGCTGATCACCTCAGACTGCCCGCATGGAAGAAGAAGCGCTCTATAGAAGAAGGCTGGATCTGGCGCTGGAATGTAGCGGGCTCGACCTGTGGGAGAACGACCTGCTCACCGGCGAAGTCATCTTCGGGTTGGACCGGGTCTTTTCCGACCTGGGCTACGACAAGAGCGAAGCGGCAGGCTATATCGACGACATATTCTCCTTGATGCACCCCGACGACAAACCGGCGGTGGAACAGGCCATCGCCGACCATCTCGCCGCGAAGACACAGCGCTACTACAGCGAATTCCGTATTCGAGCCAAGTCCGGCGCCTGGGTCTGGTATGCCAACTACGGCAAGATACTGGACCGCGAAGGCGAGAACCCGGGTCACCGCTTCTGTGGGGTGAGCTTCAACCTCGACATCAAGAAGCGCCAGGAAGAAGAGTTGCAGGCGCTCAACGCCAAACTGCGCGAGCAGAACGCGCTGCTCGAACGCATGAACGCAGAACTGCATGCCCTGGCCACCAGCGATTCGCTCACCGGTCTTCGCAATCGTCGCTATCTGTTGAAAGCCGGCGAAGACGAGTTTCTGCGCGCACGTCGGCTCAGGCACGAGCTGGCGCTACTGCTCATCGATATCGACTGGTTCAAACGCGTCAACGATACGCTGGGCCATGTCGCCGGCGACGAAGTCATTCGGGCGATCGCGCAGCGCTGCAGTGGGGGCACCCGCGCGCATGTGGACACGGTGGGACGGATCGGCGGCGAAGAATTTGCCATTGTATTGCCCGCAGTAGGCCTGGACGAAGCACTGGAACTGGCCGATCGACTACGACTTGAAGTGGCCCGCCAGCCGGTGGCGGTAACCGGCGGGCACAGTATCCATGTAACCATCAGCACGGGCGTCGCGACCCTGGCGCCTGAATGCCAATCGTTTCACGACCTGATGATCCTCTCCGATCGCGCCCTCTACCGTGCCAAGGATGCCGGACGCAACGCGGTCTGCGGCCCGGCGGCCTGACCGACGCCCCGCTAGGGTCAGCCCGCCAGCAGCAGCCACAGCGGTAACGTCAACATCGCGAGGGCTGTCTGCAGCGTAATCACGGCCGCCATGAGTTCACCGTCGCCGCCCAACTGGCGGGCCAGAATATAGGCGGACGTCGCCGTCGATACGCCGGTGAACAACAAAACCACGTCGCGGCTGACCGTATCGAGCCCCATCGCCCAGGCCAGCGTCATGGCAAGCGCTGGCACGAGTCCGAGCTTGACGGCGCTGGTAAGCCAGAGCGTGCGCCCGCCGTGTACGAGATAGCGCGGACGGAGCGCCACCCCGACGGCGATCAGCCCAATCGGCAACGCCGGCCGCCCGACCAGTTCGAGCAGCGGCCCGCTCCAACCCGGCAGGCCGATATGCAGGGCATTGAGCGCGATGCCGACGACGCACGCCAGGATCAGCGGGTTGCGCACCAGTTCAAGCAGGCTGCGAGCCAGGCTCCTGCGGCCCAATGTGCCCACGCCAATGAAACAGGCCACGCTCAACAGATTGACCGTCGGCACGAGCAAGGCGATTACCACCGCTGCGCTCGCCATGCCGGCCTGGCCATGCAGAGCGCCGGCCCCGGCAACCGCAACATAGGTATTGAAGCGCAGTGCGCCCTGGAACACCGAGGTGAAGGCAGCGTCGCCGCGCGCCAGATAGCGGCGCAAACACCACAGGCCGATCGCTACCGCCAATATCGTGCCCAGACACACCAACGCCAGCCGGGCTATCGGCACATCGGCGACATCCGCCGTGGCCAGCGTATGAACCAGCAGAGCCGGAAAGAATACGTAGTAGACCAGCCGCTCCGCACGCGGCCAGAAATCGCCGCCCGGATAGTTGAGGCGCCCCAGTACGGCACCGAATAAAATCAGTGCAAACAAGGGCCCCAGTGCATTCTGAATCGCGAGCATCGCGTCTAGCCTAATTCAAAAAAGGCTCACGGCGGCATAGCTGATCGGCCGCCTGCTGCCTGCCCGCGGTTGTGGCCAGCGGATCGCCATCCGCCCCCGCGCGTGCGCCAGCCAGGTTTATGCCGAGCCCAGCCACTCGCGGGCGAACACGTCGGCGGCAACCGGCATGCCCAGATGAAACCCCTGCACGCAGTGCACGGGGTACTGCTTCAGTGCGGCCAGCTGCGAGGCCTGCTCGACCCCTTCGGCCACCACCTTGAGACCCAGCTCGTGGGCCAGGCCGCTGACCGCCGCCACGATCGCCCGACTGCCGTGGGCGGTCTGCATGCGGGCCACGAAGCTGCGATCGATTTTAAGGGTGGTGACCGGCAGGTCCTGCAGGTAGCGCAGTGATGAATAGCCGGTGCCGAAATCGTCGATCGCCACGCCACAGCCGAGTTCACGCAGGGACTGAAGTATATGGGTTGCCTGCTGGCTTTCATCCAGCAGCGTGCTCTCGGTGAGCTCGACGTCGATCAGGCCGGGCGGCAGCTCGTGCTCGGAGAAAATCGCGGCAAGGCGCGCCGGCAGGTCGTTCTGCCAGAACTGCTTGGCCGACAGATTGACTGCTACCGGCACCACGGCCTGGCCCGCCGCGAGCCAGCGCTGCTGCTGTGCGGCCACCTTGCGGATCAGGCGCCGCCCGAGCGGCAGGATCAGGCCCGAGCGTTCGGCTACCGGTATGAAATCCGCCGGCGCGACGTGGCCAAAGCCGGGATGTTGCCAGCGCAGCAACGCCTCGGCCCCGCGCAGGGCGCCGCTGCGGGTATCGAAAATGGGCTGATAGTGCACGTCGAGCCCGGCGCCGGTTTCCGCGGTATCGCGCAGCGCGCTTTCCATCGCCAGGTGATGGTTTTCCTGCACATGGGTTTTCGAATTGAACAGCCGATAGGTATTGCGGCCTTCCTGTTTGGCCCGATACATGGCCGCATCGGCATTGCGCATCAGGTCGTCGATGGTCGCTGCATCATCGGGATAGAAACTGATCCCCAGGCTGCCGCCCACACGAAACTCGTGGCCGTCGATCTTGAACGGCTCGCTGATGGCCGCGATCAGCCGCCCGGCGATGTGGGTGGCCTCCGCCGGCTCGTCGAGATCGGGCAGCAGGGCAATGAATTCATCGCCGCCCAGGCGCGCGAGCGTGTCGTCCTCGCGCAGGCGTGCGCTCAGGCGCTGGGAGACCTGCAGCAGCAGCTCGTCGCCGATGGCATGGCCCAGCGAATCGTTGACCTGCTTGAAGTGGTCCAGGTCGATGAAGATCACTGCCAGACGCCGGCCGTTGCGATGGGCATGACGCATGGACAACGACAGACGGTCTTCGAGCAGGCGGCGATTGGGCAGGCGCGTCAACGCATCGTAGTAGGCCAGCCGCCGGACCTGTTCTTCGTTTTCCCGAATATGGGTGATGTCGCTGAACAAGGCCGCATAGTTAGTGGTTTCGCCGGCCTCGTCGCGAATCGCGGTCACGGTGAGCAGTTCCAGGTACAGCTGGCCGTTCTTGCGCCGGTTCCATATTTCGCCGCGCCAGTAGCCGTTGCTCTTGAGCGAATGCCACATGCGCGTGTAGAAATCCGCCTCGTGGCGACCGGAAGACAGCAGCGCGGGCGTACGTCCGATCACCTCTTCCGGTCGATAGCCGGTCATATGGGTAAAGGCGGGATTGACGAACTCGATATGGGTCTGCGCATCGGTGATGATAATGCCTTCGAGCGAGGCATCGATGACCCGCTCGGCCAGCTCCAGATTGAAGCGCGATTGCGACAGCGCCTGATCGCGCTGGGCGAGTGCCTGGCGCAGGTCTTCGATATAGAACTGCTCGTTGCCGTCCAGCATCTCGCGAAAACCGAGCAGGCCGACGACCTGCTCGCTTTCATCAATGACCGCCAGATGCCGTACCCGGTTCGCGATCAGCTGATCGCGGGCATGAATCAGCGTATCGCCCGGCGCCACGCTCAACAGCGGTCGGGTGGCCAGTTCGCCCACGCTCACCTGCCCCGGATGTGCGGCCACGAACCGCACGAGATCGCGCTCGGTGATGATGCCCAGAGCCTGCCCGGGCTGCGTGATCACCGCAGCATCGGTGTGGGTAAAGCGCATGCGCGAGGCGAGCTCGCCGAGGGTCAGCGTACCCGGCAACACCAGCGGCGTTTTGCACATGGCATGCCGCACCTCGCGCAGCCGCAGGTAGCTCTCCAGCCCCTGATTGAGCACGGCATCGCTTCGCGAAAGAATGCCCAGCGGCGCCTGGGCCTCATCCACCACCAGAAAATGATGCCGGTTTTCGGCAGCGAAACGCATCGCCGCCTCGCCAAGCGAGGCGTCGGCGGCAATCGTGGCGATGGATTCGATCATCAGGTCGCCGATCGGCTGGCGTAGCGCGCCGGGGTCGGCGAAATCCAGGTAAAGGCAGTCGTGCTCGGTCCATATGCCCACCGGCTCGTCGTTTTCCATTACCAGCATCGAGCTGCAGCGGCGTTCGGCCATGCGTGCTGCGGCCACGTCCAGCGGCGTATGCCGATCGCAGCTGAGCAGACCCGTCTGCATGATGCGTTCTACGGGCAAGTCTTGGTTCATTGGCTGGAACAGGTTGCGGCACGACAGATGACGGATCGCAGGCGGCTGCCCGAATCCTTCGGCGCAAGCGTTGCGGGGCCGATCGGGCGCCCCGCACACTGGAGCGCTTGAGTCCGGGCCGACGAACACGCTGCGCGAGCCGCCATTATCGCCCGACGCGCCTACGTTTGCATGCGCTGCATCAATCGCCAGACCGGCACGCTGCGGCCTGCCAACCAGCCCGGGGCCGCCGCGGTATCGCGATCAACGGTGCACGATGTCCAGCTGTTCGAACGCCCCGCGGGCATGATCTTCGCGGAACATCGCATGATCACGGCGTACCCGATCCGCGGCTTCCATGGCGAACTCCACCATATCGGCGACGAACAGCTCGGGCGGGCCGATCGCGTTGACGATGGCCGGCTCGATGTCGTAATCGATCTTGCCGGACTCGTCGGACAGCGCGTGCACACGGGCCAGCATACGGCCACAGATCTCGGCGTACGCCTTCCACTGACTCTTGGAGAGATCGTCGAGATCGATATCGTCGCGAAACGGGGCGCGCTCGCGGGACATATAGCTCAATCCGTCGAATTCGATATGACCGTAGAACACGTCGCCGCGTACCAGTTGCACGGTCTGGGCATGGCTGACGCGCTCGGCGCGCTCGTCCATTTCGTAGGCCGAGGGCGGCACCAGGCCCGCCAGCGCTGAGCGACGTGCCTGCTTGTATTCGATGATCAGGTCATCGGTGCCGTCGGCCTGCGGGCCTTCGATGAGCACGTAATAGCGGTTGAGACCGAGCGATGCCGTGCCCTGCCCGCGCCGGATCGCCACGTCCTTGACCCGCATGCCTCTCGCCCGCTCGGGCACGGCGATGTCGTTGTTCTTGACCAGACGATCGGTGATCTTCTGAAACTCTTTGCGCCGCGACGAGATCGGCACCAGCTCCTCGGTGGAGCGAAAGCCACGCTTCGTCTCGTCGAGATAATCATCGACCAACCACTCGGCACGTTCTTCGTGGGCCTCCTTGAACAGCTTGCGAATGAGTTTGGGCGCGTTGTCGAAACGCATCTCCTCGTTCTGTTCGGTGCCCTCGCGCGCCAGGCGCTGCATGTCTTCGATATAACCCTTGACGAAGCGACGCACGATCTTGATCTGCTGCTTGCGCTCGAGCTCGCCCTCCGCCTCGGCGGCAATCATGAAGCCGACCGCGCCGCGTTTGATGTCCCAGGTGAACGGGGCGTAATAGGCCTCGTCGAAATCGTTGACCGAAAAGATCGGCACGTTGTTCGCATTCGGCATCACGCCGAAGTTTTCCGGATGCACGTCGCCCAGGGTGAGCACGGTGGGCATCCAGGCGTCCTCGCCGGCCATGTCGCGATAGAACAGCAGGGCCGTACCGCGAAAGAACGAATACAGCGAATCCGACAGTTCGTCGAACTTGATCGCGGCATCCTCGGAGGAATCGGCGATACGTGTCTCGTGGTCCTCGCGCAGGCACTGGCGCACGTGACGGCGCCGATCGTGACCGCTGAGAATACGCGGGCGCAGTACGAACTCGCCGGCCGCCACCGACTCGGCCAGGCGCCGGAACGCATCGAAGCGGGTCGCCACGACCGGCCGCGCGTCTTCGAAGGATTCGCGCTCCAGCGCAGCCGCCAGCTCTGCCTTGCTCATCGAGGATCGCCCGTCGATGCCCTGCTGCTGTGCCTGCTCGTAGAGCGCCTTGCGCGTTTGCTCCGGTTCTTGCGTCATGCCTGCCTCGTCCCTTGGGGTTCGCCCCGATATGGATACCTGTCGCAAACCTCAGCATGCCCGACTCACCGTGCAGGCGCATGCACGCCACGCTTTAAACCCTCGCGGGCGCACCACGGCGACGTTTTGACAGCCTCGATTACTCTGGCTGACTTGCACCACAGCGCATGCAAAATCAGCGATTCTTTTCGAAATCTTCGTAATCGGCGGTTGCGACCACTACACTGACGGTAACAACCATTGCATTGGCGACCGCACCCGTCGGCCGCCCCATGTATCACCGGAGTCTGTTTTGAACGCCACCTCAACCCGACCGTCGACGGCTGGGATTCACCCGCTGCACGGCCTGCTGCTATCCGGCAGCTTTCCGCTGTTTCTCGGCGCGGCACTCAGCGATTACGCCTATGCCACGTCCTATCTCGTGCAGTGGAGCACCTTCGCCTCCTGGCTGATCGCGGGCGCGCTCGTGTTCACCGGTTTTGCCATGCTCTGTGGCTTGATCGGCCTGTTCCGCGCCAGCCATCGCGGGCCGTACATCCTCTATTTCCTGCTACTGCTGGCGACCTGGGTGCTGGGTTTCGTCAACGCGCTGATTCATGCCCGCGACGTCTGGGCCATGATGCCAACCGGCTTCATCCTGTCGATCGTCGTTGCCGTGCTGGCCTGTGCCGCAACGCTACTCGGTTTTGCCCGCCTCGGAGGCCGGTCATGAATACACGCCGCATTGTCTACGTCTGTGCCAGCGCCCTCGCGCTTACCCTGTTTACCGGCGCGGCCACGGCCGCGAATTCCGAGCAGCAGTTCGGCGCCAACCCGAACCTGCCCGAGCCGCAGCGCGGGCTGCTGCCCAACATGACGATTCCCGAGCCCGCCGAGTGGGGCGATACCAAACCCACCGTACCTGCCGGCTACACGATCACCGCCATCGCGACCGACTTGAAGGTGCCGCGCCAGACGCTGGTGCTGCCCAACGGCGATATCCTGGTCGCCGAAGGCAAGGGCGGCAGCAAGGCGCCCAAGAAACGTCCCAAGGACTTCATTGCCGGCGTCATCAAATCGCGGGGCACGACCTCGGTAAAAAGCGGCGACCGGCTCACCCTGCTGCGCGATGCCGACGGCGACGGCAGCTACGAACAGCAGAACGTCTTCGCAGACAACCTCAACGCCCCCTACGGCCTGGCACTGATCGATAACAATCTGTACGTGGCCAATCAGGACGCGCTGGTGCGTTTCGACTACCAGCCCGGCCAGACCGAAGCCAGCGGCGCGCCGGAAGTGGTCACGCCCCTGCCCGCCGAAATCAACCATCACTGGACCAAGGCGATGACCGCCAGCGCCGACGGCGAACATCTCTATGTCGGCATCGGCTCCAACAGCAATATCACCGAACGTGGCATGGAAGCCGAAGTCGACCGAGCCGAGATCTGGGAAATCGACCCGGAAACCGGCGCCCATCGCGCCTATGCCACCGGCCTGCGCAACCCCACCGCCCTGACCATCCAGCCGGGCACCGACCAGCTCTGGGCCGTGGTCAACGAACGTGACGAACTCGGCCCGAACCTGGTGCCGGACTATCTGACTACGGTTGAGGAAGGTGCGTTCTACGGCTGGCCCTACAGCTACTGGGGTCAGAACGTCGATCCGCGCGTACGTCCGAAAAACCCGGAGAAGGTGAAGGCGGCGATTGCGCCGGACTACAGCCTCGGCTCCCACCATGCCCCGCTGGGCGTGGCGTTCTCGAACGAACAGGTGGGCGGCGATTTCGCCAACGGCGTGTTCGTGGGCGAGCACGGCAGCTGGAACCGCGGCGATCCGGTCGGCTATCGGGTGGTGTTCATTCCCTTCGAAAACGACGAACCCGCGGGCGACCCGGTCGATTTCGTCTCCGGCTTTCTAACCGACGACGGCAAGACCCGCGGCCGCCCGGTGGGCGTGAGCGTGACCCCCGACGGCGCGGTGATCGTGGCCGACGATCTCACCAACGCGGTCTGGCGCATCACCCGGGACGACGCCACGTCGCAGCCGGACAACGCCGAAGACGGCACGACCGGCGACTAATCACCTGCCCAAACGATGCCCCGGCGCTGCTCTAGCGTCGGGGCGCTGCACCGCGGCGACTATTCAACGGCTCTCGGATTCCCCCGCGCTGCTCGCTGCCCATGCCTTTGCCTGGAGCGTGGCCAGGCGTACGAGATCGCCCTGGGCCACGTTGATATCGATCAGGTGCAGCCCCCAGCCGGTATTGCCGAAAAAGGCGCCCGGCAGTTTGTCGATCAAGGCATCGCTTTCGGGCGAATCGATCGAAACCGCCAGATAATGGGCGCCACCGCGTTCCACGCAGCGTCCGTGGACCCGCCCGGGCAGCGCATAGAAGGGCGTGTCGATTGCCTCGTTGCGGGCCCGGTCGCGGAACGGACCGGCGTTGGCGTCCGTGGGCTTGAGGATCAGGCGAAACACCGGCGGATAGCCGGTCGGCAGGCGCGCATCGAGGCGCGTGCCGCCGTTGACGAGTTCTGCCGGATTCACGCACAGCGCCTGAGTATTGGCAGCCTCGGTCACACCATACTTGGGCGCATCTCCCAGGGCCGGGTCGTCGCGGCTGAAACTGCTGTAGCCGACCACGCAGTGGATATCGTTCGCCGTGCGGCATGCCGGCGTATGCCGAAAGCTGGTATCCGCCTGGGCCGGTACGCGGGCCACGGCAATGTTCGCTCCCGGAATATGGGCGGCGACGAAATGCCGAGACAGATAGGCATCGGGCTCGATCACGTCGCGAATCAGGCGCATGAGCAGCTCCGAGCCCTGGGAGTGGCCGATCAGGATGAAGCCCCGCCCGTCGTTTTCGCCCACGAACTGCATGAAGGCATCGACCACGTCGGCATAGGCCATGGCATAGGCATCCTGCTTGGCGGGCGACGTCATGCGCTTGACGCCCGGCACCATGTCGAGTGCCATCAGGCTGAGCGTGGACTGCCGATAGACCGGCGCGTACACATCGCAGGCGCGTTGATACAAGGCCGCCTGGATTTTCGTAATCGCCACCGTTTCGTCGTCGGGGGTGAAGTCGGCGTTCGCGCTCATTTCCATGCTGGCGGTCGGGTACACATAGAAACAGGCCACCGCCGACGTGCGTTCAAAATCGGTATCCAGCGGCTTGAGCGTGCCGTTGGCTTCGACCGCGGTCGCCCGCGTATCGCTGCGACACACGTTATCGGCCAGCGGTTGCCCCGGGTGGCAAAGCCAATGCCTCGCCTCGTCGTAGTTGCGGCTGTGATAACCCCGATACGGGTTCTCACCCGGCGAGGCGGCCTTCGCCATAAAACGCGCTGTCGCGCCGGCCTGCTCGGCGAGGGCGGTCTTGGACGGGGCATCGTTGCCGCGTATGCACGCCGCCGGTAGGATAAGCGCCGCCAGCACGAGGGCGAGCAGCGAAGCCGAACGAATCGAGTATGGCGAGATCACGCGCGCAAAACACTCCACGCTAGAATACAAAAATGCAAGCCGCGCCGGCTTGGCTTGCCATGCCGGCATGACGAATTCGCAGCATGCGGAACCCCACCCGGTTCAGCGGGATAGTAAACGGTTATACGATGCGACGCGCTAGCCCCTGCCGTGCGGCGATCGCGCCCGTCATCGCGGGCAAGCCGCTAAAGAAACAATTGTTCCAGCCGATTGCTGTGTGCATGGTA
>DJIE01000245.1 GCA_002433465.1 Salinisphaera sp. UBA6602
TAACCACAGCCAGGGTCGACGACGAAGCGGCCTATCAACGGATTGCTGCCCGCAAGTCGGGCCCGCTACTGGCCCTGCCGGTTCAGCTGATCGCGATTCTTGTCGGCCGCGGCGATTTGAACAACGTCATTACAACAGTCGCCGACACTCTGGCCCAGGGCTATCAGATCGAGGACGACCTCGCCGATGCCGCGGAGGATCGCCGCGTCGGTCGGCCGAATCTGGTCTGTCTATACGAGGACCGCGGGCTATCGCCCGCCATGGCCCGGCGCCTTGCCGTCGAGTGCGCCCAGGCAGCGCTCGCGCAGGCACGCATTGATGCCGCAGCCCTGCCGAAGGCGCTGGGCAGCAGCCTCGAGGCGCTTGCCGTGGCCATGCAAACCCATAACCGCGCATGGGCTGGCGATGTCGCCTGAGCGAGCACCGGCCCGCGCGCTGGTAGTTGGCGCCGGCTTTGGCGGCATCGCCGCCGCGTTGCGTCTGCGCGCCCGCGGGTATGCGGTCCACGTGGTGGATCGCTGCAACCAGCTGGGTGGCCGCGCCCGGGTGTTCCAGCATCAAGGTTTTCGCCACGATGCCGGGCCGACCGTACTCACGGCGCCCAGCCTGTTCCGCGAGCTGTTCGCGCTACACGGGCGCTGCCTCGACGATGTCGTGAAGCTGGTCACACCCACACCCTGGTATCGCTTTCGCTTCGCCGACGGCGACCACTTCGACTACGGCCCCGATGAGACCGCCACCGAGGCCGAAATCCTGCGTATACATCCGCCGGACCTGGCCGGCTATCGCGCGATGCGGCACTGGTGCGACGCGATCCACGCGGTGGGCTACGAACAGCTCGCCGACCAGCCCTTTCATTCTTTCACGCGCATGCTCGGCCAGGCACCCGCCCTGCTCAAGCTGCGCAGCCATGAAAGCGTTTGGCAGATGGTCTGTCGCTTTCTCGAGCACGACAAGCTTCGCCGCGCTTTTTCGATCACGCCTTTGCTGGTGGGCGGCAATCCGTTTGCCACCACCTCGATTTATGGTCTGATCAACGGCCTGGAGCGGGCCGAGGGCATCTGGTTCGCCATGGGCGGCACCGGGGCGCTGATCCAGGCCCTGGCCGACCTGATGCACGAGGTAGGTATCACGGTAGAACTCGAGGCCCCCGTCGAACGCCTTATCATCGAGAATGGCGCCGCGCGCGGCGCGGTGCTGGCCTCTGGCGCGCAGCGTCGTGCCGATCTGGTCGTCTCCAATATGGACCCGGCACGACTCTACGGACTGCCGGATATGCCGCGCACACTATTTCCTGCGATACGCCGACGTTGGGGCGAATTATCGATGGGCCTGTACGTGCTCTACTTCGGCACCCGGAGACAATATCCCGATGTTGCCCATCACACGGTCTGGTTCGGCGAACGCTATCGCGAGCTGTTGACCGATATCTTCAGACACCAGCATCTGGCCGATGATTTTTCGCTCTATGTACACCGGCCGACCGCCACGGACCCGAGCTTTGCGCCGGCCGGCTGCGACAGCTTCTATGTACTCTGCCCGGTGCCCAACCTGCGCGGCGGTCAGGATTGGGCGGTGGAAGGCCCGAGACTGCGCGATCGCATCGTCGCGGCGCTTCACGCCACCCTGCTGCCCGGTCTCGCCGACACCATTACCGCCGAGTTCGCCATGACGCCGGAAGATTTTTACAAAGACTACGACGCCGAAGCCGGCGCCGGCTTTTCGCTCTCCCCGCGCTTTACCCAGAGCGCCTGGTTTCGCTACCACAACCGTGGCGAGGGCCTGGCGGATCTGTACGTGGTGGGCGCCGGCGCCCACCCCGGTGCCGGCGTACCCGGCGTGCTCAACTCGGCCCGCACCCTGGAGCGGCTGCTGCCGGCCCGGCCGTGAGCGAACTCAGGCAAGAGCAGCGCCCGTCGCCCGCCATGCTCGTGGTGCGCGGGCCGAACGCCGAGGCCGCCCAGCGGCTGATGGATCGTCATGCGCGCAGCTTCGCACCGGCGGCCCGCTTCATGCCGCGTCACGAGCGCGATGATATCGCCCGGCTCTATGCCATCTGTCGTACCGCCGACGACCTGGCCGACGAAGCCCCGCCCGAGATCGGGCGTCGCCGTCTGGATGCGATCCGGGCCGACCTGTACAACGATTCGACCCGCGATCGGATCGCGTTTGAAGCGCAGTCCCTGTTCAGCGATGCGCCGCACGGTCTCGATGCCTTTGGCCGGCTGCTCGATGGCCTGCGCCGCGATCTCGACCCGCTGTGCCTGAAAGACGATGCCGAGCTTGATGGCTATGCCGACGCCGTCGCCGGTACCGTCGGCGAGATGATCTGTGCCCTGTTCGACATCCCCACGGCGCATCGACCCGAGGCGATCGCCCTCGGCCGCGCGATGCAGTTCACCAATATCGCCCGCGACGTTCGCGAGGACGCCGTGCGCGGACGTCGTTATCTGCCCGCCACCCGCTGCCCGGCCACGCCGGACGCGATCGCGGGCCGGGAACCGGCCGCCGTCGAAGCGGCAGCGGTGGCCACACGCGCCCTGCTGGATCGCGCCGACGGCTTCTATCGCGACGGGCGCGCCGGGCTGATCGCCCTGCCGCTGCGGCTGCGCCTGGCCGTCGCCGTCGCGGCGCGACTCTACCAGGGCATCGGCAGCGTCATTCGCCGCCAACACGCCAACCCCCATGCCCCGCGGGCCGTGGTGCCGTTGGGGCAGAAGATTCGTCTCGCGCTGACGGGTATCGCCGACGCCCTGTTCGCCCGTTGGCACAGCCGCGCGCGATGACGGCGCATACCCAGCCCCTGGATCTGGTCATCCTCGGCGGCGGCCTCGCCGGGCTGACCCTGTGCGAGGCGCTGGCCGGGCGCGGACTGAGCGTGCTCGTGCTCGAAGCTCGTCCGGAATACATCACCGACCGCACCTGGAGTTTCTGGAGCGCGGACGGCGAGCCGGCCCCCTGGCCGGGCGAACAGGGCCGCTGGAATCGCTGGCAGGTCCGCCATGGCGAACGTGCGCCGGTCGCGTGTGGTGCCCCGGGCTGGCAATACGTCAGCCTCGACGCGGGTGCCTGGCTCAACGCCCAGGCCCAACGCATCGCCGCCGACCCCGACCAGCGGCTCGCCATGGGGCGCGAGGTGATCGATATGGATGTCACCGATGCCGGAGTACGCGTTCGCCTGCGTAGCGCCCGCCACTCAGACGCGATCGAAACCATCGAAGCGCGCCAGGTGGTCGATGCCCGTCTGAATTGGCGGCGCGCGCCGGCCCCGTCCTATGCCCAGCATTTTCTCGGCTACGAGGTGGAAACCAACCGCCCGGCTTTCGATGGCGGCGTCGCCGGCCTGATGGAATTTCGCCCCGGCGCGATGGCGGGCGAAGGCGTCGATTTCGTCTACCTGCTGCCCTTCACCGACCGGCGTGCCCTGATCGAAGTCACCCGCTTTTCTGCGGTGGCTCCACCACAGGCATCGCTGAAGGCGTGGCTGGGCGCCGAGCTGCGCCAGCGCTGCGGCGCTCGCCCGGTACGCGTGTTTCGCAGCGAAACCGCCAGCCTGCCCATGACGGTCACCGCGCCAAAGCGCTCCCCACACCCCGGGCGTTATCTCGCAATCGGTCAGGGCGCAGGGGTCAACCGCGGCGCCACCGGCTACGCCTTTCGCCGTATTCGACGCCAGTGTCAGCAGCTTGTCGATGACTTGTGTCGCCAAGGCCGCCTACCCGACATCGCGCCCGACCCCGGCGGGCCCATCGAACGCGGCATGGATCGGCTGTTCCTGCGGGTGATCCGCCGCCGGCCCGACCTCGCGCCGCGCCTGTTCGCCGACCTGTTCGCAGGCTGCCCACCGGCCCGGCTGGTACGGTTTCTGGACGACAGCCCCAGCCTGGTCGACCGAATCGCGGTTATCACGGCCTGCGCCCGCCCGGCGTTCGCCGCCGGCCTGCTGGGGCCGAAATGAAGCCGCCGGTTGTACTCGCACGCCATACCGCGGTGTTCGTGATCGCGACCGCCGCGGTGCTGGGCCTCGCGCTCTGGCTTACGGGCGCGCGCGACAACGGCTCAGTGCTAACGCTGACCGCATTCGCGATCGCCGTATTGTTCGGCATGCCCCACGGCGCCCTGGACCTGCCCCGCGCACGCATCGAACTCGGTTTAACCCGGCGCGGTCCGCTTACCGTCTTCTTCGGCGTCTATCTCGGCCTGGTCGCCGCCTGCATCATGCTGTGGTGGTGGCAACCGCGCCTGGCCTTGGCCGGCTTTCTGGTTTATTCGGCCTGGCACTTCGCCGGCGACTGGCGCTTCGACGACCGGCTGGCCGCCTGGGCCGGCGGCCTGACCACCATCGGCGCGCCCGCCCTCTGCCACAGCCACCGCGTCGGCGAAATACTGGGTCAGATTACGGGCGGGGCCGACGTCAGCATGATCGTCGCCGCCGCTGCGCTCGCCGGCGTGGCCGGACTGGCCCTGTTCGCCACGCGCTGTGTGCGCTGTCGCGATCGTGCCAGCCTCGAAATCGGGTTGCTCTGGCTGCTCGCCGTCACGCTACCGCCGCTCGCGTTCTTCGCGGTGTACTACGGCGCACTGCATGCCCTGCGCCAGACCCATTGCGTGCTCGCCAGCCTAGGCCATGCACGAACACGGGCTCTCGGCGAAGCACTGCTGTCGTCGCTAGCGGTAATCGTCGTCGGCGCACTCGCGGCCATATTGCTGACCGTCTGCCTCGGCATTTCGCCAGATGACGCCCTGCTACGCGCCGTGTTCATCGGCCTGGCCGCGCTCACCGTCCCGCATATGTTGCTTGACGCCCTGCTGCAGCGCGCCCATCGAATCCGCAGCCGCAGCGGACGAAACCCAACCGTTGCGGGGTATCCACACTCCCGCCCGCAGCAATAAGCCCGGTCCACCTGACCCGCCCACTTTCGCAGAACATCGCACGCGTAACAGCAAGTCCACTGGCTTGATCGAGCCCGCCATACGCACCCAATCATCAAGGCGCGAACGAGCAAATCTTGTGTCAGGCCGGGCGTTTTCACATCCATCGGAATACGGCGTATAAGCACAGCCGGTGCGTTGCGATTAGACCAAATGGCTACAAAACCCGGCTTTATAGCGGCGACGTGGGTATTGCGCTTAAAAACCACGATGGGCAACTTAGAGTTAGAGTCTGGTTCGAAGGGGATAACGGAGTACGGGCATTCCTGCCGAGCGCACTACCCGCACACCACACCGTGTACGCGATGGCGATTCGTAAAAGCCAGGGCTCGGAGTTCGACGCCGTGACGCTGGTGCTGCCAGATTATGACGTGCCGGTTTTGACTCGGGAGTTGTTTTATACGGGGTTGACGAGGGGGCGGGAGCAGTTGTCGATTTACTCGCAGCGAAACGCGCTTGAGCAAACCGTTACTCGTGGCGTCTTGAGAGTATCTGGGTTAGCAGAGCGCATCGCTCAACCTGGCGAAAAGCAATCCATTGGCGTACCATCCTCGTATGCAGACCGTAGCCGAGACGCCGGAGTTCTCGCGCAAGATTCGCAAGTTGATCGGCGATGCTGACTACCAAGCGCTGATCTCGTATCTGGCAGAACATCCAAAAGCCGGCGACCTCATGCGAGGCACCGGCGGTATGCGGAAGCTTCGATGGGCTCGCGACGGATCCGGCAAAAGCGGTGGCGTTCGTGTCGTCTACTACTTTCACGACGAACACATACCCCTTTATCTGCTCACGATTTTCGGCAAGAACGAAAAGACCAATATCTCTCAAGCTGAACGCAACGCACTTGCTCAGCTTGTCGCACTGCTCACCAAGGCAGCAGGAGTCTAGACATGAGTGACGCGTTTGAAAGTATCAAGGCCGGTCTCGAACAGGCGATCGCGCATCAAGCGAATAAGCCGAACGAGGTCGTCGTTCATGAAATGTCGGCTACAGACGTTAAGGCCGTACGCGATAAGGTTGGCATGACCCAGCGCGAGTTCGCTGCTTCGTTCGGTATCAGTCTCGGGACATTGCGGCATTGGGAGCGCGGCGATAGACAGCCGCACGGCCCCGCTCGGGTTTTGCTTAACGTGCTCGATCGTCGGCCCGATGCCGTACTTGCCGCGCTTACGGAATCCAATGTTATTGCGGCGGCGCACGATGCAAGACCTGACCCCAACTAGTCCCTAGTGTAAAGTCGTAAATTGCATGGGCAAGGCAAATTTAGTCCTTTTTGCGAAAATTCTCAACCATTTTGGCACTATGTATACGATTGTCCACGACTCCGACTCACCGAAGACCAGAAGGAAGGACGATTGGATAAAGAACCGTATGTGGGCATAAAACACCAAAATAATTGAAGTTGTATCTGATCGTCCCAAATGCTTCCCTGGATGCGGATTAATTGCGCAGGTCTCCGACTTCGAAGGATTTTATTTTGGTGAACTAGGCGGGAAGGATAAGCCCTATCATGCGATAGAGAAATTGAGCTCAACGGAGTTTCAGTCTAATAAGAAATACGATGTGCTGATGCAATTTGCAGATGCGGCATTGGATGGAACTCATCCCGGAAGTTACTCCAGTTATAATGAGTTGAAGGCTTTGGTGGAGAATTGGAAAGAAGGTAACGAGCTCATCGAGAAAAGCCGATGGGAGTTTACAACTGACCAGTAAACATCATTTGAACTCGGAAAGCCCTGTCCGGATCGATTGATCCCCGCTCCTACGGATGAGTAGATCGAGCTAAAGCTCGATAGGGGTCTTCCTGGCCCGGTCCGAAGACACAAGGCGGACTCTGTTGGCTAGCTGGTTTAGCAGCGTGCGATAATCAAACGAGAATCGCCCTTAGGCTTCTCCCGCGGAACATGCTGAATCGGACTCTTAAACCCTCACGCGAACGGTGCAAATGACGTCAACTTGGTGGTCTCTGCTTTCCGCCGCCGTATCAGGCGGACTAGTAGTAAAACTTATAGACTACGTGATTTCCTTTCTTACACACTCCGTTAAGAAGAAGAAAAATGCGAAAAGACTAGTAGATGAACATCTTGATCCACTTCTAAAGACCGCCGATGCGATCTGTGGTAAAACCCTTTCGTTAGCAGATCGCGACTTCTCAACACCACACGGTACTTTAAAACAAGAACTTGTCGCCCTGACATATTTATATTCGGCGTTTTGGAGCCGACTAGTCATTCTTGATCGCGAAAGCCTCGGAGTATCACTGAATCAGGATAAGCGCGGCCGGAAGCTAGTGGCGTTTCGAGCATGTTTAGAATCGCAACGAATCAGGCTCGTCGACAAGACACATCAAATAGCTATCGGTGAAATTGCTACCGAGATGGATAGCTCGCCTTATAGAACCACCACCATCGTAAATTTCACTCGCAGAATTGCTGAAAGTGATTACTACAGTGTATGGCTCGAGCCGCTAAAATCACAGTTGGGCAACATCCATATTAAAAAGACGCGCCAACGCATGCTTGTATATGGAGTGATTTTACACGCGATGATCGACACCCTCGATCAAAATCACACATCGACGCATACCCGCTCACCGCGCCCTAACAAATTGTCTCGGGATTCAAAGCGAAAGGTCGATCATCTTGTATTCAAGACGTATCTCAAAGGAACGGGCGCTATCAATCGGTACACATCTTCAAAAAAGGATGCCCGCCGAGCGCATCGTACGCACTAGCATACAAAGGAGGCTCATTGGGCATCGCTCGCGCCCTAAGTAGAGCGTGATCAGTCGCCGTTGTCAACGACAGCTTGGGTCCAGCTTGGGGTCACAGTGAGGTGTCCCGACTTTTTCGGACAGCAAGATCAGGGATTACTGGCTAGCTTACGTTCGTAGCTCTCCGGTGTTTGATAGCCCAGCGATTGATGCAGTCGCTGTCGGTTATAAAAGACCTCGATGTAGTCGAAAATCGCAGATTTGGCCCCTGATGGCGACTCAAACCGCCGGCCCCAGATCAGTTCATTCTTCAGCGTACTGAAGAAGCTTTCGGCGACCGCATTATCCCAGCGGTTACCCTTGCGGCTCATGCTCGGCGTGATCTCTCGTCGGGCCAAATAATCACGGTACGCGTGGCCGCTATACAACGCGGCCTGATCCGAGTGATGGATCAGTCCAAGCTCCGGTTGTCTGCGTTGTATCGCCATATCGAGCGCATTCATGATCAAGGGCTGATTGATGCGCTTCGACATCGACCAGCCAACGACCCGTCGCGCATAGAGATCGACGAGTACGGCGAGATAGAGCCAGCGGTTGGGCAAGCCGATGAAGGTGATATCGCCCACCCAGATACGATCCGGCGCTGCGGCAGAAAAATCCCGATTGAGCCGGTTCGGTGCCATCCATTGTTGGCGTTTCGCCCGGCCTAGGGTCAGAAACCGCCGCCGACGGCGCGTAACGATGCCGGCTTCGCGGCGCAGCCGCGCAATACGCTGCTTGCCGACAGACACGCCGTCTTGCTTGAGCGCCGCTTGGATCTTGCGGCTACCGTAAGCTTCGCGTGTTTGATGATGCAGTGTGCGAATTCGTGTCGTCAGCGCGGCGTCCGCCTGAGCCCGAGCGCTTGGGCCGCGCCGACGCCAGGCGTAGAAGCGCGAACGACTCACGCCCAGTACACGGCAGCACGTCGCGATTGAATGGGCCTGTCGATGCTGCGCGATCCAGGCGTACTTCATGGCAGCTCTCTGGCGAAGTACGCCGCCGCTTTTTTTAAGATGTCGCGCTCAGCTTTAACGGCTTCGAGCTCTTTGCGAAGTCGTTCGACCTCGCTAGCTTCGGCGGCCGGCTTCGGGCTCGGTTTGCGAGAAAAGGCGTCATCGCCCTAGCTGCGTATGTCGTCTCGCCATTTGTAGAGCAAATTGCGTCGCACGCCCAGATCGCCAGCTAAAGCAGCGGCTTTCCGGTCTCCGCTTTCGAGCAAGCGGACGGCTTCGCGTTTGAATTCGGCTGAAAACACTTGTCGTTCGGTCAGTGAGCACCCCGTCAGGATCGTCTTCTGATCTGGGTGTCCGTTACAGCCGGGACGCCTCAGCGGACTTATCTGACCAACAGGCTCAATCGCCTAAACTCTGCCAGCCTCGACCGACCCCGGCCTTTTGGTCGAGACTAGCGTCTCGATTTCTTTCGGCATCTTCAAGATACGAGGTCTTGCATTGTGCGTAATGCCCGCAGCTTGCGGAGTCGGTTCTTGATTACGTCTCGTTGTCGGTTTCGCCTTCCTCAAGTGCCTGCTCGTAGACCCGACGCGTTGGCGTCGCGTGATCATAAGCTGTTTGGATATGCGCAGTTTCGGGCGAATGCGGGCGTAGCTTATGCAATAAGGAGGAAATGCGCGCTTCTACACAGCGCGCCGCCCCGAGCATTTGGTCCACTTCGTCGTCAAATGCAACGATGCTTGGAAAGTAGGTTCTGCGTAGTTCGCTCCCGGCCAATCTCTTGCGATGGCGTATCACATAACTAGCCATTGTTGAACGAATGTATCGCCACTCGCGCAGATAACTCCTCAGTTGCTCTTCGAGGTGTAATCGCTCGGTATGGGCTTTTTCCTCAGCCTTAGCCAAGCGGTCTCGCTCGCGTTGCAACTGTTCGAGACGGTGTACCTCGATCTCACTTTCGGTGAGGTATCTAGGAGGCCAGTTACTCGGTCCTGAACCGCAGCCAGCCTCGTCATCCGGATCATCATCTCCGATACGTGATTGCCAGTAAGCATCGTTGTTTGGGTTTAGCTGGTTAGCGTGATTGTCGAGGTCTAACTTATTATTCATCGCGACACCGAGCCCGGCGTGTAGATTTTTTGAAGATAGCACTGTGCTAAACGTTGCCCACCGAACGGGAGCGGATAGCGCGGATCCGGCGACAGGATAGTGAACTAACTATACCCACCGCCCTGCTCATGTAAATCCAGAAAATCCGGGGACAGTATACGTATCTTGACTTTTCTGCTTGGCGTACCTTCTTATTGTAGCCTTGCAGCCACGATCCAATATCGCGCCACGCTAAGGTAAAAGAATCACAGCGAGCGCCGCCCGCCCCACCGCACGACTACAGCAAATCCTTAACCACCGTTAGTCTGTTGGTTCGCAGCGATGCGCTGCTCCAAGCGGTCCGCAAGTCGCTCGTATTCATGATTGAAGTGATGTCCGCCCGGCAATGCGATGACGTTCAGACCTGCGGCTTGAAGTTCTTGGCATATCGCCTCCGGGTCGTCGATACCGTAGATGCATGTGGTGCGATCGGCCGGCAGACGTCGGGCCTCGGGTAATACCGCTTGGCCTTGCGGGCCCAGGCCGAACCACGAGAGCGGGTGATACTCGAACGTGATGTGGCTGGCCAGGCCCAGCAATACGATAGCGCTGACCTGTTTTTGAGTATCTGCCGGCAGCCGGTTATAGAGAAATGGCATCACATCGGCACCGCGGGAGTAGCCAATGAGGGCGACATGCCGCAGCCGCCAGCGTTTGCGATACGTCTCGATGACGCGATCGAGATCGGCGGCGGCTTCGTCGGGCGTGCGGGCCCGCCAGTAATAACGCAGCGAATCCCAACCGACCACCCCATACCCCGCCTGGACCAGCGATTGGCCCACGGCTTTATCGAGCCCTGCCCAACCGCCATCGCCGGAAAGCATGACGACCAGGGTGTCGGTTGCCACGGTGTTCGGGCCAGCATGCGGTTGTCGCGGGTGAACCACGAGCGGCAGATCGGCGACTGCGGGCGCTACAGGTTCGTTGCCGGGATGGAATACGCAACCCGGCGAGCCTATGAGAATGGCCGCAAAGCCGAACAACCAGGCTGCCCGCTCGAGAAGAAATCGCCGATTCATAGCCTTTGCACGGAACAGCTCCATTCCTCGGTAGACATCAGCCGACGCTACGCCATGGGGCGGCTATCGCCTTGTTGCGTTCTGGCGCTCGCGTAGCGATCTCGGGCCGACTACATCCTAACCTCGATCGATCAGATACCCCGCGTCTATTGCGCGTCCCAGATATCGTCGCTAGTCGGGTCCGCGCTCGTACAGGCAAGCGGATCGTTGGAACCCGTAGGCGGTTTTGGCCCGCCCGCGAGCCACAGCATCGGCACTAGCAGAATCGACGGTCGCCGATTGCGGACATCGTACTCGTTGGCCTTGAAGTAACCGACAAACAAAGCGCCTAGAACGGGTACAAGCCACACCACGGCGACCTGGGCCACGCGTCGTCCCGTGGGCTCAGTGTCGATCAGAACAAGAAACGTAGTCGCGATTTGCAGGTAAAGGTAGGCCAGTGTCATCGCCGCCAGAAGCGCGTATGCAGCATGTGGCATATGAATCGCGAGTAGTGGCTCGGGGAGAAAGTATAAGAAGCCCACCCCGCCGCCACTCCAGTTCGCCCGATCCGATCGATGCTCGTTCGGATTCAGTAGCGCGTTGGGTGAAAAGTTCGGCGTTTAAACAGCCGCGCCCGTGGCCGTGCGCCCCGCATCGCCCGCGCCTTAGCGGCTCAATAGCCGCATCACTTCCCGCGTGAAGCTGCGCGGCGTGAGTTTTTCCATCAGCACGGTAAGCCGAAACGACAGCCCGACCGGCGTGTGGACGCGGTGCCCGAGCATGGCTTTCTCGGCCGCCTCGGCGATGTCGTCGGCGCTGAGTTTCACACCCATGCGTTTGACCACGGGCGCCTGCCATTGCTGGCCGCGCACCATGCGGGTGTCCACGAAGGGCGGCATCAGATCCTGCACGGTGACGCCGTGGCGCTGCCATTCCAGGTTGAGCGCTTCGGTAAGGCCGCGCACTGCGAATTTGGAGGCCGAGTAGACCGCCATATCCGGCACGCCGTAGAGCGCGGAGGCCGAGCTCATGTTGAGCACGCGTCCGTCCGGCGCTTGTTTCAGATGTGCCAGCGCGGCCCGGCACATGTTCAACAGGCCGCGTACGTTGATGTCGAGCATCAGGGCGTGGTCGGCCTCGGCGATTTCTTCTACCGGGCCCATGCGCAGCACGCCGGCGCTGTTGAACAGCACGTCGATACCGCCCTGCAGGGCAGCGAAATCGTCGGCGGCGGCCTGGCAGGCGTGTGCGTCGCGTACGTCCAGGGCCTGGCACCATGTCCGTTCGCCAAGCGCTGCGGCCACCGCCTTCAGGCCTTCGACGTCGATGTCCAGCAACCCGACGTACCAGCCGCGGGCATGGAAGCGGTGCGCGGTGGCCAGCCCGATACCGCTGGCGGCACCGGTGATCAGGATACGTTTCATGGTTTCTCCCGGGTGTCGTTTAGTTTTGTTTGCGGGTCAGGAAATCGGCGATGGCGTCGATGGCCCAATCGGCGTCCTTGAGTACGCCGGCGTGCAACTGAAAGACGTGCCAGCGCTGCGGATACAGCTGGTAGCGGGCACGGGTGTCGCTGTCGGCCAGGGCAGCGGCCAGGCGTTCGCTGTCGCCGCGCAGGATTTCGTCGCTACCGCACTGGATCAGCAGCGGCGGCAGGCCGTTTAGATTGCCGGCCAGAGGCGAAACCTCGGGTCGAGCCCGATGATCGCCGGCATAGGCTTGTGCGGCCGTATGCAACCATGCCGTGTTGAGCATCAACTCGCCCTTTACCTGCTGCGGCGTGTGTTCGAGGCTCAGGTCGAGCCAGGGCGAGAGCAGCACCCCGGCCAACGGGGCCGGCAGCGTGGCGTCATCGCCCAGATGTTGCAGCAGCGCCAGCGCCAGGCCCGCGCCGGCAGAATCGCCCGCGATGGCGAGCCGGCGCAGATCGTGGCCCTGCGCCACCAAGCCGCGATACACCGCGACCGCGTCGTTCAACGCGGCGGGAAAGGGATATTCCGGCGCGAGTCGATAGTCCGGCACTGCCACGGTGGCGTTGAGGCGTTTGGCCAGATGGGTGGTGAGCGCCCGGTGGGTACCGGGCGAGCCACTGACATAGCCGCCGCCATGCAGATACAGCAGCGTCAGCGCCTGGCCATTGCCGACCCACTCAACCGGCACCGACTCGATTTGGGCGTTGAAGCGCACCACGCCTCGTGCTGGCAGCGTGATACTGGATACCGCTTTCAGCCAGCGTCGCTGCAGGCTCAGCGGCGCGCGCACCGTGAACGCCGGCATCAGCAAGGGTTTCAGCAGGGCGCGCAGCGTGGCGGCGATCAGACGCTGGATTGCACTTGGCGGCGCCCCGCCGATTTCATGAGGACAGCTCATAATCGCGGGTATCCAGCGTCTGGGTACGGCGCCGGTAGGTGAAGGTGAACCCCGGCCAGTTGTTGGTGTTCTTGCCGCTTTCGGTCTTGTACCAGCTGTGGCAGCCCTTGTCCCAGACGGTATGGCGGATCTGCTCTTGCAGATCGCTGTTAAAGCGATCCTGCACGTCGGCGTCGACGTCCATGAAGCGATGCTCGCCCTGCTCCAGCACCTCCAGCGCGCTCATCACATAGGCAATCTGCGATTCGAGCATATAGACGATGGAGTTGTGCCCCAGATTGGTGTTGGGCCCGTAAAGCATGAA
This sequence comes from Salinisphaera sp. UBA6602, assembly GCA_002433465.1. Lineage (GTDB taxonomy): Bacteria > Pseudomonadota > Gammaproteobacteria > Nevskiales > Salinisphaeraceae > Salinisphaera. The sequence continues at coordinate 13,465 of DJIE01000245.1, forward strand.
CATATTGGGGAAACCGTGGACGTTGATGCCCAGATAGGCTTCAGCGCCGTCGCGCCAGGCATCGTTGAGATCGCGGCCCGCACGCCCGAGGATGGTCATCGGCGCGAGAAAATCAGTGGCCTGGAAACCCGTGCCGTAGATCAGTACGTCCGCTTCGTGATGCCGACCCTGGGCGTCCACGACGCCGGTTTCGGTGATCGCGCCCACGCCGCCGGTATGCACCTCGATGCCATAGCGTTCGATGGCCTGGAAATAGTCATTGGAAATGAGGATGCGCTTGCAGCCCAGCGGGTAATCCGGGGTGAGCTTCTCGCGCAGCTGCGGATCGGAGATACAGCGTTTGAGATAGCGTTTGAACAGGAGCTGGTAGAAGCCCATCGCCGCCTGAACGGCGGTGAAGCCCAGCACACGAGCCTCGTTCTGGGCATAGATCCGGCCCCGATCCAGTTTCTGAAGCAGGGGCATCCGTTCCATCAATTTCTGTTCGGCGCTGGAATAGACACGGTCCGGCTTGGGAATCACATAGGCCGCGGAGCGCTGGAACAGCCGCACCTTTTTTGCCTGTTTGGCGACTTCGGGCACGAACTGAATGGCGCTGGCACCCGTGCCCACCACCGCCACCGTTTTGCCCACGAGATCCACGTCGTGATCCCAGCGTGCGCTATGGAACGCCGGCCCCTGAAAGCACTCGCGCCCCGGTATGGACGGCCAGGCGGGCCGGTTGAGCTGGCCGGTGGCGGTGATGAGCACGCGGGCGTGGATGTCGCCATGGGGGGTGCGGATATGCCAAAGCCCGGCCGCTTCGTCGAAGCGCGCCTGTTCTACCTCGGTATTAAAACGCAGATGCGGATGCAGACCGTAGTCGTCGGCGCATTGACGCAGATAGGAGAAGATCTCTGCCTGCGGCGCAAAGCGGCGCGACCAGTCGAATTTTTTGGCGAAGGAGAACGAATACAGCCGCGAGGGCACATCGCAGGCCGCACCCGGGTAGGTATTGTCCCGCCAGGCGCCACCCACCTCGCCTTCCTTTTCCAGGATCACCAGCGAATGCTTGCCGCGCTGTTTCAAGGCAATGGCCATGCCTATGCCGCCAAAACCCGCGCCGATAATGGCAACGTCGTGGCTTTCAGCCATGCGCATCTCCTCATTGTTCATTATTGTTCGACGACTCTAGCCGACTCGCGAGCCGCTTTTTATGGCACCATCGGACGAATAATTGTGGAAATCGGACAGATGATCGATGTCGGATCGGGCCATTGTCAGCGTGCGCATGCAGGTGGACTTCGGCGTTGAACACGGGGTGTCCACGACGCGGCTGCTTGCCGGTAGCGGGCTCAGCGACGCTTCGTTAAGCCAACCGGACGTCTTCGTAACGCGTGAACAGGAGCTCACGGTCGTCGCCAATCTCTGCGGCGAGCTGGGCGACCGCGCCGAACTGGGCCTGGCCATGGGCCGGCGTTATCACCTGAGCAGCTATGGCGTCTGGGGTTTTGCCCTGCTCAGCAGCGGAACCTTTCGGGACGCGGTTATTGTTGGCTTGCGCTATCTCGATCTGACCTATGCCTTCAACCGCATCACCCTCGAAGAGCATGAAACCGAGGCCGCGCTGGTCATCGACAACGGCGATCTGCCGGCCGGCGTCGGGGCCTATCTCCTGGCCCGGGATCTGAGCGCCATCGCGACGATCCAGCACGAGCTTTTCGATGCCACGCTGCCCTGGTCGAGCATCGAGCTGACCCTGCCGGCCCGTCCGCCCGGCCCGTTCGAGGCGCAATTCGGCGTCACCCCGACCTTCGAACAAGCACACAACCGGGCACGGTTTCCGACAAGCTACCTGGACCGCCCCCTGCCCCATGCCAACCCGGCCGCGGCGCGTCTATGCGAACAACAGTGCGAACAATTGGTGGCCCGAACAGGCCATCGGGCCGGCATGGCAGCCCGCGTGCGCGAGCGCCTGCTGGCCAGGCCGGGGCATTTCCCGAGCATGGACGCGTTGGCTACCGAACTCGGGGCGACCACGCGCACCCTGCGCCGACGGCTGGCCGCAGAAGGCACGGGCTACCGCGAGTTGCTGGACGAAGTAAGACGTATGCTTGCCGAACAATGGCTATTGATGGGCGCGCTGACGCAGGAAGACATCAGCGACCGGCTCGGCTTTTCCGAGGTGTCCAATTTCGTGCATGCGTTCAGACGGTGGACAGGGCAAACGCCCGCCCGTTTTCGCCGCCACGCGCAGACCCCGCGCGGCCTTGCGCGCTGATGCGCCGACTGCGACCGTAGCGCGGGGTGTCGCCATGCCCAGCGGCCGGGCCGACCGGCCAACCGGTCACAGGCACGCCCGGAGCAAAGCTTTGCGCGTGCGTTTGGCTGGCCGGACTGCGCCGTATCTAGGCGAACGCGCGCCGGGGCATCGGTTTGGGCTCGCGTGTGTCGTTGCGACATACGCAATTGCGCCCCGCGCGTTTGCCCTCGTACAGGGCAGCATCGGCACGCGCCACGACCGCTTCAAGCGGCTCGGACAGGTCGGCCGGCATCCCGCTGACGCCCAAGGTCATCGTAACGGACAACCTGATTTCGCCCCGGGCCGTGTCTGTTTCGATGACCCGGGCCGCGACCGCTGCCCGGAGCTCCTCAGCGACGCCGACCGCGGTATCGAGCGGCGCACCGACGAGCATGATGATGAACTCTTCCCCGCCCCAGCGGGCGAGATGATCCGTTTCGCGCAGATTGGATGCCAGGGTTTCACTCACGGCTTGCAGCACGCGGTCGCCCACGTCGTGCCCGTGTGTATCATTGATCTGCTTGAAATGATCGATATCGCAAAGAATCAGCGACAGGGATGCGCCGGTACTCTCCTGGCGATATTTTTCGAATCGCCAGGCGTCGACCATGCTGCGGCGGTTGAGCAGGTGCGTCAGCGAATCGGTAGTCGCAAGCAGGTGCAGTTCGCTTTCCGCTCGTTTGACCAACCAGAAATAGTTGGAAACCATAAAAATGAGGATCGACAACGCAGCAGATAGATTGAAATAGTGCAGGCCGTCCACGACGTCATTGGGCAGTGCGTGAACGGGCGCCCGGCTACGAACCAGAATATCCAGACCGATGACCAGAACGGTGGCACCGATCACGGACAGAATCTTGCTCGGAAGACGTTGAAAATCGGCAACGATCAGTACCGGAATCGCGAGGATCGCGTAGAAATAGAAACCGGTTTCCCAGCCGACCCAGTAAGACGCCAGCACTGCGTGGGCGAGCACTTCGAATATCACGAAGAAGAATGCGATCCACGAGGCGAGGCCGCGACTAAGAAGAAACGCGGCCGTTGCGTAAAGCGTCACGCTGCCGACGTTCACCAGTGCCAGTGCGGTGACGCCGTTGATGTAGAACAGAACGACGAACGAGAAATGGCACACGAGGCCGACAAGCGATGTGCCGAGCATCAACCGCCAGAACGAGCGCGCGGCGCGGTGCGTGGAATCCAGCGCGCTATTCGCCACCCGGCGGTTTTCTTCGAGTTCTCTTATCACGAAAGCGAAGCCCCCTGTTCGCAATTCCTGACCGACCCGGTTTTCAACAGGGCCTGCTTGTGTGGCGTATATCGGCCGTTACGCCGCGTTTTTGAAGCGAAGTCGCCGTGCCGCGACTCAGCCACGCACGAGCAATAGAAATGCCGGTTACCCCGCCTGCGCCTGTTCGTCACCAGAACCCGTGGCCGCGACGACCCCCCCCCCCGGATCAAGAGCCGACGTAGCGATTCGTTGCCAGCGCGATCGATGTAGTCGCATACAGCGCGGACGCGATCACACGACTGTCGGGCCGGCAGTACGCCTGCGACAGACGCCCCTACTTCGCCCGGCCGCGTTCCACGTTCTTTACGCGCGCTGAAGAATCCGTGCGATACGTTTGCTCCATGCCGACGCATTGTTTTCGTGCGTATGCGCCGCGCACAGGAATTACGGATTCGCCATCATCGATGTGCACGCCGGACCGGCATGCGGTAACGCTTGATACCGGTGGGTAGATTCGCGATACACCAACAGCGGGCACGCTGCGCCAGGTTGCCGCAGGTGTACGTTTTAGCTGTGCGTCACCGGCGCCGTGGGGTACCAAGTCGCGCGCCGTGCCGGGCGACTAGCGCCGACCGCTATGGCTGCAAGCGGGGATCCACAGTTCCGGCGCCTTGCTCAAGGCGGGATCGCGAGAGTGGGAGTTTTATGAAGTGGAACCCTTCAACGCCAATTCTGCTCCGTCTCCACAGCTATGCCTAACACGTTGCATGTCGCATGTCGCATGTCGCATTTCGGAGTTTCGAAGCCCATGGAGGGTCTTTGGTTTGCCGGCATCAGGCTCAGCGGGCGTCTCAAAAAAACGCCCGGCGAACCGGGCGTTTTTTACTTCATCGGTCAGGCTGATCAGCCGCCGAACTTTTCGTTCTCGCCGATATTCGGCGTCTTGTCGCTCTTGAGATTGGCCTTGGCCATTTCATAAAGCTGGAAGACCTTGCTTTCCTTGGCCGCCCAGTGCTCGCCCATCTTGATATCGATTTCGAGCATCACGACGTCCGGATCTTCCTTCTCCGGCAGCCAGGCTGCGACGCCCGGGTTCCAGTAGCGGTCGATCTTGTCCTGGTCATCGGTGACCCGGGCGGTGCCGGACATCGATACGTACACGCCGGCTTCCTGATCGGAGAACGTCAGGCAGACTTCGCTATCACCCTTGGCTTCGAGCACCTTTTCCGCACTGCGGCGGGTATAGAACCAGATGGTGCCGTCGTAGTCGTCCTGCACCAGGTGCATGGGGCGGGCACGCGGCACGTCTTCATCCAGTGTGACCAGCATCCCGACCTGAATGTCTTTGATCAGGTTCCAGATTTTCTGCTTGTGTTCAGGGCTAGACATAATCTTGCAATCCTTACGAGTGCTAGTGAAGTGCTTTCGGCTCCCGCAGGAGCCGAGTGACACGGCGTTCGATCGTGGCGTGGTGCACGGCATAAACTGCGGTAAACGCTAGCGTAGCCGCACGCCGTCAGGACCGGTCAAAAATCGCACGAACGGGGCCGTGAAACGATCTGATAGCACATAACGGGAGACCAAGCGTAGTGTCTCAATAACATAAACGTCATGAGCTTATCCGAAGCCTAGTACGCATCGCTGATCGTTTGGGATGCCGATAGATGCTTTTAAAGCGCCGGCATCCGGTCCGCCCACCCAACTCGCATTTAGCGCTACCCGCGTTAAGCGAAGGATTGGGTGTGGCCGGCGAAGACGAAGTCAATAAAACTCAACGACTATCCCGCCGCCTGAATAATCGCCGTATGTGCCGTCCGGGTGATAGGTGTATTGCCATGGTTCGAGCGTGTGAAAGCGAAACCGACGTTGGGCATGCGCGTTCAAGTAGTTGGCGATATTCTCGTACTGGCGTTTGATCTTTTCACAACCGTGGTCCCCCGCCTGCGGGATAAAGATGACCAGCGCACAGTATTCGATCGAACCACCCAAATGTGCACCCCCACGATCCATGAGCGCTTGCAGACGATGCACATCGGCCATGCATGGACCGTTATCCCAACGCCGTTTGACTTCGATTACGCCGAAAGGCTGCGAGTCGTTTCGCCATAGCACGATGTCTGCTCGGTAATTGCCGGCTAGTACGGCCGGTAACGGGCCGGGTTTCTTGTTCGCGCCCGAGCATTCCATGATTTCCGAAAAGCTCTCTTCGCTGGTCGCACAAGCACGCTTTCGCGAGCGTCTCGCCGCTCCAAGCAATTGCTTCATCGCTTCTACAACGAGAAAACTTTCGGCACCGTAATCCGATAACCAGCTTCCGCCCGATAGGTTTTCGTAGTCGTCGTTCGCTTTTTGAATTGCTTTCAGCAGCGCTTCTGTGAGTACTTTCTTTTTCATATCGGTCGTCGCCCCTTCTCTCGATAAACGCCGCCGTGTGCTAAGCCTCTGGTTCGCGGGCGGGATTGCGTTCCAAAGTTGCGGCGATATCCCAGAGGATGGGAAGAAATTTCGCCGCATGGTCGCTATTAAAAAAGTCGAGGGGGAGATCCAGCGTATATTGCCCACTTTGCGTGAACGGGGCGGCCTTCAGTAAACGGCTACGCACCAATGACGCATCCTCGGCTAGCGTGAAGTTACCCAAATAGACTTGAAGATGCGCGTGATCATCCTTGTACTGATCCGGCAAGACGGCATAAGCGAAAGATGTCCACGTACCGCAAGGTCTTTGTACACGCAAACTAAAGCCGGTCGTCCCCCAAGATGGAAATATCCGGTGGGATCCGGACTCATCCAATATAATTTCAAACACCTGACGCGATACATTGGAGCATCGCGCCAAGAACTCTTCTCGGGTTAGCTTTGAGCGGGGCGTATTACCGGGCTTAGACTGTCGCGCATATTCGGTTTGGCCAACGACGCGCGGTACAAGCGCCTTTATACTCTCACCTTGGTACTGCCTGATCTCGATCCCGAGGACCTCGATCGCCGGCATATGTTCGTTCAAAAATTCGATAATCCGCCGCAGTTCGGTAGGGATCTGGTCCGCTACGAACAGAAGCCGCACTTCTCCGTTTGCTAGATGACGATGCACCGACGCCCAGAACGCTTCGATAACGTCGTTATACGAGCCTTGCTCAACTTCACCTCCCAGAAATTCAAACAACGCCCGCGAAAGCCCTTCAGCACTGCCAGCAGTCTCAACCGCGAGACCGCGGATACGATCGGACGGCCAATACGCTAAAGCATTGGCGGCGTAATCCAGCATCTGGCCAACCACTTCACGCCGAATACGCGTGTCCGTGCTTCGTTTGACCTCTACGAACGTCGGGCGCCCCCACTGATCGATCAAAAGATGATCCATCGCCCAACGATCATGGCTTTCGTTGTTATCGGGTATGCCCGTCTCACTACTGACAAGGAACCAACGCGGTGGAGCGTCCGGATCTATCAAATCACCTGCAAGCAATTCCGGGTAGTCCGCGATCAATTGTTGAAGCAACAATTCATTGGAATACGGTTCGCAAGGGATACGCTCGAGTTCGCCGGTTGGACTGATGGTATATATCGCGTCTTTTTTTACCAATGCGAATTCCCGGTCATGGTTGGCGATCAAGGCTCCGGCCTCACGTAACACTCAATGCAAAATTATATTTGAGGGCGCGCTGGACGATCTTACGGTCGCTGCACGGTGTTCCTAACCCGACCTGCCGTTCACTTTAGCGAGCGATATTCACGCCGCCG
>DJIE01000155.1:0-153 GCA_002433465.1 Salinisphaera sp. UBA6602
GCCGCTCAGGATCTGACCGACGCGGCCAAGAAGGTCGTCGCCGAGGCCAAGGGCTAACCCCCGGCCTTCGATCGATCTTCCAACGAACACGCTTTAGACCAGGATCAAATCATGAGCATTCTCGTCAATAACGACACCAAACTCATCGTCCAG
>DJIE01000155.1:473-765 GCA_002433465.1 Salinisphaera sp. UBA6602
CATCGTCCAGGGCTTCACCGGCTCCCAGGGCACCTTCCATTCCGAGCAGTGCATCGCCTACGGCACCAACATCGTTGGCGGTGTGACCCCCGGCCGCGGTGGCGAAACCCATCTCGACCTGCCCGTGTTCAACACCTGCGCGGACGCGGTGAAAGAGACCGGCGCCAACGCCACGATGATCTACGTGCCGGCCCCGTTCGCGGCCGACGCGATTCTCGAAGCCGAAGCTGCCGGCATCGAAACCATCATCTGTATCACCGAGCATATCCCGGTCATGGACATGCTCAAGGTG
>DJIE01000155.1:1153-4431 GCA_002433465.1 Salinisphaera sp. UBA6602
CCGGACGAATGCAAGATCGGCATCATGCCGGCGCATATCCACCAGAAGGGCAAGATCGGCATCGTCTCCAGATCCGGCACGCTCACTTATGAAGCGGTCTTCCAGACCACCAACATCGGCCTTGGCCAGTCCACCTGCGTGGGCATCGGCGGCGATCCGATCCACGGCCTGGACTTCATCGACGTGCTCGAAATGTTCGAGAACGACGAGCAGACCGAAGGCGTGGTGATGGTCGGCGAAATCGGCGGCACCGCCGAAGAAGAAGCCGCCGAGTTCATCAAGAGCAACATGAAGAAGCCGGTCGTGGCTTATATCGCCGGCGTGACCGCGCCTCCCGGCAAGCGCATGGGCCATGCCGGTGCCATCATTTCGGGCGGCAAGGGCACGGCCGACGACAAGTTCAAGGCCCTCGAAGCCGCCGGTGTCGCCACCGTGCGTTCGACCGCCGAGATCGGCAGCAAGATGGAAGAAATCCTGGGCTGATCGATGCCTTGATTGCATCCTCATCCGCTGGATGATCGAAGCCGGCGTCCGCTTCTGCGGCGCCGGCTTTTTTGGTTCAAAGCGGATGATCAGTCGATAAGCGTTCACGTCGCTGGTTGCGAAGCGACCTGCGCAGTACGGCCCATCCTCTGAACTCTTCAAAGGCCGTTTTTGAGTTAAATGCTTGAACGAGCACTGGTTCGTGAGCCTCGCTCACGCAACCACGATCATCCTCGGCTAGCATCGTGAGTAAAACGAAGAGCGACCTAAGAAAGAACTAAGCGCGCTTACGCCCGCTGGCTATGTTGCGCAAATAGCCGCAGAAGCGGCGATTTGAACTGACGCGCTCTGGATCGAAATGCTACTGAAACCGGGGGATGGTCGGGCAAACAAAAGAGTATGAGTCGCGCAGCAGCCCGAACCGCTCGTCTTCTGAGCCAGTCCCGCAGCGTCACAACAGCGGCGTTATAGAGTTACCCCGCCCATAAATGCTCGAATGACGTGATAGTTCAATTGAGCACAATCGAAATGAGCAAAACCTACGAACTCAGCTGCGACTGCGGCCATGTGACCATGACCGCGTATGACCAGCCCAAACTGTCGCTGCACTGCCACTGCGGTAGCTGTCGTGACTTGTACAACGTCGACGTGCTGTCGGCCGCCGGCTGGGCACACGAGAACGTCGAGCTGCCGGACCAATCCCGGCTGTTCGTGCACAAGGTCGAGGGCAAGCAGATGACGCGTTACGGCTGCCCTAAATGCGGCTTGACGATGTACGGGGTACACAAGCCGGGTATTCCCGTGATCCCCCACGGGCTGTTTCGCAAGGCCAACGGCGGCAAACTGCCGGATGAAATCGCGCCGACGTTGCATCTGTTCTATCGCGAGCGCGTGCTCGATATCGACGATGGTCTGGAAAAGTGTGAAGACGGTTCGGCGGTGGGTTTGAGCGGCTGAATCCGGTCGATCGGCCGCTTTGCGGTGATCTGGCGGCACGCGACGGGTCACAAGCGCCAAGCGCTGGCGTATCCTTGGCAGTTGTCATGTACAGCGCGTCGCGCGAACGGGCGTCGGCACGCGTCGAGGAGTTGAATACGGCATGGGCGAATCTTCGCTACGTATCGCACTGGCCCAGCTCAATGTCTGGGTGGGCGATATCGAGGGCAATGCACGTCAGATGATCGAAGCGGCTGCCACCGCGCGCGATCGCGACGGCGCCGATATCGTGGCCTTTCCCGAAATGGCATTGCTGGGCTATCCGCCGGACGACCTGTTGCTGCGGCGCGGGCTGCCGGCGGCTATCGACTCCGCGTTGTCGCTGCTTACCGAGCAGCTGACCGGGGTTACGGCCATTGTCGGCTACCCCGAGTATGTCGGCGACGTCATCTATAACGCCGCGGCGGTGATTCGCGATGGCGAGCGTATTGCCTGCTATCGCAAGCAGTGCCTGCCCAACTACGGGGTGTTCGATGAACGCCGGCATTATCGTGCCGGCGAATCGCCCTGCATATTCGAACTGGACTCGCATCGCATCGGCGTGACCATCTGCGAGGATATCTGGGAGCAGGGCCCGGCGGCCCAGGCCAAGACGGCCGGTGCCGAGGTGCTCATCAACCTCAACGCCTCGCCGTTTCATGTCGAGAAACAGGCCGAGCGCGAGGGTCTGCTGGCCGAGCGCGCCCGGGCGAATGATCTGGCCATCTGCTATGTGAACTGTGTTGGTGGCCAGGACGAGCTGGTATTCGACGGTCGTTCCTGCGCGGTCGACCGTTCCGGCCAGCTGATACTGCGGGCGCCGGCGTTCGAGTCGGGCGTGTTTTGTGTCGATACCCAGGCGCAGGGCGGGGCGCAAGGCGCCCCCTCGATCGTCGCTGACGAATCCGACGAAGCGCTGGTCTACGACGCGCTGGTGCGCGCGACCCGCGATTATGTCGATCGCAACGGCTTTCCGGGCGCATTGATCGGCGCCTCCGGCGGCATCGATTCGGCCCTGGCGATGGCGATTGCCGCCGATGCGCTGGGCGGCGAGCGTGTCTGGGCGGTGTCGATGCCGTCGCGCTATACCGCCGCTATCAGCAACGTGGATGCGGCCGAGCAGGCCGAGCGTATGGGCGTGAAGTACGACGAGCTGCCGATCGAAGCCGGCTTTACCGCGCTGCTGGATACGCTCGCACCGCTGTTTGGCGACCGCGAGCCGGATACCGCCGAAGAAAACCTGCAGTCGCGTATTCGCGGCGCGCTGCTGATGTCGCTATCGAACAAGTTCGGCCATGTGGTGCTGGCCACGGGCAACAAGTCGGAAATGGCGGTGGGCTATGCCACCCTTTACGGCGATATGTGCGGCGGTTTTGCGCCACTCAAGGATGTCTACAAGACCTGCGTGTACCGGCTCGCCAAGTTCCGCAATACCCGCAGCGACGTGATACCCGAACGCGTGATCACCCGTCCGCCGTCGGCAGAACTGCGCGCCGATCAGGCCGATACGGATACGCTGCCCGAGTACGACGTGCTCGATCCCATCATCGAAGCCTATGTCGAGCAGGCGGAATCGATCGAGGGGATCTGCGAACGGGGCTTTGCCGAAGAAGATGTGCGTCAGGTGGCGGGTTTGATCCGGCGCAACGAATACAAGCGCCGCCAGGCGGCCCCGGGGCCGAAGGTCACGCGTCGTGCCTTTGGCCGCGATCGGCGCTATCCGATCACTGCGGTTTACGGCGTCCTCTAGCCCCGTCAGCGTCTGCGCGCATTAGCGCGGGACGCGACGGCCGCGGCCACAGAGCCAGCCGCCGCCTTCC
>DJIE01000155.1:4677-6228 GCA_002433465.1 Salinisphaera sp. UBA6602
ACTCTAGCCCTGTCAGCGTCTCCGCGCATTAGCGCGGGACACGACGGCCGCGGCCTCAGAGCCAGCCGCCGCCTTTCGAGTTATATCGTTACTGCGCCTGTGCGTCGTCGCTATCGGCGTCGTCGTCGATGGTCTGGCCCTCGCTGGCGGGGGCGTCCATCGCCGGCAGACTGTAACGCGGTTTCTCACCAGCCCGCTGGCGATAGAACTCGTCGCGGTGGAGGACGTAATTCGGATAGGAGGCCTGCAGGATTGCCCGGGCATCCTCGGCCAGGTCGGCCAGCCCCAGCTTCGCATAGCTTTCTTCCATGATCTCCAGCGCGCGCGGCACGGAATCCGAACCCTGATAGCGTTCGATCACGGTTTCGGCGCGGCGGCTGGCAGCTACGTAGGCCCGGCGCCGCAGATAGTACTCGGCGACGTTGATTTCGAACTGCGCCAAGCGGTTGCGGATTTCGACCATGTGCAGCTGGGCGTCCTTGCGATAAACGCTCTGCGGATAGTTTTCCACCAGCAAGTTGAAGTCGGTGAACGCCTGCTGCAGGAAGCGGGTATCGCGCTTGTCCGGATCGCCGCCGAGCAGGCCGGGATCGTTGCGGTCGTAGTTCGCCAGGCCGCGCAGGTAGTAGATGTAGTCGATATGCGCGTTGCGCGGGCGCTGCTTGATGAAACGATCGGCAGCCGAGACCGCGGCCTCGTACTCCTTGGCCTTGTAATGCGCGGCCACCGATTCCATTTCCGCCTGCGCTGCATAGGGCGAGAACGGAAAGCGCGCCTGGACTTCGGCGTATAATCTCAGTGCTCGATCGGGGTCGCCGTCGACGAGAAATTCACGCGCGGATTTGTACAGGCGCTCGGCGTCGGCCGAGTCGAGCTTGTTGCCGTCACGGTCGACCAGCGGCTCGCTGCTGTAGCCGGTTTCGTTGACGCCCTTGTCGCCGCCGCAACCGGTGATCGCAAGAACCATCAGAATACAAAGCGCGAGAACGATTTTCCGCATGCCAGTCCCGGACGTGCGCCGCACGTCGACAGATCAAAAACGAACGCGGAGTATACCTATACGGTCGCGCGGTACGCCATGTCACGCTTTGTGTTCGCAAACCAAGAGAAACGCCCATGTCGGCAAGTTATCGTGCCCCGGATTTCGAGGCGCCGATCCCAGAAGAGTTTTCCGGCGCCCGGCTGGATCGTGCCCTGGCAGCGATGCTGCCCGATTATTCGCGCTCGCGCCTGCAGAACTGGCTGGCCGAAGGGGCACTGACCGTCGATGGCGAGAACCCGCCGGCAAAGACCAAGGTGGCCGGCGGCGAAACCGTGCGTCTGACCGTCCCCAGCGAGCCGGACGACGCACGGGTGGTCGCCGAGCCGATCGGTCTGAACATCATCTACGAGGACGAGGCCATCATCGTGCTCGACAAGCCGGCCGGGCTGGTCATGCATCCGGGGGCCGGCAACCCCGATGGCACCCTGCAGAACGCATTGATTCACCACGACGAATCGATGGCCGCGCTGCCACGGGCCGGCATCGTGCATCGTCTGGACAAGGACACC
>DJIE01000076.1 GCA_002433465.1 Salinisphaera sp. UBA6602
CGTTCGCGCTTGGCATCCGGCAGCTCGGGCAGATCGGCACGCGCGGCATCCACGAACTCATCGTCGATGACCACGGGCAGCAGGTCCGGGTCCGGGAAGTAGCGATAGTCGTGGGCTTCTTCCTTGCTGCGCATGGAGCGCGTTTCGTCGGCGTCCGGGTCGTACAAGCGGGTTTCCTGCACGATGGTGCCGCCGGATTCGAGCACATCGATCTGGCGCTCGACTTCGAACTCGATCGCTTTTTCGAGAAAGCGGAAGGAGTTCACGTTCTTGGTTTCAGTGCGCGTGCCGAACTCGCTCGAGCCCACCGGGCGTATAGAGACGTTCGCGTCCACGCGGAAGGAGCCTTCCTGCATGTTGCCGTCGCAGATACCCAGATACTGGACCAGCGCATGCAGCTTGCGCGCATAGGCCACCGCCTCCGCCGCGCTACGCATATCCGGCTCGGAAACGCATTCGACCAGCGGCGTGCCGGCCCGGTTGAGGTCGATGCCGGTATCGCGATCGAACGCCTCGTGCAGCGATTTGCCGGCGTCTTCTTCCAGATGCGCACGGGTGATGCCCACCCGCTTTTCCGTTCCATCGGGCAACACGATATCCAGATGCCCGTTGGCGACGATCGGCAGCTCGAACTGACTGATCTGATAGCCCTTGGGCAAATCCGGGTAAAAATAGTGCTTGCGCGCGAACACCGATTTGGGCGCGATATCGGCATCGATGGCCAGCCCGAACAGGGTGGCCATGCGGATGACCTGGCCGTTGATCACCGGCAACACCCCGGGCAGCGCGATATCGACCGCGCTGGCCTGGGTATTCGGCTCGGCCCCGTAGGCGGTCGGCGCGGTGGAAAAGATCTTGCTTTGCGTTGCGAGCTGGATATGCACTTCCAGCCCGATGACGGTTTCCCAGGCCATTATTCGAACCCTGCCGGACGCTTGCTGTGCCAATCGGTGGACTGCTGATAGGCATGCGCTGCCCCGAGCAGACGGCTTTCCTCGAACCACGGCGCCAGCAGCTGCAGGCCAACGGGCAGCCCGTCGACAAAGCCGGCCGGCACCGACATGCCCGGCAAACCGGCCAGACTCGCCGGCAGCGTATAGACGTCGTTGAGATACATCGATACCGGATCGTCGAGCTTTTCACCGAGCTTGAAGGCCGGCGCCTGGGTCACGGGCGCGGCGATCAGGTCAACCTTGTCGAAGGCATCGCTGAAATCGCGCGCGATCAGACGCCGCGTCTTCTGCGCTTTCAGATAGTAGGCGTCGTAGTAGCCGGCCGACAGCACATAGGCGCCGACCATGATGCGCCGCTGCACCTCGCGGCCGAAGCCTTCGCCGCGCGAGCGGGTATACAGGTCTTCCAGATCCACCGGGTTATCGCAGCGATAGCCGTAGCGCACGCCGTCGAAGCGGGCCAGGTTGGAAGACGCCTCGGCCGGCGCGAGCACGTAGTAGGTCGATACGGCGAGCTCGGTATGCGGCAGCGTGATCTCGACAATCTCGGCGCCGCGCGCCTCGAATTCGCCGATCGCGGCGTTGATGACCTCGCGACTGGCGTTGTCCAGTCCTTCGGCGAAGTATTCCTTCGGCAGGCCGACCTTCATGCCCTTGAGAAAATCGTCGCCCTGGGCAGCCAGGGCCGCGCTGTAATCGGGCACCGCGCGTTCGACGCTGGTGGAATCGCGCTCGTCGAAACCGGCCATGGCCTGCAGCACCGCGGCACAGTCCTCGGCCGAGCGGGCAAAACAGCCGCCCTGATCCAGGCTGGAGGCAAAGGCGATCATGCCGTAGCGCGATACGCGCCCGTAGGTCGGCTTGATACCGGTCACGCCACAGAAAGCCGCCGGCTGACGGATCGAGCCGCCGGTATCGCTGCCGGTCGCCGCGGGCACCATCCCGGCAGCCACCGCCGCGGCCGACCCGCCGGAGGAACCACCCGGTACATGATCGGTATTCCAGGGGTTGCGTACCGCGCCGTAGAAGCTGGTTTCGTTGGACGAGCCCATGGCGAACTCGTCCATATTCGTCTTGCCGAGCGTCACCGTGCCGGCCGCTGCCAGACGCTCGACCACGGTCGCATCATACGGTGCGACGAAGTTGTCGAGCATGCGCGAGCCGCAGCTGGTGCGTACGCCGCGGGTGCAGAAGATGTCCTTATGGGCGATCGGCACCCCGGCCAGCGGCGTACCGGCGTCGGTGCCGGCATCGATGGCCGCGGCGCGCTCGCGCGCGGCCGACTCGCTACGGCTGATCAGCGTATTCAGGCGCTCGTCGTGGGCGGCAATGCGCTTGAGGAAGTGGTCGGTCAACTCGACGGCGCTCAGCCTTTTCGCCGCCAGATCGCCCGCCAGCTGGCGGATACTGCGCTCGTCGCTCATTCGATCACCTTCGGCACGAGATAGACGCCCTCGGCGACCGCGGGCGCAATCGCCTGGAAATCGTCGCGCGATTGCACCGCGACCGCGGCGTCGGCGCGCAGCCGCGCGGCCAGATCCAGCGGATGCGCCATGGGCTCCACATCGGTAGTGTCAGCCTGTTCCAGGCTTGCTACCACCTCGAGGATGTTCGACAACTCGCCGGCATATTCGGCGATCTGGTCGTCATCGAGGCCGAGACGGGCCAGACGGGCCACATTCCGAACCTGCTCTTCGCTCAGACTCACAGTAATTCTTCCAACCAGTACGGGGGCGTGAAAAACACAGCGCAGCGGCGCTGCGCGCGGCTAAAACTAGCATAAGTGTCTTGGCGGCCGTCGTCAGCGTTGCCGTTACGCATGCCCGTTGCTAGCATTGCGCTCCTGATGAACCTCTGACCTATTTTCAGGTTCCCTAGTGCGTCACGATGCGACTTCGCGGCGCCCGCCGCGCGTGTCGACCACGCGCTTTTTTGTACTTGCCCTCGGGTGTGCTCTACATGTTCGACAATTTCCGCGGCCTGTTCCTCAACGATCTCTCGATTGATCTGGGTACAGCCAACACGCTGATTTATGCGCGCGATCAGGGCATCGTGCTCAACGAGCCGTCGGTGGTCGCCGTCCGTATGGACGCGCGCGGCGGCAAGCGTATCGAGGCCGTGGGCCACGATGCCAAGCGCATGCTCGGGCGTACACCGAACCACATCACCACCATTCGTCCGCTCAAGGACGGGGTGATCGCCGACTTCACCGTCACGGAGAAGATGCTTCAGCACTTCATCCGCAAGGTGCACAAGAAGCGCATGCTGCGGCCGATGACCCGCGTTCTGGTCTGCGTGCCCTATGGCTCGACCCAGGTCGAGCGCCGGGCGATCCGCGAATCCGCCTCCAACGCCGGCGCGCGCCGCGTGTATCTGGTGGAAGAGCCGGTCGCGGCCGCCATCGGCGCGGGTATTCCGATCGGTGAGGCACGCGGCTCGATGGTGCTGGATATCGGCGGCGGCACCTCGGAAGTCGCGGTCATCTCGCTCAACGGCATCGTCTATGCCGAGTCCGTGCGCACCGGCGGCGACAAATTCGATGAGGCGATCGTCAACTACGTGCGGCGCCAGTACAACATGCTCATCGGCGAATCCACCGCCGAGTCCATCAAGCAGCAGATCGGCACCGCCTTCCCCGGCCACGAGGTCAAGGAAATCGAGGTGGTCGGCCGGCATCTGTCCGCGGGCGTGCCGCGCGCGTTCACGCTCAACTCCAATGAAGTACTGGATGCGCTGCAGGAACCGCTTTCGAATATCACCAGCGCCGTGAAGCTTGCGCTGGAGTCCACCCCGCCGGAGCTGGGCTCCGACGTGGCCGAGCGCGGAATCGTGCTTACCGGCGGCGGCGCGCTGCTGGCCGATCTGGACAAGCTGATCTCCGAAGAAACCGGCCTGCCGGTGATCGTGGCCGACGATCCCTTGACCTGCGTGGCCCGCGGTGGCGGCATTCTCCTGGAAATGATCGACCGCAAGACCGGCCAGCTGCTCGCACTGGAGTAAGGCCGCGGTCTATCGCCTTCGCGACTGCAAGACAGTTGCGAAGGTCCGTGCGCCAGCCTAATCTGGCGCGATAATTACGGTTTATTCCACGGTTTCAGGGGCGTTGAGTGCGCGGACTCGCCGAGGACGACAAATCATCGCTGCTGGGTCGACGCATTACGCCAGGCCTTCGGATCGTCGCGATCGTGGTTATATCGATTATCCTGATGATGGTCGATCACGCGAGCACGTCGCTCAAGCCGATCCGCAGTACGCTCGCGGTCGCCACCCAGCCCATTCAGATGATCGCCGAGCTACCCGGCGAGATGGTCCATTATCTGGGCCGCTATTTCGATCGCGGCCAGCTCATTGCCGATAACGAAGCGCTCGAGCAGAAGGTGCTGCTATTGCAGGCGCGCCTGCAACGCCTGGCGTCGCTGCAGGCCGAAAACGAGCGCATTCGTGCCCTGCTCGCCTCGGCCAGTTCGCTCGACCAGAACGTGCTGATCGCGCGCATACTCTCGGTCAGTCCCGATCCGTATCGACACTACATCAAGCTCAACAAGGGCTCGACCGACGGCGTGTTCGTCGGCCAGGCACTGGTCGATGCCAACGGCATCATGGGCCAGGTCACGGACGTGACGCCCATGGGCTCGCGCGCGATTTTGATCACCGATGCCAATCACGGCATTCCGGTCGAAATCAATCGCACCGGCCTGCAGACGATCGCCCAGGGGAGCGGCAAGTCCAGCGAACTGCGCCTGCCGTTTCTGGCCAATAATTCCGATATCCAGGTGGGTGATCTGCTGGTGACCTCGGGGCTGGGCGGGCGTTACCCGGCCGGCTATCCGGTAGCCGAGGTCACGAGCGTCGTCCACCAGCCGGGCGATGAGTTTCTGGAGGTCGTAGCCACGCCGACCGCCCACCTCAATCGCGGCCGGGAAGTCCTGCTGGTGTGGACTGACAACACGCTCGACCCCGTTGCCGAGGCCCAGGAGGGCAACAGCACGGATCAGGCGAAAGACGATGCGAACGGCGACAGCCCGGCTCCATGATTACCGAGCGCCGCGTCAGCGGCCTGCTTATTCTGTCTACGCTGGGCGGCGCGCTGTTTCTGGCCATTCTGCCGCTGCCCGATGCGCTGTCGGCGGTTCGCCCGGCGCTCTACCCGGCGACCGTGCTGTTTTGGGTATTGGTGCAGCCGGGGCGTTTCGGCCTGCTGGCCGCCTGGACCAGCGGCGTTCTGATCGACGTGATCTACGGTACCCCGCTGGGCGAACACGGGCTCGCGCTGGCCGTGGCCGGATACCTCGTCATCCGCATGCGCGAGCTGCTTTGGAGCTTTCCGGTCTGGCAGCAGAGCGTGCTGTTGTTGCCGGTATTCATACTCTATGAGTTCGCGCTGTTCTGGATCGATGGCGTAACCGGGGCCGAGGTCAATCAGTGGTGGCGCTGGCTGCCGGTGGCAACGACCGTGCTCGTCTGGCCGCTTTGGGCGTCGCTGCTGGAACGCATCGCCGAATTAGAGGTCGGATAGATCAGGGAATTCTGAAACGTTCGTGATCGCTGCCCGGACCCACGGTGAAATCCGCCGGGCGCGTCGCTGCGCTGCATGCCGGCGCTGCATCCGTTCGCGCGCCGCGCGACGATTCACGTCATACTTCAACAGATTAATGCAGGCCCTTGGGGCACGGGAGTTTTCAACGCCGCATGGTCACCGATAACGCGATCAAGAACCATGCGGCCGAGCGGCGCATGTTTTTGCTGCGCACCGCGGTGGCGGGGGCGGCGATCATGGTGCTCGTGGGCGTGCTGCTTTTTCGCGTGGGTTTTCTGCAGGTGCTGCGCTACGGCTATTACGAAACGCGTTCGCAGGACAACCGCATGCGTGTTCAGGTGATGCCGCCGGTACGCGGGCTCATCTACGACCGCAATGGCGTGGTGCTGGCCGATAACCTGCCTGCCTACCGGCTCGAGATCGTGCCCGAGCAGGTCGACGACGTGAACGCGACCCTCGATCGCCTGTCGCGCATCGTGGAAATACGCGAGGCCGACCTGCAGCGCTTTCGAGATCGCATGGCCAAGACGCCGCGTTTTCGAGGTGTGCCCATCCGACTCAATCTCAGCCAGCGCGAGGTCGCCCGTTTTGAAGTCAATCGGGGTGCCTTTCCGGGCGTCGACGTACGGGCCGGGCTGACCCGCCACTATCCGCTGGGCGACGTCTCGGCCCATCTGGTGGGCTATGTCGGCGGCATTACCCTGGAGGATCTGCGGCGCGTGGACGAAAAGCGCTATCGCGGCTCCAACCACATCGGCAAGTCGGGCGTCGAGTACAGCTACGAATCACGCCTGCACGGCGAGCCGGGCTCGCGCGTGGTCGAGACCAACGCCAGCGGCCGCGCGCTGCGCGAACTGGAAATGAATCGCCCGGTCGCAGGCGAGAGCCTGTTCCTGACCATCGACGCACGCCTGCAGCGCGCCGCATACGACGCGCTGGGCGACCAGGACGGTGCCGTGGTCGCCATGGACCCGAAAACGGGCGGGCTGTTGGCCCTGGTATCCAAACCCAGCTACGACCCGGACCTGTTCGTCGACGGAATCAGCCACGTGAACTACCAGAAGCTGATATCCGACCCGCATAAACCGCTGTTCAACCGGGCGTTGCAAGGCCAGTACCCGCCCGGCTCCACGGTCAAGCCGGTGATGGCGCTGGCGGGGCTGGAAACCGACCAGATCGCCGCCGACAAGCAGGTGTGGTGTCCCGGTTTCATCACGCTGCCGGGCAGTAATCACCGCTATCGCGACTGGAAACGCTCGGGGCATGGCTGGGTGGATATGCCGGAGGCGATCTATCGCTCCTCGGACGTGTATTTCTACAAGCTCGGGCTCAAGCTCGGCATCGACAATATTCACCGCTACGGGGCGCTGTTCGGGCTCGGCTCGCGTACCGGGATCGACCTGCCACGCGAGAATTCCGGCATCATGCCGTCTCGCGCCTGGAAGAACGGCACCCGTAATCAGCCGTGGTTCCCGGGCGAAACGCTCAATACGATCATCGGCCAGGGCTTCATGACCACGACGCCGCTGCAGCTCGCACAGATGACCAGCCGGATCGCCGAACGCGGCGAGGGCTACAAGCCGCACGTGCTGGGCGGCTGGCGCGATCCGCTTGACGGCACCATGCACCAGACCCGGCCCACGGCCCTGCGTCCGATCAAGCTGGAAGACCCGGCACACTGGGGCGTGATCATCAGCGGCATGGAACAGGTGATCACCAACCCCCGCGGTACCGCGCACTACTACGTGGGCCAGAATCTGGATTACACGATCGCCGGCAAGTCCGGCTCGGCGCAGGTCACCAAGCTGGCCCAGAACCAGGCTGCACCCGATCTTGAAGATGTCGAGCACCAGTTTCGCGATCACGCCCTGTTCATTGCCTTTGCCCCCATCGACGATCCCGAGATCGCGGTGGCGGTGCTGGTCGAACACGGCGGCGGCGGCTCCAGCGTCGCCGGCCCGGTGGCACGCAAGGTGATCGACGCGTTTCGCAGCCAGCCGCCGGTGCTGCAGGCGTCGACCGGAGCGGGCCGATGAGCGCCAATGCCACCAATGCGCCTTCGACGCTGTCGGAGTGGCTCGTCTACTGGCGTATCGACCTGCAGCTGCTGGTCGCACTCGCCTGCTGTGCCGCGCTGGGGCTGTTCGTGCTCTATAGCGCCTCCGGCCAGTCGAGCGCGGTGGTCATCAACCAGGCGATCCGCCTGGGTATCGGCCTGCTCGGCATGCTCGTGGTCGCCCAGATACCGCCCGAATGGTTTCGGGTCGCCGCGCCCTGGGTATTCGGCTTCGGGGTGTTTCTGCTCGTGCTCGTGGTCCTGCTGGGCGATACCGCCATGGGCGCCCGCCGCTGGCTCGACCTGGGCGTGGTGCGCTTTCAGCCCTCGGAGCTGATGAAGCTGGCCGCGCCGCTGACCGTAGCCGCCTATTTTCGCGACCGTAGCCTGCCGCCCAACCTCAAGGACGTGGGCGTGGCCGCGCTGCTGATTGCCGTACCCGTGCTGCTCGTAGCCGACCAGCCGGACCTGGGGACCGCGCTCCTGATCGCCGCGGCCGGCAGCTTTGCCCTGTATTTCGCCGGCCTGCGCTGGCGCATCATTCTGCTGCTGGTGCTTGTGGCCGCAGCGGCCGCGCCGCTGCTCTGGTACAACATGCACGACTACCAGCAGGAGCGCGTGCTGACGTTTCTAAACCCCGCTCGCGACCCGACGGGCGCCGGGTATCACATCTCGCAGTCCAAGATCGCCATCGGCTCGGGTGGCCTGTTCGGCAAGGGATGGCTCAACGGTAGCCAGGCCCACCTGAACTTCCTGCCGGAATCCGACACCGATTTCGTGTTCGCGGTATTCGCCGAAGAAACCGGCCTGTTCGGGGTGATGGCGCTGCTGGCGCTGTATTGCTTCATTGTGGGCCGCGGGCTGTATATCGCACTCAAAAGCCAGGACACCTTCCAACGCCTGGCCGCCGGCAGCCTGAGCCTGACTTTCTTCATCTATGTCTTCGTCAATATCGGCATGGTCGCCGGGCTGCTGCCCGTTGTGGGCGTGCCGTTACCGCTGATCAGCTATGGCGGCACCTCCATGGTGATCCTGCTGGCCTCGTTCGGCATTCTCATGTCCATTCATACCCATCGGAAACTGCTCGCCACATGACACGATCCCTCCTACTGCTCGTGCTGGCGCTGACCAGCGTGCCCGTGATCGCGACGGCTGCGACCGGCAATTATGCCGAACGCCCGGAAGGCAAGGCCCTGCTCGAACGCCTCGAAAAAGCCGACGGGGTGGACATCGACGCGGCCCGCGCCCTGCTCGAAGACGCGCAATACCAGCCCAAGATCGTAGCCACCATGCGCAAGCCCGCCGAGCGCACGCTCACCTGGGCAGACTACCGGCCGATTTTTCTGCAGCCCGAACGGGCACGCAAGGGCGCGGCCTATATCGAAGAGCACCGCGAGCTGTTCGACGGCGCGGTCGCCAAATACGGCGTGCCGGCCAATATCATCGCCGCCATTATCGGCGTGGAAACCAAGTACGGCGCCTTTCTCGGCCGCGATCGCGTGCTCGACGCGCTGGCCACCCTGGGCTTCGACTACCCGGAGCGGTCGGACTATTTCATCAAGGAGCTGGAAAACTTCATCGTGCTCTGCGTCGAAGAAGACCTCGCCTGCGACCGCGAGATCGGCTCCTATGCCGGCGCCATGGGCCTGCCGCAGTTCATGCCGTCGAGCTATCGCGCCTATGCGGTGGACGGCAACGGCAACGGCAAGCGCGATCTGTGGGAAGAACCGGCCGATATCATCTACTCGGTGGCCAATTATCTGGCCGAACACGGCTGGGCCCGTGGCGAGCCGGTCGCGCTGCCGGCCTGGATCGGCAGCGACAAAAACCTGGATGCCATCGAACGCAGCAAACGCAAGCCCGCCTATCGCTGGGACGCGCTCGACCAGCTGGGCGTACGCGTGGACGATCCGCCGGCCGCCGATGCCGAAGTCGGCCTGTTGCAGTTCGAAGGCGCCCAGGGCACCGAATACTGGCTGGGGCTGAACAACTTCTTCGTGATCACCACCTATAACCACAGCCCGCTGTATGCCATGGCCGTCTATCAGCTCGGCCAGGAGATCGCCTTCGCCCGCCAGAACGCTGCCACCGGCGGCAACACGGACCGATGATCGGCGTGCGGCGCACACTGGTGCTGGCCGGTCTGGCCCTGATCGTGGCGGGCTGCGCGAGCCAGCCGCGCGGTGGCTCGAGCGGCGGCTCGCCCTCTCCGCAAACGAGCAAGGGCGGCGGCTACTACCAGAACGACGGCCCGCCGGACGACGAGGATATCGATATCGACGCGATACCCGACGCCGTACCCCGCGACGAGCCGCCTTCGCGCTACGGCAACCCGGCCAGCTACGAAGCGCTTGGCAAAACGTATTACGTATTGCCGAGCGCGGCAGGCTTTACCCAGACCGGCCGCGCCAGCTGGTACGGCAAGCAGTTTCATGGCCGGCGTACCTCCAGCGGCGAGCCATACAACATGTTCAAGATGACCGCGGCGCATAAACGCCTGCCGGTACCCAGCTATGTCCGGGTCACGAATCTGGACAACGGCAAGCATGTCATCGTGCGCGTCAACGATCGCGGCCCGTTCCACGATGGCCGCATCATCGATCTGTCCTATGTTGCGGCACGGCGGCTCGACGTGGTCGCCCACGGCAGCGTGCCGGTACGTATCGAAACCGTCACGCCGGCGAGCCTGAAGGCCGAAAAGCGCGCGGCAGATCGCGGTACGCAGGTGGCCGACGCCACGCCGCCACTTCGCAGCCAGCCGTCGTACTCGTCAAACGTGCGCGCGCCGGCCGCAGCGCCCGCCCGCGCAACGCCAGCCGCGAACACGCCCGGCCGCGCCATTCAGGTTGCCAACCGTACGAATGCCGCGCCCGCCGGCCCGTCTACGTCGAATCGCAGCGAGGGCACCCTCTATCTGCAGACCGGCGCCTTCGGCAACCCAACCAATGCGCAACGTCTGAACCGGCGTCTACAGAACGCCGGCTTTGCCCAGGTGCGCGTGGTGAAGTCGGACGGCGCCACCCCGATCTATCGCGTTCAACTCGGACCCTATCCGGATGAACGCAGCCGTGCCCTGAACCGCCAGATTCTGCGCGAGCAGGGGTTTTCGGCCCAGGAAGTCGATCGTTAGCCCGAACCGCCCCGAAGCGCTAAACTGGCGCGCTTCGCAACCGTCCTTGTTTGTCCTTAAAGAGCCGAAGTCGATGAGCCACGCGAAACGCCTGCTTTATCTCGTTTTTCTTTTCCTGGTCACGGCCGGTGCATGGGCCAAGCCGTTGCCGATTCCCGAACCGCCGAGCCTGGATGCGCGCAGCTATATCCTGATCGACTTCAACTCGGGCCAGGTGCTGGCGGCCAAGAACGCCGAACAGCGTGTCGAGCCGGCGAGCATCACCAAGCTGATGACGACCTATATCGTTTTCGATGAGCTCAAGAAAGGCAATATCTCGCTGGACGACAAGGTCACCATCAGCGAAAAAGCCTGGCGCATGGGCGGCTCGAAGATGTTCATCGAAGTCGGTACGCAGGTATCGGTGGACGACCTGCTCCACGGCATGGTGACCGCATCCGGCAACGACGCGACCGTGGCCCTTGCTGAATATGTCGGTGGCACGGAATCCACTTTTGCCGACTACATGAACCAGTACGCGCGCGAAATCGGCCTGGAGAACAGCCATTTCGTTGATGCCAGCGGCTGGCCGCATGAAAACCACTACATGTCGGCCCACGATATCGCGCGCCTGCTCAGCGCGATCATTAGCGACTTCCCCGACCTGTATCAGCAATACTTCAACGAAAAGAAGTTCACATATAACGGTATCGAGCAGTACAACCGCAACTCGCTGCTGTGGTCGGACGAAAGCGTGGACGGCGGCAAGACCGGGCATACCGAAGCTGCCGGCTACTGCCTGTCGGCCTCGGCCAAGCGTGACGGCATGCGCACGATCGCGGTGGTCACGGGCACGAATTCCAACAATGCCCGCAAGGCGCAGACCGCGGCCCTGCTCAACTATGGTTTCCGCTTCTACGAAAGCGGCCATCTGTTCGATGCCGGCAAGCAGATCGCGGAAGTTCGCGTCTGGAAAGGTGACGACACCATGCTGCCCGTGGTCGCCAAGGGCGCTGTAGACGTGGCTTTTCCGCGCGGCCAGCGCGATGCGCTGACCACCAACGCCGAGCTGCCGTCCACCCTGCTCGCGCCGATCAAGAAAGGCGAGCGCCTGGGCACGCTGGAGATCAAGTACGACACGAAGACGCTTGCGCAGGTGCCCCTGTTCGCCGGCAAGGACATCGAAAAAGGCGGCATCTTCCGCCAGCTCACCGACGAAGTGATGATGATGTTCGAATAAGCTGCAACGCCGGCTTACGCCTGTGAATCGCGCAGGCGGGCCGGCCTGCGGTTCGAGCGAATGGCATGACCGGCCGGGAGTGGCACCGATGAACACGGCTTTCGTGAACGGCGAGTTCCTGCCGTTGGCCCAGGCGCGCGTATCGGTGCTTGATCGCGGCTTTCTGTTCGCCGACAGCGTCTATGAAGTGGTGCCCTTCTATGCCGGCCGGGGCTTTCGACTGGATGAGCACCTGGATCGTCTGGCGCGCAGCCTGGGGCTGTTGCGTATCCGCGACCCTTACGATCGCCAGCGGTGGCACGGGATCATCGCAGGGTTGATCGACGCCAATGGCGGCGGCGATCTTTCTTTGTATATCCAGGTGACCCGCGGCGCGCCGGCAAGGCGCGATCATCGTATTCCCGACGACATCGAGCCCACGGTGGTGGCCTTCTGCCAGAGTCGCGCGCACGTGGACCCGGACGTACTGGCGCACGGGATCGCCGCGGTCACGCATGACGATACACGCTGGCGCTACTGCACGATCAAATCGACTTCGCTGCTGGCCAACGTGCTGGCCGCCGACGCGGCTCGGGCGCAGGGCGCCAGCGAAGCACTGCTGGTGCGCGACGGCTGTATCCAGGAAGGGACATCCTCAAACGTATTCGCGGTAATCGACGATCGCCTGGTCACGCCAGCCCTGCGCGATACCATTCTGCCCGGCATCACACGGGCGGCGGTGCTCGAACTCGCCGCGCGCGAGCAGGTCGAGCACGCGGAAGTCCAAACCCTTCTGCGAGAGGATCTGCAGCGCGCCAGCGAGATATGGATCACCTCGTCGGTGCGCGAGATTTTCCCGGTAACCGAGCTCGATGGCGCGTGCGTGGGCAACGGCGAACCGGGCCCGCTCTGGACGCGCATGCACGCCGCGCTGCAAGCTATGACCCATGACTGAGCAAGAAACCCTACTCGAATTCCCCTGCGAGTTTCCGATCAAGGCCTTTGGCAAGCATGCCGGCGATTTCGAAGAACATATCTATACGCTGATCAAGCAGCACGCCCCCGAACTCGAGCGCAGCGCGGTCAGCGCCCGCGACAGCCGCGGCGGCAAGTATCTGGCGGTGACGGCCAACATCACGGCCCGCAGTCAGGCTCAGCTGGATGCGATCTACGGCGATCTGAGCAACGACAGCGCCGTGCTGATGGCGCTCTAGCATGGCCGCCCCGTTCATCGAGGTCACCCGTTTCGGCTGGGCACCCCAGCCCTATGAGCCGGTATGGCGGGCGATGCAGGATTTCGCCGAAACGCGCAATGACCAGAGCCAAGATGCGCTGTGGCTGCTCAATCACGCCCCGGTGTTCACCCAGGGCAAGAATGGCCGCGCCGAGCAC
>DJIE01000176.1 GCA_002433465.1 Salinisphaera sp. UBA6602
CTCGGCCACCTGAGCAACCAGCAGGCCGCCGAGCTGCTGACGCAAATCGATGCCACTGGCCTGCAGCAGCTGGTCGTGGCGCATATCAGTGAATCCAACAATCGCCCGGAACTGGCCCAGGCCGCGCTTGCCCAAGCGCTGTCGACCACGGCCGACTGGGTGCATGTGGCCAATCAAAGCGAGGGTCTGTCGTGGCGCAGTCTGGTCAATCGGTAGGCGAACACGCGATCGCCGCCGTACACGTCATCGTCGGTGAGCCGGCGCTGGCAGAATTCGAACTCGAACGCCTACGCGGCGGCCTGTCGGGCGCCGGCATCGACGTGGCCAGCCTGGTGGCCCGCGAAGTGTTCGTTGCGGCCTTCAACCGTACGCCGAGCGACGACGATCGCGCGCGCCTGCATGCGCTGCTGGGCGTCGATGCCGGCGACGACATGCCCGAAGGCGTGATCGCGATCCCGCGGCTGGGCACGGTATCGCCGTGGTCCACCAAGGCCGAGGACATCGCCCATAACAGCGGCCTCGATGCGCTGGCGCGCCTCGAACGCGGCGTGGTGTTTTCGTTCGGCAGCACGCCGGATTTCGAAGCACTCGCCCAGAGTGGTGTGCTGCACGACCCGATGACGCAGTCGCTGCTGCCCAATGCCGAACGTCTGCCGCGGCTGTTCGATACGCTGGCTCGGCGCGGTCTGCGCCGCGTGCCGTTGGCCGCGCAGGGCGTGGCGGCGCTTCAGGCCGCCAATCGCGACTGGGGTCTGGCCCTGGCTGACGAGGAAATCGAATACCTCGCCGAGCAGTATCGCGCGCTCGATCGCGACCCGACCGACGTCGAGCTGATGATGTTCGGCCAGATCAACTCCGAGCACTGCCGGCACAAGATCTTCAATGCCGCGTTCACGATCGACGGCGAGACCCGTGCCAAGTCGCTGTTCGACATGATCCGCGATTCGCATCGGGCCGCGCCCGAGGGCGTGCTTTCGGCCTATCGCGATAACGCATCGGTGATCGAGGGTCATCACGCCACCCGCCAGCTGGTCGGCGCGGATCGGGTCTATCGGCTGCACGAAGAACCCGTGCATCTGCTCATGAAGGTGGAAACGCATAACCACCCGACCGCGATTGCGCCCAATCCGGGGGCGGCTACGGGCGCGGGCGGCGAGATTCGCGACGAAGCCGCCACCGGACGTGGCGGCAAGCCCAAGGCCGGGCTGACCGGTTTTTCGGTGTCCGATCTGCGTCTGCCGGACGATATCCAGCCCTGGGAAATCGACGACGCCCGCCCGGCGACCATCGCGACGCCGCTGGAGATCATGCGCGATGCGCCGATCGGCGCGGCCCGCTACAACAACGAATTCGGCCGACCGGCGCTGGGCGGCTATTTCCGCAGTTTCCAGTACCAGTCCGAGGCCACCGGCATCCGCGGCTATCACAAGCCAATCATGATCGCCGGCGGCATGGGCAACGTCCGCCCCGACGACGTCGAAAAACACGTGGTGCCGGTCGATGCCGCACTGATCGTGCTCGGCGGGCCGGCCATGCTGATTGGCCTGGGTGGCGGCGCGGCCTCGTCGATGGCCAGCGGCACCTCGTCGGCCGAGCTGGATTTCGCCTCGGTACAGCGCGCCAACCCGGAAATGGAACGCCGCTGCCAGGAAGTCGTGGAAGGCTGTATTGCGCTCGGC
Organism: Salinisphaera sp. UBA6602; assembly: GCA_002433465.1. Taxonomy (GTDB): domain Bacteria; phylum Pseudomonadota; class Gammaproteobacteria; order Nevskiales; family Salinisphaeraceae; genus Salinisphaera. The sequence continues at coordinate 1,680 of DJIE01000176.1, forward strand.
GCCCACAATCCGATTGCTTCGATCCATGACGTGGGCGCAGGCGGGCTGTCGAACGCGCTGCCCGAAATCATCGATGCCGACGACCGCGGCGGGCGTATTCGCCTGCGCGACGTGGACGCGGCCGACGTGAGCCTGTCGCCGATGGAGATTTGGTGCAACGAATCACAGGAGCGCTATGTGCTCGCGATCGCGGCCGACCAGCTCGACGCCTTCGAAGCGCTATGCGCACGCGAGCGTTGCCCCTATGCCGTGGTCGGCACGGCCACGGCCGAGTCGCGGCTCACCGTCGAAGACGGCGAAGCCGACAACGAGGACGCACGTTATCCGGTCGATATGCCCATGGGCGTATTGCTCGGGCGTACCCCGCAGATGCAGCGCAACGTCGAACACCAGCGCCTCGAGCTGGACGCCTGGGACCACAGCGCGGTCGACGTGGCCGAGGCTGTCGAACGCGTGCTGCGCGTGCCCAGCGTGGCCAGCAAATCGTTTCTGATCACCATCGGTGATCGCAGCGTGGGCGGCATGACCGCCCGCGACCAGATGGTCGGACCCTGGCAGGTGCCGGTCGCCGACGTGGCCGTGACCACGACCGCTTATACGGGCGACACCGGCGAAGCGATGGCCATGGGCGAGCGCACGCCGCTGGCCTTGATCGATGCGCCGGCCTCCGGCCGGATGGCCGTGGCCGAGGCGGTGACCAATATCGCGGCCGCCCGTATCGACAAGCTCACCGATGTCCGTTTGTCCGCCAACTGGATGGCGGCCTGCGGCGAACCGGGCGAGGATGCACGGCTCTACGACACCGTACAGGCGGTGGGCGAACAGCTGTGCAGCGAACTCGGCCTGGCGATTCCGGTAGGCAAGGATTCCTTGTCCATGCGCAGCGTCTGGCGCGACGACAATGGCAACGAACGCCGCATGAGCGCGCCGCTGTCGCTGATCGTGTCTGCCTTCGCGCCTGTGAGCGCGGCGCGCTCGACGCTCACGCCGCAGCTGGCCGCACCGAGCGATGGGCGCACTGCACTCGTGCTGGCCGATCTGGGTAACGGCAAGAACCGCCTCGGCGGCTCGGCTTTCGCCCAGGCATTCGGGGCGCTCGGTAACGTCGCACCGGATCTGGATCAGCCCAAACAACTGCGCCAGTTCTTCGGCGTCGTCCAGCGCCTGGCCGGCGAGAACCGGATCAAGGCCTATCACGACCGCAGCGATGGCGGCCTGCTGGCCTGTGTGGCCGAAATGGTATTCGCCGGCCGGGTAGGCGCCGATATCGCGCTCGACGACCTCGGCGACGATGCGCTGGCGGCGTTGTTCAATGAAGAACTGGGCGCCGTGCTGCAGGTCGGCGCGGACGATGCGTCGGTGGTGGTCGGCGAACTGCGCGCCGCGGG
>DJIE01000265.1:0-1725 GCA_002433465.1 Salinisphaera sp. UBA6602
AGCAGCGGCAGCTCGTCGCCGTTATCGCGGCGTTCCCCGTCCACGGTGGCGGCCGCAGCGCTGAGCGTCATCCAGCTGCCGATATCCTTTTCGATGGACAGCTCGGCGCCGGTGAGCTTGGCGTCTGCCTGGTTGTAGGCTGCCACCGGCAGACCGTTGATCGTCTCGCCGGTGTTGGCAAGAAAGATGTAGTCGTCGATGGCATTGCGATACACGGTGGCCTTGGCACGCAGCGTACCCGAGGCCCAGCGCAGCGACAGATCGGTATTGAGCGAGGTTTCCTCGTCGAGATCGGAATTGCCCCGCTGGAATGCCGCAACGCCGCCGTGCTGGCCGGCGACATACAGCTCGAACAGGCTCGGCGCACGAAACCCGCGGCCAACGTTGGCCGCGACCGACAGACGATCGGTCAGGCTATAGATCCCGCCGAGCGAGCCGGTCACCACATCATAGGATTGCGTATCGGCATCGAGCACGCTCTGCGACGGGTTCGCCGTCTTGGAGGCATCGCCCTCGATCTCGTGGTGGTCGTAGCGCAGGCCGGCCTGCAGCAGCAGATCACCGAGGCCTTTCTCCTCGAAGGCAAAGATCGCCGCGTTCTCGACCGTGCCGCCCGGCGACAGCTGGGTGGTGCCACGCGACACCTGATCCTTGTTCACGTACTCGATACCCACGGTGCCGCCGTCCAGGCCGAGCAGCGGGCCGTGCTGGCCTTCCAGGCGCGCGGTGTACTGGTCGAATTCGATATCGATGGCGTTATCGAAACCGGCCGCGCGGGGCGTGCCGGCAGCGTTCGAGCGGCGCCGGTTGTTCTGCCAGACGAGCTTGGGCTTCCAGGTGATGCCACCGGCCTGCTTGTTACCGGCCAGCTCGACCTGCTCGTTGTCGATGTACTGACCCACGCCTTCTTCACCGGCGGCCGGCGGCAGGTTGCCCGCAGGCGGCGGCAGTAGAAAATTGTGCTCGTCGTTGTAGCGCGAGTAGCGCGCGGTCCATTCGCCGCCGTCGTCGTCGCGATAGCCCAGCGCGAAATCGCCGTTGACCTGATTGAAGTCGGTATAGCCGAGCTTGCCGGTATAGGCCGGCGCGTCGCGAAACTTCTCGGCCGGCGGCGGCGGGAAATAGGTCGTTTCGTCGGGCGTTTCGATATTACCCGCGCTGCGCCGGATGATCCCGGCAGCGTAACCGAAGCGGCCGTTGCCGCCGGTGGCCTTCACGCCCGTATCCCACTGACCGTTGTTGGTGGAATAGCGGGTCAGCGCCTCGCCTTGCACCGGCGTGTCCCAGGCAATGGCCGGGGGCAGCAGGTTGATCGCGCCGCCCAGCGCGCTCGAGCCATAAAGCACGCTCGAGGCACCGCGCACGACTTCCACCCGATCCATCAGGAACGTATCGGTGGTGGGCATATGGCGCACGCCGTACTGCTGGTGATCGACGCCTACGCCGTTCGACAAAATCTTGATGCGCTCGCCGGAAAGACCCCGAATCACCGGCTTGCCCACGCTGTTGCCGGTGCTGATCGAATCCACGCCGGCCAGGTCCTCGACCGCCTCGCCCAGATTGGTCGCACCCTTGGCTTCGATATCGTCGGATTCCACCACGTCGACATCCGCCGCCTGCGACAACGGACTGCCCGGCAGCGGCGCGCCGGTCACCGAAATCGGGCCCAGTGCCTGCTGCTCGGCACCCTGGCCGGGCAAGGCGAGCGTGTCGGCGTCGTTACCG
>DJIE01000265.1:2031-3843 GCA_002433465.1 Salinisphaera sp. UBA6602
CTCGTCGGCGTCGTTACCGGCCGCCCAGGCCGACGCCGGCACGCACAGCAATGCAAGACAGACGACCGAACGCCGCCACGGCCGCTGTACCGCGACCGGCCCGTACTGATGATTCCCCCACATGAGATCCCCGACTGATAAATAAAATGAAATAACATTACATTTTTACCATACGGGTAAAGTAAAACCAAACCGGGCTTCAATCGTGCGCGTGTACGAGCCCGGCCCAGAAGACAGCCAAACTCGAAGCCAGCCGGCGTCGGTATTCGGCCTCGTCGTAGATGAAGCGCTGACTGTATAGGCCGTCCATCAGGCAGTAGAACGCGTCCAGAAAGGCGCGCTCCCCAATCGCCCGCCAACAGCCCTCGCGCTGGCCCTGCAGGTAGAGGTCACGCAGGGCACGGTCGATACGGCGTTCGTTGGCCGCGTTGATTTCGCGGATCTGTGCGGCCAGCGGCTCCGGTGGAAACAGCAAACAGCGCTTGTAGAACGCCCCCTGGGACTCGGTGAAGATGAAGGCACTCAAGTCCTCGACGAGCGCGTGCAGGCGGGTCTTCACATCGGCCTCGGCATGCCGGGCCAAGCTTGCATCCTGAACCACGAAGAAAGCTGCCTCCACCTGGGTGACCAGGGCCAGAAACAGCGCCGCCTTGCTGTCGATATGGTTGTACAGCGATGGCTTGCGAATACCCACGCCGTCGGCGATCTGCGCGAGCGTGGTGGCTTCGTAGCCCTGGCGTGCGAACAGCGCGAGGGCGGTTTTTTCGATCCGTTCGGCGGTGGATGCGGCAGCGTCGTTCATCGCGCCCATTCTAGCGCGAGCGAACAGAGGCGAACCGGCCCTTGCAGTTCGACCGCGCTGGCTTATACTAACGACCGTTAGTTAGCAGGAGCGAACAATGCAAAACCTGATCTGGCTGGTTCTAGCCGCCGCTGCGGAAGTCGGCTGGATTTCCGGACTCAATGCCGCCGATAGCATCATCGACTGGGCTGCGACCGGTGGCTGCGTCATCGCCAGTTTCAGCCTGGCCCTGCTCGCGGCACGCCGGCTGGCCGCCACCACGGTCTATATCCTGTTCGTCGGCCTGGGCACAGCCGGCACCGCCCTGCTGGACCACTTCGCCTTCGGCATGCGCTTCGACCCGGCCGCGCTCGCCTGGTTGACCCTGCTGCTGGCGGCGATCTGCGGGCTCAAGCTCACCGCCACGTCGACCGCGAAGGCCACGTCATGAGCTGGCTGGCCTTGTTATGCGCAGGGGCCTTCGAAATCGTCGGCGTGGCCGGCTTCGAACGCCTGACGCGGCGTATCTATGCTTCCGGCTTGCTGCTCGGTGTCGGCGGCTTCGGCCTGGGGCTGGCCTGTCTGCATTACGCCATGCACAGCATTCCCATGGCCGTGGCCTACGGCGTGTTTACCGGCGTGGGCGCGGTGGGCAGCACGCTGCTGGGTATCCTGTTCTGGGGCGATTCGGCGCGCCCGGCCCGGCTGGTGTGCGTACTGGCAATCGTGGTCGCAGTGGTCGGGCTCAAGAGCAGTTATTGACTCTGGCGAGCTTCGGCGGACGAGGAAGTCCGCGAATGAACGCTAAAAGCGCAAATAAGAGCGAGCGATTCGACCCGCGTCTTTCGCACGCGCCACAGAAGCCGTGACCTGTTGGCTGTCGGCCTAAGCCAACCTACGCGGCCTCACCTAACGACCACCAAAGTCCGCAGATGGACACCAAGCGATCAAAGGATGGCTCGCCATTCGACGACGATAACGATCACCCGCGAACGAAGGGCGTAGGCTGGATTAGCGCAGCGTAATCCAAC
>DJIE01000240.1 GCA_002433465.1 Salinisphaera sp. UBA6602
ACGAACAGCGAGCGGTCGGGCTACGACCGGCTCAAGCCGATATTCGATCGTGCCAACGGCAGCGTCACCGCAGCCAACTCCAGCCCGCTCACCGACGGCGCGGCGGCGATGCTTCTGATGAGCGAAGAGCGCGCCAAGGCGCTCGGCTACGAGCCGCTGGCCTATATCCGCAGCTATGCCTTCGCTGCGAAAACGCCCGAGCGCGATCTGTTGATGGGCCCGGTGCTGGCCGCGCCGCTGGCGCTCGAGCGGGCCGGGCTGTCGCTGTCCGACCTCACGCTCATCGATATGCACGAAGCCTTTGCCGCGCAGGTGGAGGCCAACATCCGCGGCATGGAATCCAAGACCTATCTCAAGGACATGACCGGGCGCGGGCCGCTGGGCACGATCGATCGCGACATCCTCAACGTGAACGGCGGCTCGATTGCCTTTGGCCATCCGTTCGGCGCCACCGGCGCGCGCATCCTCATTCAGACCGCGCACGAGCTCAAGCGGCGCGGCGGCGGGCTGGCGCTGACTACCGCCTGCGCGGCCGGCGGCATCGGTGCCGCGATGATTCTGGAACGCGACTGAGCGGCCCATCGGCCCCGGTCCACGATTCGACTGCGAGCACAGCGTCATGAGCAACACCCCCCAACACGTATCGTCCAGCGCGACCGACGAAGTCTTCACGCTGGAAAAACGCGACGACGGCATCGTCATTCTTCGATTCGCGGTACCCGGCGCGCGCCAGAACACGATCACGGCCGATTTCGCCGATTCCTTCGATCGTGCGTTGGACGCCATCGAGCACGACACGGAAGTGATCGGCGTGGTGCTCATCTCGGACACGCCAGGGTCGTTCCTGGCCGGGGCGGATATCGGTCTGTTCGATCAGGTCGAAAGCGCGGCCGAAGTGGAAGGCTTGTCGAAACGCGGCCAGGCCAGCTTCACCCGGTTGTCGAAACTGCATGTGCCGGTGGTGGCCGCGATCGAGGGCAGTTGTCTGGGCGGGGGTCTGGAGCTGGCGCTGGCCTGCGATGTGCGTATCGCGGCCGAAAGCCGCGCGACGACGCTTGGCCTGCCGGAAGTGATGCTCGGCCTGCTGCCGGCAGGCGGCGGCACCCAGCGCCTGCCCCGGCTGGTAGGGATCGCGACCGCGCTCGATCTCATGCTTACCGGGCGCAAACTGCGGGCCGTGCAGGCCCAGAAGATCGGCCTGGTCGATTCCGTGGTCGCCCCGGAAGCACTGCTTCTGGAGGCGATACGACAGGCTCGTATGGCCGGCAAGCGTTCGTCGACCGCGCGAGCCTCGCTGGTTCAGCGTGCCCGTGACCGGGTCAGCGATGGCCTCGGCGGGTTGACGAACGCCGCCCTGGAAGACAACCCGGCCGGCCGGCGTGTGTTGTTCGACCAGGCCCGCAAGACGTTGCGGGCGAAGACGCACGGCCATTATCCCGCGCCGGAGCGCATCATTGACGTGGTGGCGACCGGCTATGCTCAGGGCATAAAGGCCGGCTATGCGGCCGAGGCGCGCGCCTTTGGCGAGCTGGCCATGGGCCCGGAGTCCAAGGCGCTGCGCCATGTCTATCACGCCACCGAGTCGCTCAAGAAAGCCACTTTCGTTGCCCGCAACGTCAAGCCGCGTGCGGTGGCCCATGTCGGCGTGCTGGGCGCGGGGCTGATGGGCGCCGGGATTGCCACGGTCACCGTGGACAAGGCCGGCCTGCCGGTCCGGCTCAAGGACGTGAGCGACGACGGACTGGCACGGGGCATGCAGCAGGTCCGCTCCTTCTACGACAAGCGGGTGGCGAAAAAGGCGATGACGCAGGCCGCGGCCGATCGCTGCCTGTATCAGGTCACGGCGACGACCGATTACAGCGGGATCGGGGCCGCGGATATCGTCATCGAAGCCGTATTCGAGGATCTCGCACTCAAGCAGAGCATGCTCGCGGATGTAGAAGCCGCGGCGGATGCACGGGGTAACCCGGACTGCATCTTTGCGACCAATACCTCGTCGCTGCCGATCGCCGATATTGCTGCCCATGCCAAACGGCCCGAGAACGTGATCGGCCTGCATTATTTCTCTCCGGTCGAGAAGATGCCGCTGCTCGAGATCATCGCTACCGACAAGACGTCGAAGAAGACGATTGCCACCGCGGTCGCCTTCGGCAAGGCCCAGGGCAAGACGGTGATCGTGGTACGGGATGGGCCTGGTTTCTACACCACGCGCACGCTATCGCCGTATCTCAACGAGGCGGCCCGGTTGCTGGCCGAGGGCGCGAGCGTTCGTGCCATCGACGAAGCGCTGGTCGACTACGGTTTTCCGGTCGGCCCGCTGACCCTGCTGGACGAAGTGGGCGTGGATGTCGGCGTCAAGGTGGGCCCAATTCTGGAAGCGGCTTTCGGCGAGCGTATGGCTGCCCCCGATGCCTCGGCCAAGATGATCGATGCGGGCTATCTCGGACGTAAATCCGGCAAGGGTTTTTACGACTACACGGCGAAAAAGAAGAAGGGCGGCAAGCGTCCGGTCAATGCCGAGCTGGCTACGCTGCTGGCGGACGATGAAAACGGCGGGCCTGCCCCAGGCGCGGCCGAGATCGTGGAACGCTGCACGCTGCTATTCGTCAACGAAGCCGCCCACTGTCTGTCCGAGCGCATTATCGACGACCCCATGCAGGGCGATATCGGCGCGATCTTCGGCCTTGGTTTTCTGCCGTTCACCGGCGGGCCGTTTCGCTATGTCGATACGGTGGGCGTACGTCGAATCGTTGATCGCCTGCAAGCACTTGCCGAGCGCCACGGCCCGCGTTTTCGGCCAGCGCCCATCCTCAAGACCATGGCCCAGGCCACGTCCGATTCCCATCAAAGATTTTATCCGTAAGCACCGCTGTGCGCGTTGCCTCAAGTTGTGGAATCTGCGCAGACACGCTTTACCCAACGACGCCACCAAGGCTCGGGAGCCCCAAGAATGTTTGAAAAACTCATGCACTGGATGCAGGCCAACAACGTGTTGCCGCGTATTTCCGATACCGAGCGCCAGGCGCTGGAAGCCGGCGATGTATGGATCGACGGCGAATTTTTCTCCGGGCATCCGGACTTCAAGCGCATGCTGGACTCTCGCTATGGCCAGCTCAGCGTCGAAGAACAGGCGTTCATGGATGGGCCGGTCAACGAGCTGCTCTCGCGGGCCGACTGCAACGAGATTGCCCTGAGCCGGCGCGTGCCCGACGACATTATCGACTTCATGGCCGAGCAGGGCTTTTTCGGACTGATTATCCCTAAGCCTTACGGCGGCAAGGGCTTTTCGACGCTGGCGCGCTCGGCGGTCATGGCCAAGGTCACGCCGCACTCGGCGATTCTGTCGACCTATGTCGTGATTCCCAACACGCTGGGCGCCGCGGAACTGCTGGTCGAATACGGCACCGATGGTCAGAAAGACCACTATCTGCCGCGGCTCGCGCGCGGCGAGTATCTGCCGTGTTTCGGGCTGACCGAGCCCACCGCCGGCTCGGATGCGGCCTCGATCACGGCCGACGCCGAGGCGTTTCGCGACGACAACGGCGACGTATCGCTGCGCCTGAACTTCGCCAAGCGCTATATCACCCTCGGCCCGGTGGCCAATCTCATATCGCTGGCCTGTCGGCTGCGCGACCCGGACAACCTGCTGGGCAAGGGCGAAGCGCCAGGCATAACCGTGGTGCTCATTCATGCCGGCACGCCGGGTCTGAAGCAGGGCGATCGCCACGAGCCGATCGGCGAGGCGTTCCCCAACGGTCCGCTGATCGGCGAGAACGTCGTGGTCAACGCCGACAATATTCTCGGCGGAAGAGATCAGGCCGGCGGCGGCTGGCGCATGCTCATGGAAAGCCTCGCAGGCGGGCGCATGGTGTCGTTGCCGGCATCGGCGGTCGGCGGCATGCGGACCGTGGCGGCCGCCACCGGCGCCTATTCGATGGTGCGCCAGCAGTTCGGCCTGGCGATCGGCCGCATGGAAGGCGTGGCCACGCCCATCGGGCGGCTCAACGCGCTGGCCTATATGACCGAGGGCGCGCGCGTGCTGGGCTGTAGCGCGGTGGACGACGGCATCAATCCGCCGGTGGTCTCGGGCGTGCTCAAGGCCTACACCACCGAGCTGGCGCGCCAGTGCGCAACCGATGCGATGGATGTGTTTTCCGGGGCCGGCGTGATGCAGGGGCCGAACAACATCATCGGCCGCGGCTATTGCAGCGCGCCGGTGGCGATTACGGTGGAAGGCGCCAATATCATGACCCGTACGCTCATGGTGTTCGGCCAGGGGGCGATCCGTTGCCACCCGCATGCGCTAAACGTGGTGCACGCGGTCGAAAACGACGATTCGGCCGCCTTCGCGAAAGGCATGCGCGGCTGGATCGGCCACTTCTTCGCCAATATGGGCCGCACGCTCGGCCACGGCGTCACGCGCGGCCTGTTCGTGCGCGTGCCGGACGTCGACAAGGCGACCCGTCGCTACTACAAGAAACTCGGCTGGGCGGCCTCGCGCTTTGCCCTGTTTACCGATCTGGCGCTGTTCTTCGTGGGCGGCAAGCTCAAGATGCGCGGCAATCTCACCGGCCGCTATGCCGATGCCTTGGCATGGATGCTGATGGGCTTTTCCACGCTCAAGCGCTACGAGGCCGAAGGCCGCCAGCCGGAAGATCGGGTGCTCGTCGACTATGCACTGCGGCTGAGCCTGGCCAGGGTCCAGGACGCGTTCGAAGGCATTTATGAAAATTTCGAGGGGCCGCTCGGCACGGTGCTGCGTTGGGTGGCGTTGCCGCTGCTGCGGGTGAACCGGCTGGCACGGTTGCCCGACGATCGGTTGGCAGTGGCCTGTGCGGGCGTGTCTCAACGGCTGGATGCACAGAGCGAGCGCCTCAACGCCGACATTTTTATGCCAGAGAACAGCCACTCCGGCGTCGGGCGTCTGTTCGACGCCTTTCATCGGGTCAGCGAGGCCGCGCCACTGGTCGAGCGCATCAAGGCTGCACAGAAAGAAAAGCGTCTGCCCGCCGGCGACCCCGACAGCCTGGCCGATGCCGCGCGTGACGCGAGTGTTCTCGACGGCGATGAGGCCGCGCTCGTTACCGCGGCACGCCAGGCACGGCTGGCCGCGATCGACGTCGATGTGTTCACCGACGCACAGTTCTTCGAGCGCGCCCAGCAGTCGACGGCCGATGATCGGCGGCAGGCCGCTTGAGCCCATAGCCGCGGCTGGCGACGATGGCACGCTTAGCAGCCGCTGCGAGCGGATTCGAGCCG